>CAYZCY010000005.1:0-45063 GCA_964477115.1 uncultured Eggerthellaceae bacterium | reverse complement strand
GCTCGTGGGTATTCTCTGGTTTCAAAGGACAGCGCACGTACCCGTGCGCTATAATCTTGTGGCTGAAAAGCTCACGCATGCGGGTGTCGCCAAGTGGTAAGGCTCCAGCTTCCCAAGCTGGCATTCGCGGGTTCGAATCCCGTCATCCGCTCCAAAAACAACGAACTCCGCCCCGCAAGCAATGCCCAAAAGGGACTCGCTTTATCGGGACGGAGTTTTTCTTTGCTGGAAAAGGTATACGTTAGATCTGCTTGATGAGCTCCATGACGTAGTCGGAGTTCTTCTGCAGGGTCTCTTCGCTGATGTTTTCCATCATGTCATTTGCCTGGCCATAAAGAGCCGGCTTACCATCGGCCATGCCTGCAATGTGCATAGCCTGGAAACCGTGCTTAAGGGCATAGGCAGCCGGGCCGTCCTTCCAAAGAATCGAACCAGATCCAATGCTCATGCCAAGCTCGGAAGCTGCCTTGCGGGCATAGCGCTTCATGCGAGAAGAGATGCTCTTCGGCCTGTACAGGCCCTCCTTCTCAATCAAACTCAGCTCACCCGCACCCAGCGCGTCAAGCTCGATGATGATGGCGCCTTTGAGGTCCTTGCCGTGCTCTGCCACAAAGGCGTTCATGCCACCATTGGCCGCCAGCTCGGAACCCAGGGCGACAAACCACACCTCGGTATTGATAGCCGGAGCATGGAATATTTCGATTTGCTCCTGCGCTTCGTAGGCCTCTTCCTCGTACGCTTCGTAAGCATCGAGATCATCGAGGATGGTGGACACACGACCGAGCTGCTCGCCGGAGAAGGAACCGCCCTGCCAACGACGCTTGCTTCCACGACGGCTGCGCCTGGGAGAGAAGTCATCCTCATCGTCTTCGCTCCAGGAATCAACCGGCTGGAACTGGGTGGTTGCGCCGAGGTCGTAAACTTCGTCGGAGTCATAAGCATCGTCGTAGTCATAGCCGCTCTCATAGCCATAACCGTCCTCAGCATAGTAGCCGTCGTCGGCTGTCGGCTCTTCCTGACGGAAGCTCTCCCAACCACCGCGGGCCTTACCAGCCGTACGAGCATCAAATTCGTCGTCGACATCAAGCCATTCCTGCGGGGTGGACTGAATAGCAGCCTCCTCCTCCTTCTTCTTGCGGCCGAAGCGGAACTTCTCCATGAAGCGTTCGCGGCGGCTCTTGGGCATCTCGACGTAAGGCGAAGCGAAGAGCTCTTCCTCGTAATTCTCCTCTTCCTCGTAGTAGCCCTCTTCGTAAGTCTCCTCGGCAAAGCCCTCGATCGCGGGTTCAGCCGCGGGCTGCTCAGCTACGGGCTCGAACTGCTCCTCTTGGAAGGCCTCGATGGGCTTGGGTGCGAAGGGATCGACTTCCTCAGCTTCGCCAGCGGGAGGCTCGGGCTGCGGCACCGGCACCACCTGATCGGTTACGCCGATGGAAGGAAGCACGGAGCGCAGGCCACGAACGCGGCCCGTACGAGAGGTCGGAGTTGCCGTAGCGGCGGCAGAGGCTGCGGCAGGCTCAGCCTCGCCGAGGCCACCGATGCTCGGAAGGGAAATGGCGCGGCGCGGGCGCGGAGTGGGCTGCTTGCGTGCGGCGGGCACCGGGTCAATCGCAGAGGCCTCAGCTGCAAGCTCTGCGGGATTGATCGGCACGGGAATGAAGGCCGTAGTGGCGCCAAGATCTGCCACAGGCGCAACAGCGGGAACCTGAGGCTTTGCCGCCTGCGGCTTAGCAGCCGGTGCGGGTGCGGCAGCAGGCTCAGGCACGAGCGCAACAGGTGCGGGCTCATGTGCGGCCGGCGAAGTCTCAGGCTGAACCTCGATCGGCTCAGCGACAGCGGGCTTCGCAGCAACGGCGTCAACGGGGCGCTCCTCGGCAGCACGGGAGAAGTTCGGAGCCGTAGACTCCATAATCCTCTCGCGCATTTCCTGGAGACGTTTCTCGGTCTCGGAAAGCTCGAAAGCAGAAACGTCTTCCGCTCGACTGGAGCTCTCACGCTCAAAGGCGTCAAAGGCCTCGGCATAGCGAGAACGCTGAACGGGAGCTTTTTCGGTCGATTTCTTTGCCTTGGCCTGAGCGGCCTTGAACCAAGCGGGGACCGAGCTTGCCTCCTCGACCACCTCAGCTGCAACCTCAAGCGCAGGTTCGGCGACAACCGCCTCAGCAGCCAATCCAAGGGCACCGCCGACAGCGGCGGCTGCACTAGCGGCAACGTCCGCTGCGATATCCTCGACAAAGGAGTCGGAAGACGTGAGCGCGCGATCCTCGTCAAAGCCATCGCAGGAGACGGCCTCTTCACTCTCAGGGGCAGAAGCTCGCTCCTCAGCAAAATCGATGTTAATGGTTGAGCTTACGGGCTGACCGGTGAGGGCGGCAATAGCCGCCTTGGCCGCGGCCAGGCGCGCTGCAGGAGACTCTTCGATCTCTTCTTCAACGGTAGCGGCAGACTCATAGACAAACTCGCCCGTTTCGGGAACGAGGCCGGCGTCGATGGCTGCCTGCTCGCCGTGCATGACAGGCTCGCCTTCGTCGGTTTCAGCGAGGAGGCCCTCTTCCGCAAAACGGTTCACGCGCTCTGCGACATCCATGAGGACCGCGACTCCGGCAGCGTTGCAGTTGGCGCTTTCGTTATAAGCAGCTCCGCGATGCAGGGCCATCATGATGAGCGGGAGAAGCGCGCAGACCAAGGCAATGCACGTCAGAACGTTCATAACGATCAAGCCAACGCCGCCAAACGAGATCAAGGTTCGGATGAGGAACAGAACCGGAACAGCAATCATGCCGCCAAGAACCGCCCAACGAAGCTGAGTCAGAATCTTGAACAGAAAGCCCGAGTTCTCCTTATTGACCTTACCGCTGTCGTAATGAGCAACCAGAACGATTTTACGTCGGCGGGACCCACCTGCTGTAGCGGGGGGCTCGTATTTGGCAACAACATTCTGGCTTACGCCGCGGTTGAGAAAGCGCGAGATTACTGGCTTGCCGAAGGACTCAAGCACAAAGACCACGGTGCACAGAAGCGTCACAATGAGTGCGGGGATGGTCATCACGGGAATAAACATCGCAACCACAGCAATGATAGCCGTTACTCCGCAGCAGAGAGCCCGGGGTAGGTCGTAATCGGGATTGCAGTTGAAATCCTCTATAACGGCAGGAAGACCAGCTTCCTGCTGGAGTTTTTCGGTGATATATAGAGCGGCCTGCTGCTCTTCCTCGGTACCCGCAGGACGCGGGCCGATGGTTTGTGACAGATAGGCAACGTGTTCACGAATTTCGGACATGTGGCTTGCCTTTCATATACGCATTCAAATCAAGACACAATTAAAGAAAGTATAAACCTATTCATCCCTTATACCCAGATAATCACGCAGAATTGCATCTGCTGCACCCGCACGAGAGCGCTCGGAAGAGTACTGATCAATGAGGACTGCCAACTGCGCGATCGAATAAGCCTCGACAAGCTCCCCGGGATCGCCTGATAGGGACTTGGCCATTTCGGCCGCAGCAGCGTCAAGCTGGTTGTATTCATCGTTTTCAGAGGCGAGGATCTCTTTGTTTCGATCGAGGTAGGCCTGATCCGATGCGAGCGCATGCCCCTGCGCGTCAACGCGGGTTTGGGCATAGCTCACGTACGCCGAAAGATCCACCGCCTCGTAGGCCGAGTCCGCAAAGCTCAGCTTTTCGACTGCCTGGGTGAAGGCATCCAGAGCCGCACTGGATCGCTCCATGGACTCCTGGATCGACTCAGCTGAAGGCTTTGAGACCATGGCGGCAGCCTCGCGGGCAGCCGTGTCGCCGGCAAGGATCAAAGACCACCCCTCGGAGGCCGCCTGAGCTGCACTCTGCCCTGAGATCATCTCATCAACCAGAAGCCTGCCAGCGTCAATCAGGTTGATGCGGGCGTTGATAGAGACTATCGCCTGGTTTGCCGCTTCAATATCAGTCGGCTCGGTGAGATCGATCAGCACCTGCTCAACCAACGTCCTTGCGCGTTCGAGATCTTCCCGCGCTACGTCGAGATCATCGCTCATATCCGCGTAAGAGGACGCAAGCGCCTCCACACCCATGGCGCCTACACCTCCGTTGATCTGCGTGACAACCAGCTCGTCAAAGGCGAGGACCGCTTCATCTGCCTCCTCAACCATGCTGATGAAGCTGGTAAGCTGGCCTCGCTTGGTCTGCTGCTGCTCGAGGTACTGCATGAGCGTCGCACCCCCAACGCCAAGGCCGACAACAACAAGTATCGCCAGGGCCGCAACGGCAAAAGCCTTCCTGGTTTTACGTGTCTTCTTCCTGCGAGCCACCTCATCTTGCGGGGTCTGCCATTTACTTGTGCTTGAAGACTTAGACGAAGAGTTTGTCAGACTAGCTACGGCGCTTGGGGCCGCACCAGCCTTATCCGCAACAGGGGACGCAACACCCGGTAAAGCCAAGGAGCTTTCGCCCAATGCTGTTGGTCTGATCACGGCAGGCGTATTTGAAGTACCCGACGCCGGAATGATAGACGGAGAGTCACCCTCCGTTGAAACGAACTCACCCGAAGGAAGGAAGAACCCCTTCTCCTTCACTGGGGTCGAACGCGTTTTCCTAACCTTGCCCAACGTGAACAGGGAAATAACGCCGAGACCGGGTAGCTCAGGCACAGATTCCAGCTGCTTATCCCCATCTTGAGATTGCTTTTTGGCATCCAGGACCGAAAAGGAAATCTCATTCGATGTTCCCGCGGTGTTCGACTTAATATGAGCGGCACGGCCTATCTTATCCGAAAGCTTCTTCATTATTGAAGGCGCCCTTCTATCTCGGCTGCAATCTCCGCAATGGTACAAACCTTGATATTCCTGCTCGGAAGGGAATTCAAGAATGATTTGCCGTAGGACTTTGTGATCAAACGCTTGTCAGCAAGAATGAGAACGCCTTCGTCATCCGCCTTGCGAATCAACCTCCCAGCAGCCTGCTTGGTTTCGAGGACCGCAGCGGGCAGCACGTAGCGGCGCCAAGCTTGGTCATCCCTGTCTGCGCGCTCGCAGGACAGAGGATCACTCGGCTTGGAGAAGGGAAGCTTCGGGATCACAACGCCCTTAAGCGTTGCTCCCGGTGCGTCAAAACCCTCCCAGAAGCTCTTGAGGGCAAACAGGGACAAATGCTCGTCAGCGAGGAAATCATCGCGCAGGCCCTTTACGGAAACGCCCCACTTCTGACACACGAGCCTCAAATCCGCCTGCTTGAGAACAGGTTGAACAGCTTCGAAGCATTTCTCCATCTCACGACGGTTGGTAAACAGCGTGAGCATGGATCCATGCTGAGCGAGATGCACGCGTGTGAGCAAATCCTGCAGTACGTTGAGATAGCTCGGGTCGGTTGGCTCGGGCATATCCTTCACCACATAAACCTTCATATGGTTGTCGTAGTCGTAGCAAGACTGAAGCAAAAGCTCGGCGGACGAGGAGTCCGGCCCCTCGTTCAAACCGAGTGATTTTGCAAAAGACTCGAAAGAATCTCCCACCGAAAGGGTTGCTGAGGCATATACCACTGCGTGCGTGTTCGCATACAGGCGCTCATTGAGGATATTCCCCACGTTGTAGGGCAGGGCAAGCAACCTATCGATTGGCTTGTCTCCCCTGCGGTTTATCTCCGCTGCGAAAACATAACTGTCGGGACATTGAACCAATATGATCTCGACGGCGCGCAAAAGCTCCTTAAGCTCAATGGCAAGGCTCGCAACTTCACGCTGAACCGCCGCCGCTCCCTCTATATCCTCGAGATAGGCAACAATCTCCTGGCAGACGGTCACCAGCTTTTCAGCCCGATCTGCCATAGTGCGCCCCACCTCGGAAATGCCGCGGAAACGCTCACCTGATCGGATCTCAGCGTTGAGCCACAGTTCAACTGTCTCATAGCCTTTGCCTCGTTTGTTTCCGTCGTAATAAAGCAGGTCCCTCATACGAACCGCAAATTCCGCCGAAGCCTCCCCAAAAGCCTTGCCTGCAAGGCGGGCTTTGTTCGTCAGGGCGAACAACAGCGTGCTTGCCTCTTCCCTCCCGGAAACAACCGCTACGCGCTCAGCTCGCGTGAACAGATCGCGCGAGGATTCACCGTTGCTGACACGCTTAGAAAGGGCAGCCAGCTTATCAGCGGCTAACTCCAGGGAGAAAGCGCGACGGGCTTCAGCTTCGGCGCCGTGGGCCTCATCCACCACCCAGTAGCGCACCGGCGGCAGAAGGCCACCATCGGCAGCAAGATCGCAGAACAACAAGCTATGGTTGGTTACGATGATGTTCGCAGCCTCTGCACGGCGACGGGAGCCGTGTACAAAACAGGAACTACCGTAGAAAGGACACTTTCGACGCAGGCAGTCATGGCTTGTCGTTGTAATGACCTTGCGCGGCAAAACGCGATAGTCAATCTTCAGAGAATCAATATCATCATATTCGGTTTGCTCGATATAGGACAACAAAGCCGCCAAAGCGGGTGCCTGGTGCTGCTCGCTCGTACCCACTGTTCGCATGCCAGGGCCTTCTTCTACCACCCTCTCCACGCGACGGAGGCAAGGGTAGTGCGAAAAACCCTTCAAAGGTGCGAAGGTGAGCTTGATACCTTGATCGGATAGAGCTTCGGCAAGCGCGGGAAGCTCTTGAAACACCAATTGATCGAGCAATGCATTCGTCTTGGTCGCAATGCCTATGCTGATGTCGTTCGCGACCGCCGTCAGGGCAGAGGGCACGAGATAGGCCATAGACTTCCCCACTCCCGTACCAGCCTCAACCATGAGATTGCTTGAGGTGCTGAAGGCCCGTCGTACCGCACGTGCCATGGCTCGCTGCTCTGCGCGCGGCTCGTAATCTGAATAGAGAGAACCGACGAGACCCTCTGAAGTGAAAGCCAGTTCCACATCGGATTCACTGGGGTAGACCATTCCCTCTTCAGGGTCAGCTGCCACCTTATCCGCATCGCGCTTAACTCGGTACTCAAGGTTGCGCAGACGATCTGCTCGCAGATTTCTCACAGAGAAGCTGCGTGTGAGATTGATACGGTCCGCATCCATTTCACCGAGGCAAGTTGCGCGAGCAGCGTTTCTCTGCGCGAAGAAATCAAACACCACCGACGTAGGCCACTGCTCAGCCGTCGCCATGCCTGCGATTTGGCGTACGAGCGCAGGCGGCATGGACTCAACGCCCGCAAGAAGTACACGGTAAAGCGCGCAAGTTGCCGCAACATCATCATCAGCCCTGTGAGTGGAAAGGGGTCCTCCAAATGCCCTGACCAAGTCAATCAAACGATGAGACTTCATACGAGGCAGAGCTATACGGGCTAAATCAAGCGAATCGAGCCAAACGTTCTCCAGAAGCGGATAGCCCTCCGGATGCTTAGTGGTGAAGTTGCGGTCAAAGTCCGCGTTATGGGCGATCACCTTAGCATCCCCTACGAATTCAACCAAGCGGGCAAGTGCTTCCTGGGGGGTCGGTGCGCAAGCTACGTCCTCATCGTGGATATCCGTTAGGTGGGCGACGTCTTCCGGTATGGGCTTACCGGGGTTTACAAAGGTCACATACCAATCAACGATTTCGCCGCACTCAAGACGCGCAGCGGCTATCTGAGTAAGCTCGTCGTGATTAAGCGAAAAACCGGTGGTCTCGGTATCGAGAACGACGATATTTCTATCGAATTCTCCGTAATCGGAACGCTTGGCAAGGGATGGTAACGAGGCATATCGCTCTACGATGGCCGCGCTTGTACCATCGGAGATGAACTGCGCAAGCTCGTTGCTTTCTGCAAGCTCGGCATTCTCTATTATCTCGCGAAGCTCTCTGTTAATCATACTCCCCATCCAAGCTCATTTTTCGAAACCACTTGCCCTTCGCGCCCTGTTCTCTGCGCAGCGCAAGCGAGGACAAGCCTGCTTTAAGGTACTATCATGAAATCACGTTAGGACTTTTTTGAATCTCTTAATTGTATCAACCCACCGAGGGAGTTTTCGATGGAGCAATATTTCGGTACATATCAAACATTTGAAGCCTACTCAAAAGATGCCGCCGGCATTCTTCTCGGTGCCGACTGCCTTGTCGGTGACATCTTCGAGCTAAGAATAGAACTGCATAAAGGAGAACACAGGGCCATCATGACCGATAAGTTCGGTCATGACGTAGCTTTGTTCAACCCAAGCTTTTCCCGCAAGCTCAGCGTTTTCGCTGCAGGTGGCTTAAAACTCAAGTCCATCCTTTCCTTTGTCGCCTTTACCGAAAGGGAAGAAGGTGGGCAGTATTGGGGTGAAGCCGCTGTTTTCGCCTACAGCCCCCTCTATGAGGAGAGCTTTGAAAGATTTATCGAAGGTGTCGGCTTAAAGATCCAGGAGAACGTCAGGCCGCGCATTGATCTTGGGCAGGAGGGCCTTAACAAGATCATTGAAAGCAATGGCAGTTGGATACCCGAGCAAAGCCTACCCTTGCCTCCGAAGAAAAAAGGAACGGTCATCATGAAGGATCACCGAACCCTCGGAGACAAGATTATCGAACAAGGCCGGGCTAAAAATGCCGGATGTTATTTCGTTAGCTGGGCTTTCATAATTGCATTTGTAGCAGCTGCTGCTTATATCGTATATTCACTTCTTATATAACAAGAACATTTGTTCTTTTAATAGAGGGATGTCTCATGCTTAACGAGATCAGATCATTAACGGCGAGGGAAATCGAGGAGCTCATCGCCGATCTTGGATTTCCAAAGTTCAGGTCAAAGCAAGTTTATGAATGGGTACACGGACACCATGCAACATGCTATGACCAAATGAGCAACCTTCCCAAGGCTCTGAGGGAGAAGCTATCAGAAGCTTACCCCCTCTGCGTACCTCGCATAGTAGATAAGCGTATATCTGCAGATGGCACGCGTAAATATATTCTTGAGCTTGAGGACGGATTACTCGTAGAAGCTGTCGGCATGCCTTCTCTGTCAAAGGACGGTTACGACCGCCTCTCCGTATGCTTTTCCACACAAGTGGGGTGCTCTATGGAATGCGCCTTCTGTGCAACCGGCAAAGAAGGTTTTACAAGACAGCTTAGTGCGGCTGAGATGATAGACCAGATCCTCGCGGTTGAGCTTGATTTCGGGCAGCGTGTAACAAGCGTTGTTGCCATGGGACAAGGCGAGCCCTTTCTTAATTACGAAAACACCATCAGAGCTCTACGAGTGATGAATGATCCGGGAAGCTTCAATATAGGCGCGCGTCATATCACCATATCAACATGTGGAATATTTGATGGAATCCGTCGTCTCTCAAATGAGGCTGAGCAGTTCACCTTAGCGATATCGCTGCATTCGGCCATACAAGAAGACCGAGATATGATAATGCCGCGTGTAGCCAATCAAAAGCTTGGCATGCTTAAGGAGGAACTGCTCTCCTACACTAAGAAGACAAACCGTAGGGTCTCCTTAGAATACCTTCTTATGAAGGGCATCAACGACACCGACGATCATCTTGAAGCCTTGCTATCCTTCTGCAGCGGCTTGCTATGCCATGTAAACATCCTCCCTATAAACGACGTTGAGTATTCCCCTTTCAAGCCAAGTTCGAATAAAACGGTTGACACCTGGATGAAAACCTTAAAAGGCAGAAGAATTGAGACATCGCTTAGGAATTCAAGGGGATCCGATATCGACGGAGCTTGCGGCCAGCTCAAGAATAGCTTTATGAATAAAGTTATGTAAACTACTATTTATGAAGATATAACAAGAAGAGGCGAGCATATCGCCCGCCTCTTCTTACATTAGGTCACATATACCTATATCAGAGATTCAATTAGACGCTGAAGATCTTCTTCGTCCTTAAATTCGATCTCAATCCTATTCTTACCTTTAGAGGATTTAACCCTAACGTTAGTCTGCAGGGTTTCCCTCAGAGCCTTAGCTGCCTTTTTGAAAGATGCCGGCATAGGCTGGCGCGGGGTACTCTCTTCTGATTTCTTACCAGAAAGCAAACGTGCAAGCGATTCAGCTTCACGTACGCTCAGCTTTTCGGATGCAAGTTTCTTTGTAAGAGTCTTTCTTCCCTCAGGATCGGAAATGGAAAGAATTGCACGAGCATGGCCTGCGGTAATCTTCTCTTCAAAGAGAAGCTGCTGAGCTTCTTCAGGTAACTCAAGAAGACGTAGCGCGTTCGCAACGGTTGAACGACCTTTAGACATAGCTTGGGCAACTTCCGCCTGAGTCATTCCGTTGCGTTCCATAAGCCTCTTATAACCGTAGGCTTCTTCAATGGGATTGAGATCAGAACGCTGAATGTTCTCTATGAGGGCAAGTTCGAGGGCTTTACCGTCATCAGCTTCTTTGATGCGAATGGGTACTTTCTCGAGACCTGCAAGACGGCAAGCCTGCCATCTGCGCTCACCAGCAATTATCTGATAAGTATCCTTACCGGCTTTGCGTACCAAAATAGGTTGAAGGACTCCATCTTTTTCAATAGAGGCGGCAAGTTCCTCGATCTCCTCTTTCTTGAAATTTGTACGAGGTTGATCAGGATTAGGAACAACCTGCATGATGGGAACTTCATCAACAGCTTTGAGATTAACCTCCTCGACGACGGCGTCAATCTTCTCTTCGACCACACCCTTAACCTCAGGTTTCGGTTTCTCAAGAGAAACAGACTTAGCAGTGGGACGCGGTTCAAGGATAGGATCATAAGCGGGGATCTCACCGGGATCAACGACAACACGCTCGCGTACAACAGTCTTTGCTGCAGGACGTACTTCTTCACGTTCTCTGACAGGAGTCTCTTCGGGGATGGCTTCCTCAAAAGAACCACCGAGAAGAGAATTCAAACCACGACCAAGGCCACTTTTGTTAGTTTTAGCCACGGCTAATCACTTCCTTTGCTAATTCGATATAAGCAATAGATCCCTTACCGCGAGGATCGTATTGAGTAATAGGCTGTCCAAAGCTTGGAGCCTCTGAAAGCTTAACAGTACGTGGGATCGTTGTATTGAAGACTAGTTTACCGAAATAACCACGAACTTCGTCTACAACTTGCTTAGAAAGCAGGGTGCGGTTGTCAAACATAGTAAGAAGCACACCGTAAATATCAAGTGTGGGATTAAGACGAGATTTGACACGTTTCATTGAATCAAGAAGTTTTGTCACGCCTTCAAGGGCGTAGAACTCGCATTGAATGGGAATAAGGAGTTTATCAGCAGCAACAAGAGCATTAACAGTGAGAAGGCCAAGAGAGGGTGGGCAGTCAATTAAAACAAAATCGTATTTACCTCTAAGGGAGCCAACAGCGTCTTTCAAACGATTCTCACGTGCCATCTCGGAAACAAGCTCAACCTCGGCACCGGCAAGGTTGATAGTAGCAGGAGCAACATCCAAACCTGTACACACATCAGGAATAATCACTTCCTCAATGGGTACATCATTTAGAAGAACATCGTAGATGCAGTTTTCGATACGGTTTTTTTCAATACCTAGACCACTGGAAGAATTACCCTGGGGATCAAGATCAACAAGGAGAACCTGCTTGTTCATTTCACCAAGAGCGGCAGCGAGATTGATAGCGGTCGTAGATTTACCAACACCACCTTTTTGATTAATGATGGCAATTACCTTGGTTTGCCCAACTACATGCGTAACCGGCTTCTTATCTCTGTAACTTTTCATCGCCCTGTTATCCATCCTATCCTCCACTGGTGAAGCTTGAGGTGAAGTTTCACGAACAATAACCTCGTATGCTTCTCTTCTTCCTGTTTCCTTAAACACTTCTCAAACCTAACTACAACGAAGTTTTCAATACGAATACCACGCTCATCATGGGCGCAACAACACAACACAGCAACTGTCTTTAGTTGTAATATAGAGGATGATGTTTCACGTGAAACATCAAAGATAGATAGAAGAGGCTTCATGATACCTAAAGTGTTTCACGTGAAACACTAGGCCCAGAAAGACAGATCCAATTATAAACATCGAAATATATTTAACAAGAGTTCTATAAGGTGAATAACCCTAAAGATAAGGAATGTCCTGTGTTTCACGTGAAACACAGGACATTCCTTATCTAGCGTGGTTTTAAGGGATTCCGCTGAGCCATGCCAACACGGCGAGGTAACTTTAATCCAGGTTTTTTGTATTTCTCAAATACAATAATCTCACGATAAGTACAATCGTCGCTCAATATAACAAATCTTCTGCTAACTAATCTCATCCCAACAAGTTCTTGAACATCAAGTGCTTCCTGAAGCTCATCTTCCTCGATTTTCGCTTTATAACAAACGAGACGACCTCCTATTTTCAGCAAAGGAGCTGAAAGTTCAAGCAGAGAGACAAGACGAGACAGCGCGCGGGCAGATAACACAGAAAAGGACTGCGGCTTTTCGAGAGCTAGATCCTCAATTCTTCCACCATAAGTGGATATATTCTCAGAAATACCCAACTTATCAACAATATCCTGCAAGATTCTGACTTTTTTTTGAACTGAATCGATGAGGAGAGTTTCACGTCCGGTCATGATCGCTATAGGAACACCAGGAAAACCACCACCAGTTCCCAAATCTCCATATAAGCCTTCGGGTGCCTCTTGGATCTCTTGAAGTCCTATAAGAGAATCTTCAACATGTAAAACCAAGGCAGACTCTCTTGAGGTGATTCTCGTGAGATTAGTGGTTTGATTTGCTACGAGAATCTCATCGAGATATCTTTCGATCATCTGCTGCTTATCCATTAGAAACTCCAATGTTTCACGTGAAACCTTCAATTGAGTTAGTAAGTTAAGTGTTTCTATATGATAACTCACCCTGTGAAAAAATAAGGGGCGCCGAAGCGCCCCTATAATAGATTATGGTTCAATCCTTACTGAGGAACCACAACTACATGACGACCGGTTCCCTCACCTTCGGAGATGGTGTCAACACGAGGGTCATCGCGAAGCGCGATATGAACAATCCTACGCTCATAAGGGGTCATCGGACGTAGTTTGACATTGCGAAGCTGAGAAGCCGCACGGCTTGCGGCAGTGCGAGCGATAGACTCGAGCTTCTGGCGCTGACGGCTCTTATAACCCTCAACATCAATGACAACAGGATAACGATAACCAATAGTACGAACAGTAATAGCGGAAACAAGGAACTGCAACGCATCAAGGGTCTTTCCATGTCGACCGATAAGAACGGCAAGATCATCACCGGTGATATCAAGGATAAGCTCACCTTCTTCACCTTCATACTCATCGATGGTAACTTCACCGACATTAAAGTATTTCAGAATATCTTGAAGTGCAGCGATTGCGGTATCAGCAATTGCATCCATCATCTCATCGGTGATCTCGGTCTCTTGAGACGAAGGCTCCTCAATAGTCTCATTTTCAATGAATTCTTCAGACATAGGTATCTCCTTAGACGATTATTCGAGCAAATGCTCATGTATACAAAAGGGGTGTTTCATGGAAACACCCCTCTGCCTGTAAGAAAATGTGATTTAGCGCTTCTTCTTCGGACGAGGCTTCTTTTCCTTACGAGTAACGTTGATCTCGACAGGCTTAACCTCAATAACTTCCTTCTGTGCTTCAAGCTTCTTATCCCCATGCTCAAACCACTTGGTGCTAATAAGGTTCTGAGCAATACCAATAAGAGAAGAAACACCCCAGAAGAGAAGAACGCCGGCGGGGGAGCTCCAGGAAATCCAGAGCATCATGAGGCTCATCACGATAGCCATCATGTACATCTGACGCTTCTGATCGGTGTTGGAGTTGTTCTTATTGCTGATGATCATAGGGACAAAGGTGGAGATGGCAAACACAGCCATGAGGATAAGGTAGGGAACAAACGTTCCGATGCCGACACTCAGGGCTTCACCCGGAGTCATGACCAGGTCAGGAACAATTCCGTAGAACGTGAGCTGAGAAGCATCGCTGACACGCGTACCCATTTCACGGAGGGTTTGGAACAAAGCGATGAAGATAGGCATCTGAAGAAGCATAGGGATACAACCTGCGAGGGGGTTGTACTTCGCCTCAGCGTAGATCTTCTGCATTTCCTCAGCTTGACGATTCTTGTCGTCAGCATACTTTTCCTGGATCTTGGCGATCTTCGGTTGAATCTTCTTCATGAGATGATTCGATTTAGCCTGCTTGTGCATGATAGGAGCCATAAGCAGACGGAAAATCACCGTAACGATGATGATCGCCAAGCCCCAGTCACCACAGAAGTTGCAGAAGAACTGGATAATATCGAAGATCCAGCCTTTAATAACTTCCCACATGTCTTTTCCCTTCTATATTCCAAAGAGAACCCCCGCCCATTCTAAGGGACAGGATCATAACCGTAAGGTCCTCCTGGGTGGCATTTCATAAGGCGCTTCGCCGTTAAAACGAAACCCTTTCGAAAACCGTATCGCCTAAAGGCGATAAGTCCGTACTCGGAGCACGTCGGAACAAAACGGCAACACGAGGGGAATAAGGGAGAGATGCAATATCTGTAAAAAGTAATCAACCAGATTGCCACCTGGGTAGGAATCCGGGTGATTTTTTCTCTCACCTTACTCACCATCACAGCTTCTTTTGGTGATATAGCTGTTCGATAGCGTTTTGTCACACGCCTTAAGCACTTTACTATAATTCGCGTCAGTAAGAGTGATTTTTGCTAGAAATATAACGTCATAACCCTCCCAAGGACCACCAAGATCCCGGCAGAGAGCCCTCATCCTGCGTTTGGCTTTGTTTCTCCAAACAGCATTACCTAGTTTTTTTCCAGCAATAAAAGCAACACGACCATCGAGGTCGTGCTGCTTAACCCTTACTGCTCCATTCTTCTTTGCTGCATCACTTACGATAAACGTAAGATAAGGCGTCTTGAGACGCCTTCCTACAGCAAAGAGATTGGATATTTCCGAGCTGGACTTAATAGTATCCAACTAGATGCTCCATTAAACGCAGAGGCGCTTACGACCCTTTGCGCGACGAGCAGCGAGTACAGCACGGCCACCCTTGGTGGACATGCGAGCACGGAAACCATGGCACTTCGCACGCTTGCGATTGTTCGGCTGATAAGTGCGTTTCATATCACTTTCCCTTTCATATTCAAAGAGTAACTTTGAAATTATATAAACCATAGAAATTAGTGTCAATCATTTTTTTTGATCTATCAGGGCAAATAGGAGATTAGGCTTAGATAGACACTCATGAGAAGAGCATCTTCCTTATTCAAGGATCTCTCTTATCTTCTTTCTTTAAATCCATAATAAATATCTTCCTGTAATACTAATAAGCTCGGTGGATTTGTTGAAAAAGCTCCGGAAGTCCTGATCATTCTCAAATTAGGGCTGTGGAAGAATGACTGACTGATTGCAACCTCAATTAACCGCAATTATCGGTTTGGTTATCAATGAGTCATAAACTGCGACTTATCGACATCTTGTGAGACATCGATGAGTCATCCTTCAACTATGGTCCTACAGGTCTCTGATGATTTGCTTGAGGGTCTCTACTTCTTCCTGGACTTCACGGCTGTCTCTCATCATTTCTTCTACCGTGGTGACGGAATGCATGGCTGTGCTGTGGTCACGGTTGAACTTCTTCCCGATGTCGTTGAAGGGTAGATCGAGCAGCTGTCTGCACAGATAGATGGCGATTTGTCTCGGATAGACGATGTTTCTTGCACGCTTAGGGCCAATGAGGTCGCTATGCTTCACCTTGAAGAAATTTTCAACCTCATTTTGGATGTCTTCCACGGTGAGATTCTTTGAAGATCCGCCGGAAAAGTGATTTTCAAGGAGAACCCTTACATCCGCGATACTGATATCGGACTGTCTGAAGAAGGTCATCTGATAGATCACCTTGGTAACGGCGCTTTTGAGTTCCCGGATGTTTGAGCTGGAGTTTTCCGCGATGTACATCTGAATGTCATCGGGGATGTTGAATTGATCAAGGCCTTCGTTTGTGCGGTATTCGTTAATAAAGCTTTTGACGATGCCAAGCTTTGTTTCGATCTCCGGCGGTTGAATATCAATGGTTCCACCTTGATTGAATCTGGAGTGATAGCGTTCGTCGATGTCGATGTTCTTAG
Organism: uncultured Eggerthellaceae bacterium; assembly: GCA_964477115.1. Classification (GTDB taxonomy): domain Bacteria; phylum Actinomycetota; class Coriobacteriia; order Coriobacteriales; family Eggerthellaceae; genus RGIG3135. Next base: position 29,027 of record CAYZCY010000005.1, on the reverse strand, counting down.
GCGCACGGTCGGCTGAGAGAACTATCTGCTTACCTTGGTTGGTGAGCTTGTTGAAGATCTGGAACACGATGTCGAGCGTCTGCTTCTTACCCTGTAAGTACTGGATATCGTCGATGAGCAGCACGTCGGCTTCTTCGTATCTGTTCTTAAAGTTCTTGTAACTTGATTTTTCCTTGTCATGAGCTGCGCCTGCATCCATGTAATCAGAAAGGAGCTCGGCCGAGTCGACATAGATGGTCTTCAGATAGGGTTGTGTTTCGTGAATATAGTTCTGAATCGCACGCATGAGATGGGTTTTACCCAAACCGCTCTTTCCGTAGATAAACAGAGGATTGAGGGGGGTGCTGCCGGGCATCTCGGCAACGTTAACGGCCATCGAATACGCCATGCGGTTGGAGTCGCCTATAACGAAGTTCTCGAACTTTAAGGTAGAAGCCGGTCCTTCGTAGTTTCCCTCAGCGGCCCTGAAACCGTTCTCGCTGGAATTAGCGCGGTTTGGTCTCATATCCTTGTATTCGCGGTAGGTGTCGTAAGAAGTGTCGAAGGTGTCGTAGGCTTCGTTGTAGTCCTTCTGGTAGACAGCGCTCGCAGTGCTGAAGGGATTGGGTTTTGCAGATTCTCTCACCGGTTCGGCGTTTTGCGGGGAAGCTTGCGCGCCTTCGGTCACAGTAGGGGTTCCGTCATGTTTGGCGGTGGTATCAACTTCGAGAATCACGGTGAAAGGGACGTGGTAGAGATCACTCAAGGCTCTCTTAATATCGTCGAGATAATGCCTTTCGATCCAGGTTTTAATGAACTCGTTATCAGCGGTGAGCATGAGAAAACCCTCGCTCATAGCCTGGGGTTGAAGGCGAGAAAAGAAGGCGTTGATCTGAGAGGCGTCTATTCCTTCGTACTTTTTGACCTGATTGCAGATTTTGATCCAGTTTTCATGCAGTTTTCCGCTATTCATAACAGAGTTCTCCCGATCGGCAAGGAACGAAGATTCCACTATCTAAAATCATTTTAAAGGGATTGGGCAACTTCAAAGCCGAAATCTGTCAGCATGCGCTTTTGCCCGACCTTTTCCACAAGTCCCGCCTGCTCGAGTTTCTGCAGGGTGACATGAGTGCTCGACATGGGAACCTCCGTAAGCTTTGAGATTTCGGTTACGCCGAGAGCACCCTCGCTAAGGAAGAGGGGGAGGAAGGATTTTTCTCTCTGTGAAAGCGGAGGTATGATGACCTGAGGACGTCTCCCCTGAGAATGAGGGCTTTGATTTGCCGCGGGATTATTGAGGTGAGTTGTTGCGGCGAATTGGCTGCTCTCCCTTCTATCCCCGATACTGATGGTGACAACTGATCCCGTTCCAAGATTGTCTTCAATGGTGATGTTTCCGTGTGAGAAGTTGAGATACTCCTTCACGATAGGAAGACCGGACCCGACCCCTCGTATGTAGTGCTTCATAGGTTCGATGGCGGAGCTGAAACCTGGAAGCTGAGCTTTCTCCTTATTGAGGATTCCCGGTCCCTGGTCGGCAAAACGGATGGTATTTCCGCTGTCGAGGATGGAGACGATAATCTCCTTGAAACGTGCGTGAATAAAGTTCTCGGAAACTTCCCTGATTACGGTGTAGGGGATTTCTCCGCCAGCCATCTTCGATAATTCGTAAATTTTAGAAGCAAGGTTTTCGATGTAGGAAACGGTATCGGATGGCGGGATTTCGATGATTCGCGGCGCACTTTTCAAGTCATCATATAAAGCGATGCGCGCCGTGGCGTGAACATAGGTGAAATCGAAGTAATCCGAGTTCAAACCTGTGTTTGCACTGGTAATCTGGTTGTTTTCATTTGAATTATTCACGATGTATTCCGTTTGTGTTTCATTTAGTTTCAGTGATATTCAAAATATTCAGCGCTCATTGTATCGCTTTTCAGATTAGTAAATCTAGCCACCTGCGGTTTTGTAGAAACTTAAAACATTCATTCAACGTTGAAGAATAATTTATACCCATTCGAACAGGCCTTTTCAAAGTTATTAACATTTTATTCAGAAATGGTTGAAAACTTCCGAAAACCTGAATTCATAAAAGTTGAAAATTCCGGAACGATGTTAAAAACTGTCGAAAAAACACCCTTGACTTTTATCAGAATTAGGCTTTCAAAGTCGAGTCGTGAGTCTTCTAAACAAATTCCTCAGTTGCCCATCAAAAGATCCGACCTTTTGTTCGATTTGGTTGAGAGAAATTAAAAAACAGGCGTCTGATCAGGTGTTTTGTATTGAGTTATAAAGAAAATGGATTTAAAAACAATTCAAGGTGGATAACAGATTTCATCAGAGCAAAATTAAGTTTACGCAGGTTAAGAGCATGTTTTTTTAAAATCAGATCGAGTTTTCCACTTTATCCACAACATGAAAGAAGAAAAATGTGGATAAGTTTCTAAAAATTGGAAAATTGTAAAGACAAAGCGGCACAGTGTTGGGTTCTGCAAAGAAGATATAATGCCGAAGTGAGCATTGAAGAGAAAGGTTCGGTATGAGATTCAGCATTAATAAAGTAGAGCTTCAGAACGCCATTTCCGTTGTGTTGAAAGGTGTTTCCACACGCTCAACATTGCCTGTTCTCTCTGGTATTCTCATCACTGCTGAAAGGGATAGGATTAATCTGCAGACCACCGACCTCGAGGTCTCCATTCAGTATTCCGCTCCCGCATTAGTCGAGGAAGAGGGTAGGTCTGTTGTTCCCGGCAAGCTCTTTTCTGAGATTGTTAAAAATCTGCCCGACGCCGCCGTTCATGTGAGGGTGGAAGAAGAACAGGCTTTTATTACCTGCGATACATCGTCTTTTTCCATCAAGGCCCTCAACCCCGATGATTTCCCTGGTTTTCCAGCAGTTGACGTTCAGCAGCGCATTGAGATTCCATTCAGTCAGTTTGCGACGATGGTCAAACGTGTTTCCCGTGTTGTATCCCGAGATGAGAGCCGTCCCATTCTCACCGGTGTGCTCGTAACACTTGAATCTGGCCTTCTGCGTATGGTGGCCACCGATTCCTACCGCCTCGCTGTAACTGAGGCAACTCTCAATTCGGCAGCCGACGATTTTCAAGCGGTCATCTCCGGATCCTTCCTTTCTGAAATCGCATCTCTTCCCAAGACCGAGGCGAATATTTCCCTCGCCCTTGCTGAAAACCAGATCGTCGTAACCTGCCAGGATACGGTGTTTATCAACCGCCGTATCGAAGGCAATTTCCCCAACTACAAGCAGTTGCTCCCTGATACTTACGTGACCCGAGCGACTGTTGATGTTGACCACCTTGTTGCAGGCGTAAAGCGTGCATCTCTTATGGGACCTTCCTCATCGCCGGTTCGCTTCGATCTCAACGTAGCTTCTCAGACCACGCAAATTTCCGCAGCCTCGCAAGACATCGGATCTGCCCAGGAAACGTTAGCCTGCGAGATTGAGGGAGAGGATATCGAGATCGCCTTCAATTATGCTTACGTGCTCGAAGGGCTTGCTGCTGTTGGCTCTGATGAGGTCTATCTCGAGGTTCAGTCATCCATGAAACCCGGCATCTTCCGCGCACCTGCGCCGGAAAACTACCTCTACCTTGTCATGCCTGTTCGCCTTTCCTAGGAAAGCGGTCGGGAGCCAGGGCGGTAAAGCGAAGTGGAGCCGCGGTCGCGTATGCCTCTTCGTATAAAGAGTATAGAGCTGAGCAATTTCAGGAGCTACGAGTCCTTCAAGTTGGAGGATCTTGGCATGCTCACGGTTTTTGTTGGGCCAAACGCAATCGGGAAGACCAATATAGTAGAGGGTATCCAGCTTCTTACCGCCTTATCTTCCTTCAGGAACCCCACGGTTGACCAACTTATCAGAAAAGGCGGTTCCCATGCCTTAGCTAGAAGCTTTGTATGCGACGGGAACAGAGAACTTGAGATGACTCTTCTCCTCGAAGGTCATTCGAAGAAGTACCGCTTGAACGGCAAGGCTAAAAGGTCGGCAGAGCTTAAAGGAATCATCCCTTCAGTCACTTTCACACCCGATGACCTTGAATTGGTGAAGGGTTCTATGAGTGTTCGAAGACAGGTGCTTGATACCCTGGGTTCTCAGTTGAATGCCAACTATCACCTCATCCGGAAAGATTACGAAAAGGTGGTAAGGCATAAGAACAGACTTCTGAAGGATGAGGCGTCCCCTTTGATGCTCGACAGCATCGATGAGATGTTGGTTACCTGTGGTGCGCAGCTTTTTTGTTACCGCACCGCGTTGTTCGCGCGCTTGATTCCCTATATGAAAAAGCTATACGAAGAGATATCCGGGGGAAAGGATAGCTTTTCTGCATCCTACGTTAATTCATGGGATAAGCCTGATGACGCGGGTTTTGATGGATTGTCGGCTGAGGAGATGGATGAGATAGATGAAATCTCTCATCCGATCGAAGCGCTTAGCTTCTCCACCTCCTTTGATCAACTCAGCCGTGATGAGGTGCGCGAAAGGATGCAGGAAGCTCTTAAGCGCCGCCGTCGTGATGAGATGGTGCGAAAGCGGTGTTTAATCGGCCCTCATTTGGATAAGATTCACTTCTTTGTGAACGGTATGGATGCTAGCCATTATGCAAGTCAGGGGCAGCAGCGTTCCATTGTTTTGGCAGAGCGCCTCGCTGAAGCCGCTGTAATAGAGGAAATGATCGGTCAGAAACCAGTACTGCTGCTTGATGATGTGATGAGCGAGCTTGACGGTGCACGTAGGGAGGCTTTGGTCTCCTATATTTCGCAAGATGTGCAAACCTTTATTACAACGGCAAACATTGCATACTTCGGTCAAGATATGCTTGAGCGCGCCGATGTGTTTTACTTGGAGACTGATGGCGAAGGTAAAGTTGTGCCCGTAAGAGGAACAGTTCCTTTTTATTCAATTGATGGGGAAGCTAAGCTTGATTCAGCTCTTTAGGAGGAAAGGGGGCGTGTTGTGAGAAAAATCAGCGGCGAGCTGTACGCTCTTTCCGCGCGTTTGGGAAATTCGGATTCCAATGCGCGCATAGCGCGCCGCGCGGCTGAGGTTCATGCCATGTTCAAAGACGCCCTTGAGCATGTTTACAGGGAAAACGCACCCTACGTTCTTGATCATGTGAATGCGGTTTACATCAAAAACGAGAAAAAACCGGGTTGTCGAGAAGGGGAGGGCAGCTATAAAGCCCTCTACATTTACATGGATGACGGAAATTATCGATCCGATGTCCATAGCCAACAGCACTTCATCCTCCTTTGGCTTAAGGAAAGGTATGGCGAAGACATAGATGTGTTCAAAACCTTACCATCGCGCATGGGTATGAAGGAAAGGCATCCCTATGCTCAAATCGCCGCTCACGCACGAGAAAAGCAGGGGAGGCTGCCGAGCGTTCCGCTTAACGCCGAAGAGATGGAAGAAGTTAGGGCTCAAGGGGATCTTATTGAGGATCCTCGCCTGAAGGAAGCTTTTATAAAGGCTTCTATCACTGATAAAGAATGGAAAAAAGGCGAACGTAAGTTCTCTTAATTTATTCTGGTCGTTTATAAGCCCGAAATTTCCATAATTCTAAATCGAAACTGCAAAAAACCTTAAACCATACCTTAAAAAGCCTTATATGCTCCCATTTAAGCTATGGGTCTCGAATTCACTAGTCCTCCTATGTTAAAATATTGATGAGAATCGCGCCGATCACCGGCGCATTCTTTATGTGTTCAAGGACTTTTCATATGAGAGAACAGGAGCGCATTAGTGGCAAACAACAAATCCAGTCATTACAACGAGGGCGATATTCGCGTTCTTGAAGGATTGGAAGCCGTTCGTCTCCGTCCCGGTATGTATATCGGATCGACGGGTCCTCGCGGCCTCCATCATTTGGTTTACGAGGTCGTCGACAATGCGGTTGACGAGGCTCTGGCCGGTTACTGCAGCAAGATCGACGTGACCATTCATAAAGACAATTCCATCACCGTTGAGGATAACGGCCGCGGCATTCCGGTTGGCAAGCACCCTACGGAAAAGATACCCACCGTTGAGGTGGTCCTTACCAAGCTGCATGCTGGCGGTAAGTTTGACGGTGAGGGTTACAAGACTTCCGGCGGCCTTCACGGCGTCGGCGTCTCCTGCGTCAACGCGCTTTCCACACGCCTCGAGGTTAAGGTCAAGCGCGACGGCGGCGTTTACGAGATGGCCTTCGAGCGCGGTCTTACGGTTGAAAAGCTGAAGAAAACCGGTACCACGCGTGCGAACGACACGGGTACCATCGTTACCTTCTGGGCAGACCCCGAGATCTTCACCGACACCGTGATCTATGACTACGATACCTTGGCAGCCCGATTCCGCGAAATGGCCTTCCTCAACAAGGGGCTCAAGATCTTCTTTGTCGACGAGCGTATTACTGATTCGGAAGGCAAACCGCATTCTGAGATGTTCCAGGCAAACGGCGGCATTATCGATTTTGTCAAATACCTGAACGAAGGTAAGGAAACGCTGAACAAACCCATTTACTTCGAGGCCGAAAACGAAGATGGCACCGTGGAGGTTGTTCTCCAGTGGTCTACTTCTTTTTCGAGCAACTCCGTCATGGCTTTCGCCAACAACATCAACACGCATGAGGGTGGCACGCATCTTGACGGTTTCAAGCAGGCGCTTACACGTACCTTGAACGACTACGCTCGTAGTAAGAACCTGCTGAAAGATAAGGAACCCAATCTTTCTGGCGAAGACGCCCGCGAGGGCCTTGCGGCTATTATCTCGGTCAAGTTGCATGACCCGCAGTTTGAGGGTCAGACCAAAACTAAGCTCGGCAACACCGAGATTCGTCCTCTGGTGCAAAATGCCGTCACCCGCGGCCTTGCGGAGTACCTTGAGGAAAATCCCACGCCCGCCAAGCGCATCATCAGTAAGGCAACCCAGGCACTTAAGGCTCGTGAGGCTGCTCGTAAGGCCCGTGAGATGGTTCGCGTCCGCAAGGGCGTACTCGAGGGCTTTGCCCTTCCCGGCAAGCTTGCCGACTGCTCGTCCAAGGACGCATCGCAGTCCGAGCTCTTCATTGTAGAGGGCGACTCCGCAGGTGGATCCGCCAAGCAGGCCCGTGACCGTAAGTTCCAGGCCATCTTGCCCCTGCGCGGAAAGATTCTCAACGTTGAGCGCGCCGGTCTTCACCGCTCCCTTTCCTCCGATACCATTTCCTCTCTGATCACCGCCATCGGCACCAACATCGGCGAGGATTTCGATGCGGAAAAGGCTCGCTACCACCGCATTATCATCATGACCGATGCAGACGTCGACGGCGCTCATATTCGCTGCCTTCTGCTCACCTTCTTCTACCGCTATATGCCCGAGCTCATCAACCTCGGTTACATCTATATCGCGCAGCCGCCGCTGTACGGTCTTAAGAAGAAGAACTCCCGCTCGGTCAAAATCGAGAAGTACATCTATAACGACGAAGCCCTGAAGGCATACCTGGCAGATCTCCCCGATCCGGACAAGTTCGACATCCAGCGTTACAAGGGTCTTGGCGAAATGGACCCGGAGCAGCTGTGGGAAACCACTATGGAGCCCACCAACCGCACCCTTTTGCGCGTGAACATCGATGATGCCGCGCAGGCTGAGCGCGTTGTCTCCGAACTTATGGGTGATCAGGTTGAGCCCCGTAAGGAATTTATCCAGAAGCACGCAAAAGACGTGCGATTCCTCGACATTTAAAGGGAGGTGCCCATGTCTGAAGCACAGAGCTCGTTCCATGTGGACGAATCTACCATCCAAAGCGCAGAGCTTGGCAAGGAGATGCAGCAGTCGTTCCTGGAATATTCCATGAGCGTTATCGTGGCGCGCGCCTTGCCCGATGTTCGCGACGGCTTAAAGCCCGTCCATCGCCGTATTCTCTACGCTATGAACGAGTCGGGCTATACGCCCAACAAACCTCATATGAAGTCGGCACGTACCGTTGGTGATGTTATCGGTAAGTACCATCCGCACGGTGACGTTGCGGTGTATGACACCATGGTTCGCCTTGCCCAGCCCTTCAGCATGCGCGTTCCGCTCGTTGACGGCCATGGCAATTTCGGTTCTATTGACGGCGACTCGGCAGCGGCAATGCGTTACACCGAGGCTCGACTCGACAAGCCCGCCATGGAAATCCTGCGCGATCTCGATAAAGAAACAGTTGATTTCCAACCCAACTATGACGAGAGCCTGCAGGAGCCCAAGGTTCTGCCCGCACGCTTCCCGAACCTGCTTGTCAACGGTTCGGCTGGCATTGCTGTTGGCATGGCAACCAATATTCCGCCTCACAACCTCGGCGAAACCATTGATGCCACCTGCCTTATGCTCGACAAGCCCGAAGTGACCACTGAAGAGCTGATGGAGGTCTTGCCTGGTCCTGACTTCCCAACCGGCGGTCTCATCATGGGTAAGAAGGGCATCATCGATGCTTACGAAACCGGCCATGGCAACCTCACCGTGCGTGCGAAATGCGTCATCGAGGAAAAGAAAAATGGCCGCTTCTCCATCGTTGTCAAGGAGATTCCCTATCAGGTGAACCGCAAGCGTTTGCTTGAGAAGCTCGGCGAACTGGTGCGTGACAAGAAGCTGCCCGAGATCAGCAACATCCATGACGCAGCTGATCGCCGCGGCATCGACATCATCATCGATCTCAAGGCAAACGCCATTCCCCAGGTTGTCCTGAACAAGCTTTTCAAGCACACTCAGTTGCAGACCGGTTTCGGCATCAACATGCTTGCCTTGGTGGATGATGTTCCCCGCGTCCTCTCCTTGAAGGAAATTCTTTTCTACTACATCGAGCATCAGAAGGACGTCATCCTTCGTCGTACGCGCTACGAGTTGGCCAAGGCGGAAGAGCGCGCCCATATTCTCGAGGGCTACATCATCGCGCTCGACAACATCGACGAGGTTATCCACATCATTCGATCCTCAGAGACCGATAAGGAAGCCTCGAAGCGACTGATCGAGCGCTTCGGTCTGTCGAAGAAGCAGACTGATGCGATTCTCGAGATGCGTCTGCGCCGACTGACCGGCCTCGAGCGCGCCAAGATAGAGGAAGAGCTCGCCGAGCTGCGTGAGCGCATTGCTTACTACAAGCGCGTTTTGAAGGACGAAGCGCTCGTGCGCGCCATCATCAAGGAAGAGCTCATCGAGATCAAGAAAAAGTACAGCACCCCTCGTCGCACCCGCATTACCGGCGAGGCGAAGGATATCGAGGTTGAGGATCTGATCGCCGACGAGAACATGGTCGTCACCATGACCAAGGCCGGCTACATCAAGCGCGTCCCCGTGACCACCTACCGTCAGCAAAAGCGCGGCGGCAAGGGCATGCAGGGTGTCAACCTCAAGGACAGCGACTTCGTAGAGCATCTCTTCGTGGCATCTACGCACTCCTATATGCTCTTCTTCTCTACGGCGGGCAAGGTGTACCGTACCAAGGTGCATGAGATTCCCGAGGCATCCCGTCATGCTCGCGGCACGGCTATCGTAAACATCCTGCCGCTCGCAAAGGGCGAGACCATCTCCGCGGTCATCGCAACCAAGGAGTTCCCGGAAAACGAATACCTCATGTTTGCCACTGCCCAGGGCATGGTGAAGAAGACCTCCATGAACCTCTACGACCGTACGCGCCGCGATGGCCTGATCGCCATCAACCTCAAGGAAGGTGACGAGCTTATCGCCGTCCGCCGTGTGGCAACCGGTGAAAAGGTCATGATGGTTTCAACCGCGGGCAAGGCCATCATGTGGGATGAAAGCGAAGTTCGCCCCATGGGTCGTGACACCATGGGTGTCCGCGGCATGAACGTACCCGCCGACGCTCACGTGCTTGGTATGGAGATTGCTCGTCCGGGCACTGATCTTTTCGTCATCACCGAAAAGGGCTTCGGTAAGCGTACTTCGGTGAGAGAATACCCCGAGCATCATCGCGGTGGTCAGGGTGTCTACACCATCACCATGACTCAGAAGAAGGGGCTGCTGTCGGTTATGAAGATCGTCGGACCTGAAGATGAGGTCATGATCATCTCCGAGGAGGGTGTTGTCGTCCGAACCCCGGTAAAGGGAATCTCTGAGCTCGGCCGTTCAACCCAGGGCGTATGCGTTATGAAGGTCGCCGACAAGGATCGCGTGACGGCTGTTGCCGTTGCAAGCACCGGCAAGCGCCGCAAGTCCAAGCCCGGCGTTGAGGTGGATGCCGATCAAATGGCGTTGCTTGAGTCCGAGTCCGAAGCCGGTACTCTTGGCGAAGACGATCTGGATGATTTGGAGTAACCGGATCAAAACTACGTGAGCGGAAAAGAAAAGAGCCTCAGACCTTCGATGGTCTGAGGCTCTTCGAGTATCAGGTGGTACCCGAGGTGGGATTCGAACCCACACGTGTTTCCACAACGGTTTTTGAGACCGTCACGTCTGCCATTCCGTCACTCGGGCGCAAAAGGGAAGTATAGCGCATACCGAATAGGGAGTCGAGGGTAAAGCTTGTGCTTGAGGGGCGCTTACCTTCTCCTCAAATGTGAAATAAATCTCACGAATGAGCATTGAGACTAGCGTTCTGCGCTCTTGAAAATCCGAAGGCGAACGGTAGCAAATGAAACATAAAAGGGTGCAAAACGCTTGCGAGTGGTAGCAAACAAGAGTGAATCGACGAAATAATTCACCTGATATTTCTTCGTTCTAATTCAGTCGTTATCTTCGACGTGGTATATAATACTTCGATGCAAAGAAAAACTAGTATTGGGTTTGGGGGTAAAAGTGCTTAAGGCGATCATCGTTGACGACGAGGCTCCTGCGCGCTCCGAGCTCCGGTTTCTGTTGGATGAGATTGGGCAAGTAGATGTCGTTGCTGAGGCGGCAAGTGTTCGTGAGGCTATTGAAAAGCTGAAGGAGTATCCGTGCGACGTCATGTTCCTTGACGTTAACATGCCCGAGGCAACTGGCCTGCAGCTCGCCGAGGCTTTGCAGCACCTTAAGTTCCCCCCGGCCGTTGTTTTCGTTACGGCTTACAGCGAGTATGCGCTTGACGCGTTCAAGGTGAACGCAATCGACTATCTGGTCAAGCCTGTTGAGACAGAGCGTCTCGCTCAGGCTATTGCTCGCGTACGCGAACAGGTTGCCCTGCATATGCAGGCTCAGAAGTCCGAGCGTATTCCCGTCGAAAAGGGCGGTAAGAAGATTCTCATCGGCATCGACAAGATTCGATTCGTCATGGCTCGTGATGACTATGCGTATCTTCAGACCGATGTTGATCGTTACTTCTCCACCGTGAGCTTGGCTCAACTTGAGAAGCGCCTCGACGGCCACGGATTCTTCCGCGTGCATCGCGGCTATTTGGTCAATCTCTCCATGGTTGAGGAAATCGAGTCCGTTTCCGGTGGTACTCTGCTTCTCACGCTCAGCGGCGTTGAGGAGAAGATCCCGGTTTCGCGTCGTCGTGTTTCCGCGCTCAAGAAGGCCCTCGGCCTGTAAGTCGCACATCATATCTTTTACAGGAAGCGGCCATATCGGTCGCTTCTGTTTTATAGGCAGGGTTCAACGAGCGCTTTGTTTCACAATAACGCCACATCAATGCGTGTAAATTAGTGCTGCTAGCTTGGCTTTGCTAGAATGATCAACAAATCAGCCCGCAAGGGGTGGTTTTTGTGCGCCCATATAACCTGAGCCTGAGGGACACCGAGCGCTCAGAGGGCCTTGATAGAGAAGGCAGCGCGTGTTGCGCGCCCAACGAACAGAAAGGGATCTCGTGATCTCAGCTGATATGGAAAAGCTTTACCCCTCCGCAAAGAGGCTTGTGAAAGAATGCGTAGCCAGTCGCGTTCATGCAAAAGATGCGTCTCTTTACGCTTTCAGTGACGAGGCGCGTGAGTGCGCGGAGTCTTTCATGGGCTGGGCTGACCTTGCGTCTTGCCCGCAGTGCGATGTCGAAGCCATCAAGGCCTTCGCCGACGAGGTCGTTGCTGAGGGTATTGAGACCGTCGTGCTGGTCGGACAAGGTGGTTCCACCCAGGCGCCGATGACCATCACCAAGTACAACAAGATTGACTCGAACCGCGTGCAGTTTAAGACGCTCGACTCCGACTCTCCGGTGCGCGTACGTGAGATGCTCGCCTTCTCCGATTTAGCCACCACGCTTGTGATCATCGCATCTAAGTCGGGTACCACCATTGAGCCGCGCATGATCCTCCAGGCTCTGCGTCCCTGTTTCGCGGAGGCCCTCGGTGAGGAAGAGGTTTGCAAGCACCTGGTTGCCATCACTGATCCGGGTACTGCGCTCGAGGCTCAGGCCAAGGCCGAGGGTTGGCGCGCTGTGTTCTCGGGCGAGCCCACAGTGGGCGGTCGTTTCTCCGCGCTGTCCGTGTTCGGCCTTCTGCCCGCAGCGCTCGCCGGCATCGACATCGACTCATTCCTGGCTCACGCCAAGGAAGCCGAGCGCCGCTGCAGCGAGGACGCCATCGACAACCCTGCCATCAACCTGGCGGCCTTCCTCTATGACAACTACCTCCTCGGCCGCAACAAGTTCAGCGTGCTCACCCCTAAGCGCGGCCGTGTGCTCGGCCTTTGGATCGAGCAGCTGGTAGCCGAAAGCCTCGGCAAGCACGGCCAGGGTATCCTCCCCAACATCGAGATTGACTCGCTGTTGCTCACCGAGGACCCGGGCGATCGCTCGGTTATCATGTACCAGACCAAGACCGATTTGTGGGATGAGCTGCGCAACTTCGAGATGAGCCTGGCCTACGTAGACCCCGCCATCCCGAGGCAGAACTACCGCATCGAAAGCGCAGACGAGCTCGCCGAGCACTTCATCATGTGGGAGTATGCCATCGCCATGTGCGGTTACCTCATGGAGGTATGCCCCTTCGATCAGCCCGACGTAGCTTCCGCCAAGGCTGTTGTTCTCGACATCCTGCGCGACGGCCAGCCCGAGCCTGATTTTACGGAGGATTTCATCGATGAGGTTCACATGGGCTCCTGTGAGGGTATAGTATCGCCTGCCCTCGGTGAGGCGAGCGATGTGCGCACCGCGCTCTATAAGCTCTTCTCCTCCATCGAGTACGGTGACTTCTTCGCCTTCAACGTGTTCCTTCCCTTCACGGGCGAAGGCAGGCGCGAGGCGCTCGAGTGCATCCGCCATGACGTTGCCGAGTCCTTCGGCGTTGTTTCCTGTCTGGAAGTCGGACCGCGCTACCTGCACTCCACCGGCCAGCTCCACAAAGGCGGACCCAATTGCGGCGTGTTTCTCATCCTGTCCGCCGACGAGCTCAAAGACATTCCGCTGTCCGAGGGTGCTGAATCCTTGGGATCACTTGCGAAGGCCCAAGCCGTAGGCGATATGCTCACGCTTGCCCAGCGCGGACGTCGCGTATTGCACCTGCACCTTCCCGATAATTCGGGCGTTACCTTAAGGATGCTCGCCAAGGTGGTTGAGGAAACCATCGCCGAGGTTATGGTTGACCGCATTATCGAGGAGTCACTTGATGATAGAAGCGCTTAACATACACGTGTCAGGCATAGTGCAAGGGGTGGGTTTCCGCCCCTTTGTCTATCGTATGGCAAAGAAATACCTGATCAAGGGCTGGGTCCTCAACGCTGCTGACGGCGTGAGCATTCATGCGGAAGGTGAGGGCAAGCTCCTTGATGAGTTTGTGATCGAGCTGTCCGAGAACGCACCTTCGGCGGCTTCGGTCAGTGAGATCGATCTGAAGGAAGTGCCGCTCGAGGGCTTCGAGACTTTCGAGATTCGCTTCTCCGATGAGGCGAAGGTGGAAAAGACCACGCTGGTATCACCCGATCTTGCCACCTGCGATGATTGCCTCGCCGAGATGAATAACCCCAACGACCGCCGTTTCCGCTACCCCTTCATCAATTGCACGAACTGCGGCCCGCGTTTCACCATCATTGAGAAGCTTCCGTACGACCGAGCTAACACCTCTATGCGCGAGTTCGAGATGTGCCCTCGCTGTGGCACCGAGTACGCAGATCCTCTCGACCGCCGTTTCCATGCCCAGCCCGATGCCTGCTTTGAATGCGGACCGGCTATCAACTTCCTGGTGGCTGAACCGGGAGTTGCCCTTGACGTGTCCACCGTCGAATGGGGGACGGACCGCGCTTCAAGCGACGCCATTCTTTCTCGCGCGACATCCATGCTTGCCGATGGCAAGATCCTGGCGGTCAAGGGCCTCGGTGGCTATCACCTGGTTTGCGATGCAAACAATGCTGACGCGGTCGCCCGCCTGCGCACTCGCAAGCGCCGCGAGGGCAAGGCTTTCGCCGTGATGATGGCAAACGCCGAGGCGGCAGAGGAGCTTTGCTTCGTTTGCCCTGTTGAAAAGAAAACACTCACATCCCCGCAGCGACCTATCGTGCTTTTGCGCAAGCGCCCGGATGCGAGCTTTGTTCCCGGCTTGGCTGATGGCTTGAGCGAGCTCGGCGTCATGCTTCCCTGCACCCCCGTCCAGCACCTTCTGCTCGATGGGTTTGAGAAGCTAAGCGCCCCTCGTGTGGCGGGCAAGCCCGCCATGCTGGTGATGACCTCGGGTAACTTGCACGATGACCCCATCGCCATGAACGACGAGGACGCCTACGCCCAGCTCGCCTCCGTAGCCGATGCCTTCCTCGGCAACAACCGCGTCGTTCTCACGCGATTCGATGATTCCGTTGTGCGTGTGGTCGAGCTGGGTGGTGAAGAGAAGGCCGTGCAGTTCATCCGTCGCGCTCGCGGTTTCGCTCCTGCGCCTCTTGAGCTGAAAGCTGGCCCCGAAGCTTCGGATATGACCGTGTTTGCATCCGGTTCCGAACAGAAAAACACCTTCACCTTCCTCCGCGGAAAAGAGGCGTTTGTGTCGCAGCACATTGGCGACATGGAAAATGCCGAGACCTATGACGCCTGGCTCGCGGCGCGCGAGCGTTTTGGGAAGCTTTTCGAAGTGGAGCCGTCGCTCATTGCCTGCGACATGCATCCCGAATATCTTTCCTCTAAATGGGCTCGCGAACAGAAGCTCGTAAGAGCAGAAATTCAGCACCACCACGCTCATGTTGCCTCCGTTATGGCTGAGCACGGACTAACCAGTGCGGTGGTGGGCATTGCCTTCGACGGGACGGGCTTTGGCGTTGACGGCGCCATTTGGGGAGGAGAGGTTCTTCTTGCTAATCTGACCGCTTTCGAGCGCTTTGCCAACTTCGCCTACGTGCCCATGCCCGGCGGAGCGTCGGCTATCAAGAACCCTCTGCGCATGGCATATGGCGTGCTGTGGAACTTCGATTTGCTGGACCACCCGGCTGCTGCGGGAGTACTTGATGCGCTCGGGCCTCAGGTCGATGTGTGCGAGCAGATGATCGAGCGCGGTCTCAATACGCCGCAGACTTCCTCGGTGGGTCGCCTCTTTGATGCGGCAAGTGCGATTTTAGGCATTTGCGAGCAGCCCCGCTATGAGGGCGAAGGCGCGTGTTTGCTCGAAGCTGCTATTGCGCAAGGGGAGGGGATTGGCTCCGCCTTAAGCGACGATGACGCTCGCGCACGTTACGCCATCGCGGTGACGAAAAACGTGGCAACTGAGGCCAGCAACGCGCAGGACACCTCTGTCTTGCTGCTTGACGCCGCGCCTACCTTCGCCGCCCTGCTCGACGATGTGGCTGCAGGTGTGGGCGTATCCGTGATCGCCCGAAGGTTCCATGACGCCTTTGTAGACGCCATTGTGATGGTGGCCGAATTGGCACGCGCCCTGTACGGCCTTGACACGGTGGTGTTATCCGGCGGCGTATTCATGAACCGCTACCTGGTGGAGCATGCTCTGCCCGCCCTGGCGCAGGCCGGTTTCACGGCAGCCATCAATCGCGACCTGCCACCTAACGACGGGTCGGTTTCTCTCGGCCAGGCTGTGATAGCATGGGCGCTCAGCGAACAGAACGAGGAGAAGGAGGCCTAAACATGTGCCTTGCCATTCCCGCAAAGATAACTGAGATAACCGAGGGAAACCTCGCGACGGTCGACATCCTTGGCGTCACGCGCACTATTTCCGTGGACTTCACGCCCGATGCTAAAGAAGGGGATTACGTGCTCGTTCACGCCGGCGTTGCCATCCAGGTCGTAGACGAGCAGTACGCTAACGAAACGCTTGAGCTTATCAGGCAGTTCCCCGATCTAGCCGATCTGTAGCCCTCATCGGAGGTAAACATGGACCTCAAAGCATTTAAAGACCCGCGTCTTGCCAAGGGCCTGATCGATTCCATCGAGGCTTTGGCTCCTGAGAGCGCCACGCTTATGGAAGTGTGCGGAACGCATACTGTGGCTATCGCGCGCAACGGCATTCGTGCGCTTATGCCTGAGGGAGTTCGCCTGGCATCGGGTCCGGGCTGTCCCGTTTGCGTCACCTCCAACCACGACATCGACAAGGTCATCGCCCTTGCTCGCGTGCCCGAGGTGATCATCACCACCTTCGGCGATATGACCCGCGTGCCGGGTTCTTCTTCGAGCTTGCTGGCTGAGCAGGCAGCGGGCCGTGACGTGCGCATCGTGTATTCGCCGCTTGATGCCCTAAAGATCGCAGAGGAAAACCCCCACCGCGAAGTGGTGTTTGTCGGCGTTGGCTTTGAGACAACGACACCTTTGGTTGCCATGGTCATCAAACGCGCCCAAGCGGCGGGCTTGAGGAACTTCAGCGTCTACGGCGCCCACAAAAACATGCCGGGCGCCCTCGAAGCCATCATCAACGACCCCAAACTCAAGCTTGATGCCCTTATCCTGCCGGGTCATGTGAGCACCATCATCGGCATGGAGCCGTATCGCTTCCTCGCTGAGAAGTACGGCATCCCTGGCGTCATCACGGGTTTCGAGCCTGTTGACGTGCTGCAGGGCATCGCCATGATCATGCGCCAGCTCAAAGAGGGTCGCGCCGAGATAGAGATCGCCTATGCCCGCGGCGTCATGGCTGAGGGAAACCCGCATGCCCTTGCCGCCATCGACGAGGTCTTTGAAACCTGCACGGCTATGTGGCGCGGACTGGGCGAGATTCCCGGATCGGGTTACAAGATTCGCGAGGAGTACGCGGACTTCGATGCCATGCTGCGCTTTGCGCCCGTTGTGGAAAAGACCGTTGAGCATAAGGGATGTCGCTGCGGCGACGTCCTTCGCGGCATCATGGCGCCTTCCGAGTGCGCGCTGTTCCGCAAGGTGTGCACGCCTGAGAATCCGGTTGGACCTTGCATGGTTTCCAGCGAAGGAAGCTGCGCCGCCTACTATCGTTATTACTAAGCTTGCGAAGGTGAGCGCTTCGGTGGGCGAGGGCGGAAAGCACGTCGCTAGGCAAACGCCGCATAACGGGTTTAGACAGATGCGGCTGCGGAAACGCTCCTAAAGGTTTCCCTCCGCCTCCAGCTTGACGACAGCGAAAGCGCTTACCTTCTCCGTCTTATTCATCTCTCATATTTATATATGTATGCAGCGTGTGCTGCTGGTATCGGAGCGGCTACAGATGGCCGCTCTGCCTTCATTTGTGTACAAAACATGGTTTAGTTTACATTTAGCACCTCATTTCACCACAAGAGGGTGAGGAAACTTGACACGCAAACACTAAGATTTTATAGTACGGATCAATATCATCCGATCTACCACTTTTGCTGTAAAAGAAACTGAAAGCGAGGTACATACAATGGCTAAGATTCTCGGTATCGACCTTGGCACCACCAACTCCGCCATGGCAGTCATGGAGGGCTCTGAGCCCGAAATCTTGGTTAACGCCGAAGGTGACCGCACCACCCCGTCTGTTGAGGGCTTCCGCAAGGACGGCGAGCGCGTAGTCGGCAAGGCTGCGAAGAACCAGGCAGTTACCAACCCCGAGAACACCGTTTCCTCCGTCAAGCGCTTCATCGGCCGCTCCTATGCTGAGACCGGCGAAGAGCGCAAGACCATCGCCTACAACGTGACCGCCGGTAAGGACGGCCGCGCTGTCATCGATATCGAGGGCAAGACCTACACCCCCGAGGAGATCTCCGCAATGGTCCTTCAGAAGCTGAAGGCTGATGCAGAGAAGCAGGTCGGCCAGCCCATCACCCAGGCTGTCATCACCGTTCCGGCTTACTTCAACGACGCACAGCGTCAGGCCACCAAGGATGCTGGCAAGATCGCTGGTCTTGAGGTTCTCCGTATCATCAACGAGCCCACGGCTGCTGCTCTGGCTTACGGCCTCGACAAGGTTGACCATGACGAGAAGATCCTTGTCTTCGACCTTGGCGGCGGTACCTTTGACGTTTCCATTCTCGAGCTTGGCGACGGCGTGTTCGAGGTTGCCTCCACCGCAGGCGACAACCGCCTCGGCGGCGACGACTGGGATCAGCGCATCATCGACTGGCTGGCTGACAAGTTCAAGGGCGACAACGGTATCGACCTGCGTGCCGACAAGATGGCTCTGCAGCGTCTGAAGGAAGCTGCCGAGAAGGCAAAGATGGAGCTTTCCTCCACCACTCAGACCAACGTCAACCTTCCGTTCATCACTATGGATGAAACCGGCCCGAAGCACCTCGACTATTCGCTCACCCGCGCTGAGTTCGAGCGCATCACTCGTGATCTGCTGGATCGCTGCCGCAAGCCCGTCGAGCAGGCACTGCGCGATGCCGGCCTCAAGGCTGGCGACATCGACGAGGTCATCCTCGTTGGCGGTTCCACCCGTATGCCGGCCGTCCAGGATCTCGTCAAGAGCATGACCGGCAAGCAGCCGAACATGTCCGTGAACCCGGACGAAGTTGTCGCCATGGGCGCAGCTGTTCAGGGCGGCGTTCTTGCAGGCGATGTCCAGGGCATCCTCCTGCTCGACGTTACCCCGCTGTCCCTCGGCGTTGAGACCATGGGCGGTGTGTTCACCAAGATGATCGAGCGCAACACCACCATCCCGACCCGCAAGACCGAGATCTACTCTACCGCTGCTGACAATCAGACCTCCGTTGAGGTTCATGTCCTGCAGGGCGAGCGTCCCATGGCCGCCGGCAACAAGACCCTTGGCCGCTTCCAGCTCTCCGGCATCCCGGCTGCCCGTCGCGGCGTGCCGCAGATCGAGGTTACCTTCGACATCGACGCAAACGGTATCGTGAACGTCTCCGCGAAGGACCTGGGCACCGGCAAGCAGCAGCAGATTACCATCTCCGGTTCCACCGCTCTTTCCGATGACGAAGTCGACCGCATGGTGAAGGACGCTGAGCAGCATGCCGCAGAGGATGCAGCTCGCAAGGAAGAAGCAGAGCTTCGCAACAACGCCGACGCTCTGGTGAATGCAACCGAGCAGACTCTTGCAGAGCTCGGTGACAAGGTTCCGGCTGACGCTAAGGCAAATGCTGAGGCCGCCATCGCCGAGACCCGCTCCGCCCTCGAGGGCTCTGACCTCGAGGCAATCAAGGCGGCTGTCGAGAAGATTCAGCAGGCTGGCTACAAGCTCGCTGAGGTTGTCTACTCCACCGAGGGCGCCCCGGGTGCTCAGCAGCCGGGTGACGGTTGCGCAGACTGCGGCGGCTCCTGCAACGATGACACCATCGAGGCAGACTACGAGGTCATCGACGACAGCAAGAGCGAGAGGATGTAACGATCATGACCCAGCCCGAAAAGGACAAAGTCGTGAACGTTGATGAGGCAAACGAACAGCACGCAGGCGTTTCCAAACCCTCCGACGCTGGCGTAAAGGCTGAGGCGGCAGGCTCTGAGGAGTCCGCCGCCGAGGCTGCTGAGACCACCGATGGCGCAGAGGCGGTAGAGGCAAGCATCATCGACGAAGCCGAGGCTGTTGTGGCTGACGCGGCGGCCGGCATTGCAACCGAGTCTGAGGAGCTTGCGCGCGCCCAGGCTGAGGCGGCTGAGTGGCGTGACAAGTACATGCGCTTGCATGCTGAATGGGATACCTATCGACGCCGTATGAACGAGCAACGCGAGCAGGAGAAGGTACGCGCAGCCGAAAAGCTGGTTTCCAACCTGATCCCCGTCATCGATGACTTCGAGCGCACCATTGACTATGCGGTCAACAACGGCGAGGCTGGCCTGCTCGGCGGCGTGAAGGCGGTTCATTCCAAGCTCGTCAACACGCTCGAGAAGGAAGGCGTCGGCGTGATCGATCCCGCTGGCTGCGCTTTTGATGCACTCGAGGCGCAGGCTGTTGGAACGGTTGATGACGCAAGCGTTCCCGACGAAACGGTTGCCCAGGTTTATCAGAAGGGCTACCGACTCGGCGTCAAGGTGCTTCGCCCTGCCATGGTGACCATCACCACGGGAGGCCCGAAGCGCGTTGAGTCCGATGGAAAAGAGGCTTAAGTAGTCTTGTCCGCTAGGGACACAAGGCTAACACTAAGAAGCAGATGGAGGGCGGGCCGAAAGTTCCCGCCCTTGTCATAGATAGGAGGTAGAAGCGTATGGCGACAACGCCGGATTACTACAAGACGCTTGGCGTATCGCGCACTGCCTCGGCAGATGAGATCAAGAAGGCTTTCCGAAAGCTGGCTCGCACCCATCATCCCGATGCCGGTGGAGACGAAACCCGCTTCAAGGAAATCAATGAGGCCTATGAGGTCTTGAGTGACGAAAAGAAGCGAAAGCTGTACGACCAATACGGCACCGCAAACGAACATCAGGTTCCCTTCGGCGGTGGCGTTGATATGGGTGACATCTTCGGCGGCGGTTTTGGGGGTGCTAGCTGGGCGGACATTCTGGAGCAGATTCGCAGCGGTGACGGCGCCTTTGGCGGATTTGACTTCGGCGGTTTCGGTGGCAGGCAGAGCAGGGCTCACCGCGGCCAGGACATGAACGTCACGCTCAACGTGAGCTTCGAAGAGGCTTTCGAGGGAGTGGAGAAGCGCGTTACCGTGCGCGTTCCGGGCAAGCCCGAGGCAGACACCTTCACCGTCAAGGTTCCCGCCGGTGCGGTTGACGGCGGTAGGTTGCGCTTTAAGGGCAAGGGCGGCTTGGGTGAAAACGGCGGCGAAAACGGAGACCTTCTGATCACCACCAAGATAGCCGATCACCCCTACTACTCCCGTGATGGCGCCGACGTGATCGTGGAGCTGCCCGTTACGGTGGCAGAAGCCGCACTTGGTGCACAGATCGTGGTGCCCGCCCCCGACAAGACCAAGGTTCGCGTCAAGGTTCCCGCCGGAACTCAAAGCGGCACCGTCCTCACCGTTCGCGGTAAGGGTGCGCCCGATGTGACGGCGAAGGGCCGCACGGGTAACTTGCGCATAAGGATCCGCGTTGACGTTCCCGTCAATATGAACGAAGAGCAGCGAAAGGCCATGGAGGACTTCTTGGCCGCAACTACGAAAGACGTGAGAACATGGGAATAAGCGATCGAAACAGACCCCTGTACATGATTGGCGTTGCAGCTGAGCTGGCTGGCGTTCATCCTCAGACCCTGCGCACCTACGAGCAGAAGGGCCTGGTTACCCCTCAGCGCACGAGCGGAAACACTCGTATGTACTCCCAGGCTGACATCGAACGCCTCGAGCTCATTAACGAGCTTACCAACGAGGGCATAAACCTCGCCGGAGTCATTCGAATTCTCGACCTGCAGGGTCGCCTCGATGAGCGCGATGAGCAGATCGACGACCTCCACAAGCGTGTCCGCCGCTTGGCTGACCGCGTCCATGAGCTTGAGACCCGCGAGACCATCACCTCCCTCGTTCGCAAAAGCGATCTTCCGCCCATGCTGCGCGGCGGCTTCGAATAAGCCTCGGTTCGAACAGGGCATTATTCGAATCACCTTAAAGTTCCCTCGTTTGAAGGAGGTACTTATATGAGACTAGACAAGCTGGCCCTGACCGCTCAGGAGGCCTTTCAGGCTTCCATGAGCATCGCAAGCGAAGCTGAAGCAGCGGTCATCGAGCCCATTCATCTTTTGAAGGCACTGCTTGACGCCGGCGAGAACAACCTCGCTGCCATTGTCAAGCGCATTGGCGCCGACCCCGCCCTTCTTAGGAAGAGCGTTGATGACGAAATCGCGAAGATGCCCAAGTCGCGCGGCGGCATGGGCATGTCCATCCCCGGAAACGACCTCATCAGAACGGTTGATGCCGCGGTCAAGATTGCCGAGAAACTCGGCGACTCCTATGCCACGAGCGAGCATCTTCTCATCGCCCTGTCCGAGGATAAGGGTGCTGCTGGTCGCGTGCTTTCCGCCCAGGGAATTACGCGCAAGAACATCGAAAGCGCCTATGAGTCGCTGCGTGGCGAAACCCGTGTGACCAGCCAGACCGACAAGACCCAGTTCGAGGCACTCGAGCAGTACGGCCAGAACCTGACCCAGCAAGCTCGCGAAGGTAAGCTCGATCCGGTTATCGGCCGATCCGACGAGATTCGCCGCACCATCCAGGTTCTCTCCCGCCGCACCAAGAACAACCCCTGCCTTATCGGCGAGCCCGGCACGGGCAAGACTGCCATCGTCGAGGGCTTGGCCCAGCGCATCGTTGCAGGCGACGTTCCCTCGAGCCTGCGCGATCGTGAGATCATCTCCCTTGATCTGGGCGCCATGATGGCCGGTGCGAAGTACCGCGGTGAATTCGAAGATCGCCTGAAGGGCGTGCTGCGTGAAGTGCGCGAGAGCGCTGGTCGCATCATCCTGTTCATCGACGAGCTTCACACCATCGTGGGTGCGGGCACTTCGGGTGAGAGCTCGCTTGACGCCGGCAACATGCTCAAGCCCGCACTGGCTCGCGGTGAGCTTCATGCCATCGGCGCTACCACGCTTGACGAATACCGCAAGTACGTCGAAAAGGACGCCGCCCTCGAGCGCAGGTTCCAGACGGTGCTGGTGGGAGAGCCCACGGTTGAGGACACCATCGCCATCCTGCGCGGCCTGAAGGAAAAGTATGAGATCCACCACGGCGTGCGCATCACCGATGCTGCTCTCGTAGCCGCGGCCGAGCTGTCTGACCGTTACATTTCCGACAGGTTTTTGCCCGACAAGGCCATCGATCTTATGGACGAGGCGGCAAGCCGCCTGCGCATCGAGATCGACTCCATGCCTGAAGAGGTGGATACGGCCGAGCGCAAGCTGACCCAGATGCAGATCGAGGAGCAGGCTCTTATGAAGGAGACTGATCAGGCTTCGGTCGAGCGTCTCGAGCAGCTTCGCCGGGATATCGCTTCTGCCCGCGAAGCCCTTGATCACCAGAAGGCTGCTTGGCAGAACGAAAAGGACGTCATCGTTGCCGTTCAAAACCTCAAGGCCGAGCTCGACGAGGCCCAGCTTGAGGAGGAGCGGGCCACTCGTGAGGGCGACCTCGCCCGCGCATCCGAGCTGCGCTACGCCCTCATCCCCTCTCTGCAGCGCCGCCTTGCCGAGTCGGAAGCTCTTCTCAACGCCAAGCAGGCCGAAGGCGCCGTTCTCAAGGAAGAGGTAACCCCCGAGGAGATCGCCGAGGTTGTGTCCGTGTGGACGGGTATTCCCGTTTCGAAGATGATGCGCGGCGAGCTTGAGAAGCTGGCCGACCTCGAGGATAGCCTTCGCAAGCGCGTAGTTGGTCAGGATGAGGCAGTGTCGGCTGTTGCCGGCGCTATTCGCCGCAACCGCGCCGGTCTATCTGACCCCAACAAACCCATTGGCTCCTTCATGTTCCTCGGCCCTACGGGCGTGGGCAAAACCGAGCTCGCCAAGGCCCTGGCTGCCTATCTTTTCGACACCGAGAAGAACATGGTTCGCATTGACATGTCGGAGTACATGGAGAAGTTCTCCGTGCAGCGTCTGATAGGCGCCCCTCCGGGTTACGTTGGCTACGACGAGGGCGGTCAGCTGACCGAGGCTGTTCGTCGTCGTCCGTATTCGGTCGTGCTCCTCGACGAGATCGAGAAGGCTCACCCCGACGTGTTCAACGTGCTGCTCCAGGTGCTTGACGACGGTCGTTTGACCGACGGTCAGGGCCGCGTAGTGAACTTCAAGAACACCATCATCATCATGACCAGCAACGTCGGCAGTCAGCTCATTCGAGATCATGCCGCTCAGGAATCAGAAACCATGGGCGAGATGATCGAGAAGATGGCCGCTATGACCCCCGAGGTCGCCGTTAAGCGCATGAACGAATTCTCGAACCGTCTCAACGACGCCCTTCGCACCACCTTCAGGCCTGAGTTCCTGAACCGCATCGACGAGATCATCACCTTCAACGAGCTCGGCATCTCCGGCATGGAGCCCATTGTTGAGCTGCAGCTTGAAGACGTGCGCGCCCGCCTTGCATCGCGGCGCGTGACGCTCGATGTTTCCGCGGCGGCTATGGAGCATTTGGCTATCGACGGCTACGATCCCACGTATGGCGCCCGCCCGCTCAAGCGACTCATCCAGCGCCAGGTGGTCGACCGCATTGCTGAAAAGGTCATTACCGGCGAGCTTCTCGACGGAAGCCACGTGCTCATCGACCTCGACCGCGAGGGGAATTACGAGTGCCGCATCGAGCAGCCCTTGAACTTCGATTCTCTTCTGCTGGAGGCATAAGGAGCCTCGCGCAGAGCCGTAATGCCCGAGGCACCGACGATCATCGCTCAAGGGGAAAGTCGGTGCCTCTTTGTAATAAAATGCGCCTATGCGCAAATCGCCTCGAGACATACAGTCGCGCTTGGGCTTGTCCCTGACCAGCGCCCTTATGTTGCTCGCCACCGTGGTGAGCTTCATAGTTGCCCTATGGGTGGTTATCGTTCTTGCGCGCTTGGTGATGGGCTAGCTATGTGGCAGCGATTCACCCTCTATGACCTGCGCGTCATTTGCCACTACCTCGGCACGCTCATCATGGCCTTTGCCGGCGTTATGGTGGTTCCCCTTCTTACGGCAATCGTCTTCAAGGAATGGGAGCCAGCCGCGCGCTACTTCGCTTCGGCGGGCTTCGCCCTCGCGCTTGGCGCGCTTCTGCGCTTGTGGCGCATCGGCCCCGGCCGCCTCGGCCGCCGCCAGGCTCTTGTCGTCACGGGTCTCGCCTGGATCGTGCTCGCCTTGGTGGCGTCCGTCCCCCTGTTCTTTTCGGGCCACTACGCCACCTATCTCGATGCGCTTTTCGACGGCGTGTCGGGCCTTACCACCACGGGTGCGAGCATCATCCTCGACCTCGATCATCTATCGAACGCTGACAACATGTTCCGCTTCCTCATGCACTTCATCGGCGGTCTTGGTCTCATTGTTGTTGCTCTTTCCTTTGGCCTGTTCGGCAAGCGCACCGGGGCTTCGCTTTACGCATCCGAGGGCCGCAGCGAGCACGTGGTTCCCAACGTAGTGCAAACTGCGCGATTCATCGGCCGCGTGAGCTTTGCCCTCATCGCCCTCGCCTCGATAGCGCTGGCGGTATTGCTGCTCTTTTCGGGTATGGAGCCGGTGCGCGCCGTGCTCCACGCCTTCTGGGTTTCTATCTCCGGATTTGTGACGGGCGGCTTCGCGCCCATGTCGCAAAGCGTGCTCTACTACCATTCGCTTCCGCTTGAGTTCGTTCTCATGGTGCTCATGATCCTCGGCTCCATCAGCTTTGTTATCTTGGCCGAGGTGGGCAAGGGCCGCGTGAGCGTTTTCTTCCGAGACATCGAAACCGTCACCATGGTGGTTTGGGTTGTGGCAATGACCTTCGTGTTCACGGCGACGCTTGCCTCGAGCAGCCTGTTCTCAGATCTGCCCGCTCTGCTTCGCCGCGGCCTGTTCATGATCGTGTCGGCTTTTACCACCACGGGCTTCCAAAGCATCACCTCCAATCAGCTGACCACGGTGCTCACCTCGGGCGCCTTCGTAACCATTGCCCTGCTCATGGCGGTTGGCGGCGGTGCGGGCTCTACCGCCGGCGGCATCAAGTTCAGCCGCGTGGGCATCATCTACAAGTCCATCGTGTCCACCGTCAAGGAGGCGCTCGCTCCTGACTCGGCGCGCGTCGTCGTTGACTACAATCATGTGGGACGCCGTGTCCTCACGCCCGAAGTGGTCAAAGAAGCCATGACCGTGTTCGTCCTCTTTGTCATCACCTACGCACTTGGCGCCTTGGTGGGCATCGCGCACGGATTCGACGCTACGGAGGCCATCTTCGAATCGGTGGCCATGACCTCGAACGGCGGCCTCATCACGGGCTTGGCAAGTCCGGGCATGCCTGTTACGCTCGAGTTGTTCTATATCTTCCAGATGTGGGCCGGTCGTCTTGAATTCGTTACGCTTCTCGCGCTTGTGGTGGAAGCCGTGGTATCCCTTGCGCCAAAGGGCGGCGTGAAGGGGGGCTCCCGGTGATTTCAGCAATGCGGAAAAGTGGCGCATCGATTGTCGTGGCCTTCGCCGCTCTCTTTCTGGCCATAGCCGCCGTGCAGCCGGCCTTTGCGGCCGACAATCAGGTTAACCCCTACCAGAGCCCCGACAGCTCCTTCATCTACGACACCCTGATATCTGACCTCGCCTCGGCTGACTCCTACTTCGACGGACAGACCGTGCAGGTAACCGGCGAGGTGGTGGGGGATTCGATCCGCGAGATCAGCGATCCCGATAGTCGTTGGATTACCGTGCAGGCTACGGATGGGTCCTATGCCCAGGTGGCAGTGTTCATGAGCGCTGAATCGGCTTCGCTTATCGACACCTTCGGCGCCTACGGAAAGAAAGGCACCACGATACAGGTGCGCGGAACCTTCAACTTGGCCTGCGACGATCACGAGGGCCTGTCCGATCTGCACGCCGAGTCGGTTGTGGTGGTTGAGCAGGGAAGCCAGACCGAGCAGGAATTCGATCCGAAAAGCTTCATCCCCGGTGCAGTGTTTACGGTCGTGGGACTTATCTTGGTAGCCGTGTTTTACCGCGTAAGGGAAAGGCAGCGATAGGTGAGCGAGCTGAGAGAAATGGCAGAACCTGCTTGTGAAAGCGTGCGCGGTGAGGTGGTTAAGCTTGATCGCGGCTTTCCTCTGGTCAAGCTTGCCGACGGATCGCTTGTGCGCTGCAAGCACGCAACGGCTCTGGTCAAGGGCGAAAAGCAACGTGCCGTTATCGGTGATATCGTTGAGGTTTTGCATCCCGACTCACACGACAAGGCCATCATCGAGAGCATCCACCCGCGCACACGCGTCTTCGTTCGAAAGGATCCCACCGAGCGTGCCGTGGCACAAGTGCTCGCCGCAAACTTCGATCAGGTGATCATAGCTCAGCCCGTCGGCGAGGTGAACATCCGCCGCCTTGAGCGCGAGTTGGTTCTGGCCCATGAAACGGGCGCGGAGGTTACGGTGGTTCTCACGAAGGCGGACCTTGCAGAGGCCCCCGAGCTGGTCGAAGAGATCTGCCAGCAGGTGATAGATCTCGCCGGCAGCCAGCAACGCACCCTGGTTATCTCGTCGCGCGAGCCGCAAAGCATAGATCAGGTGCGCGAGCTTTTGGCTCCGAACACCATGACGGTGCTCATCGGCCGCAGCGGCGTGGGCAAGTCCAGCTTGGTCAACCTGCTCATGGGCCATGAGGTGCAGGAAACGGCTGCCGTTCGCGAAGGTGACGGCAAGGGCAGGCACACCACCGTCAGCCGCGAGGTCATCGAGCTGCCGAACGGCGCGCGCATCGTGGACATGCCCGGCGTGCGCGGCCTTGGCCTTTGGGATGCCGATGCGGGCATCGAAGCCGCCTTCTCTGACATCGAGGAGCTTGCTCTCGAGTGCCGCTTCCGCGATTGCCGACACGTGAACGAACCGGGTTGCGCGGTGCTTGCCGCCTTGGAGGCCGGAGAGATCTCGCGTATGCGTTACGAGTCCTACCAAACGCTCAAGAAGGAAACCGCCACCATCAAGCAGCGCCGCGAGCAGGCCCGCTGGATGCAGGGTGAGAAAAGCTCCGACACCCGTCGCAGCGGCAAAGCGTCCAAGGAGGACAAGGGCGGCGGACGCGGCAAGTCATCCGAGAAGATGAAGGGCATAGCCAAGGCGCGCCGCAGCTTCAACAAGAACCAGCGGGGCCGCTAGCGCACATGTCCGCTTCATCTTATGTCTGAAGTGCTAGACTTCTAAAAGCGCTTGCATCGTTGGGCCCTGCAGGCGTGTGATTATCAGATGCCCATAGCCCGCGGAAGAGTTTGCGGGATTGCGCCTCCCGACCTCACAGGTCTGCGCGCTTTCCCTTGTTCGCCCTTGCCGTGTGGAGACAGGAGAATACCTATGAACAATGAGGGAAACGCTTATCGCGTAGCGCCGCGATCTGTGGCTGAAGTGTGCGGCATGCCGCGCAGCCAGTTCATCGCGCAGGCGGGCATGATAGCGGCTGCGTATGCGGCTGCAACGCTTATCGCCATCATGCTTTTGCAGGGTCTTGCCTGGGGTCCGGTGCAGTTTCGCATATCCGAGGCGTTGTGCGTAACGGCCGCCTTCACCCCCGCAGCCATTCCCGGCCTGACCGCCGGTTGCATCATTGCCAACCTCATCGCGCTCGTGCTCAACGGCACGGGTGCCCTGGGATTGCTTGACGTGGTGTTCGGCAGTGCGGCGACGCTTCTCGGCGCGCTGTGGTGCTGGAAGTTCAGGGAGCGCCCGGCTGTGGCGCTTCTTGGCCCGGTTTTGGCAAACGCACTCATCGTGCCCGCTTACCTTCCCCTGCTTTTAACGGGCCTTGGGTTTTACGTGATCCCCTTCACCGCCATTTCCATCGAGGGCGCTTATCTTCCCATGTATCTATTCGGTTTGCTTGCAACCGGTGCAGGCGAGGCTTTGGTGATGTATGTTTTAGGTATGCCTCTGCTCAGGGCGCTCAAACGCGTTGGTTTTGCGGGGCGCAGGACTTCGGGTGGTCGGAAGAGGTGAAGTTTCAAGCCAGGGTATGGTTATAGCTGCATCCATAGCGGTCGGTCTCATAGTGGGCCTGTTCTCGGGCATGCTCGGCGTGGGCGGGGGTACGCTGCTCGTACCTGTTTTCCGTCTTGGCTTTGGCATGGACGCCATTGCGTGCACGGCCACCTCGCTGTTCACCATCATTCCCACGTCCGTTTCGGGTACGGTAAGTCATCTCAGGAAAAAGACCTGCATTCCCACCCTCGGCATCGCCGCCGGCCTTGGCGGAGCTGTCACTTCGCCTGTGGGCGTGTGGCTTGCGGGTAAGTCTCCCGACTGGGC
>CAYZCY010000004.1:53344-62574 GCA_964477115.1 uncultured Eggerthellaceae bacterium | reverse complement strand
TTTTCTCCGAAATGATGTCGCTATCTGGGCGATCCCTGTCAGCTGGTGTACAATAACGCAGTTTGAGGCATTGTCTCTCGTGTTTTTGTGCGCGCGGGTGGCGCCAAGCGCCGCAGCCAACAAGGCTGAGGCGGGCGCTGTAGAGGTCGCGCGTTGCTGAAAGGCGCGCGTTGCCGAGGCGGATATTGTCGAAGTGCGCGTCGCCAAAGCATGCGTCACTTAAGCGCACGTTGCCGCAGCAGCACGAAAGCTCGCATGTGTGAAATAGGCTTGTTCGCAAGGAGAATGGACAACCATGGCAGAACTGAAGAACGAATATTGCATGCACACCGCCACCTGTGGCGAGCTGGGCCTTGCCGACGTCGACCGCGAGGTCGTCCTCACTGGCTGGGCATGGCATAACCGCGATCACGGCGGCCTGATCTTTGTCGACCTGCGCGACCGCGAGGGCTACACGCAGATCGTCGTCGACCCCGACTGCGTCAGCGCGGAAGACTTCGAGAAGGCCGAACATCTGGGTCGCGAATATGTGCTCAAGGTTGAGGGCAAGGTGCGCGCACGTGCCGCCGAGGCCGTCAATCCCAACATGGCAACTGGTGAGATCGAAGTTTTGGCAAGCGCTATCGCCGTACTCAATACCTCCGTTACGCCGCCCTTCGCCATCGAAGACGGCATTGAGACCGATGAGACCATGCGTATGAAGTGGCGCTACATGGACATCCGCCGTCCGGAGATGTACCAGAACCTGAAGCTGCGTCACACCGTGGCTCAGGCCATGCGCACAGCGCTTAACAAGCGCGGCTTCCTCGAGATCGAGACGCCCATCCTTGCAAACTCCACTCCGGAGGGCGCGCGCGACTACATTGTCCCGTCCCGCCCGAACCCCGGCAAGTTCTACGCTCTGCCGCAGTCTCCGCAGCAGTTCAAGCAGATGCTCATGTGCGCCGGCGTCGAGCGCTACTACCAGATCGCCCGTTGCTTCCGTGACGAGGACCTGCGCGCCGACCGTCAGCCCGAGTTTACCCAGGTCGACATCGAGATGTCCTTCGTTGAGGGTTATGACGTCGTCGACATGATGGAAGGCGTCATGTCCGAGGTGCTCGAGGCCGCAGGCGTCAAGGTTGAGTTCCCGCTGCAGCGCATGCCCTACGCAGAGGCCATGGACCGCTTTGGCAACGACCGTCCTGATGTTCGCTTCGGCATGGAGCTCGTTGACATCACCGACATCGTCAAGAACACCGGCTTCAAGGTGTTCTCCAGCGTTGCTCAGGCTGGCGGCGTGGTCAAGGCCATCAATGCCAAGGGCGCAGGCGACTGGAGTCGCGGCGACGTTGAGAAGCTCGCCGTCATCGCCGAAGAAAACGGCGCTAAGGG
This sequence comes from uncultured Eggerthellaceae bacterium, assembly GCA_964477115.1. GTDB lineage: Bacteria > Actinomycetota > Coriobacteriia > Coriobacteriales > Eggerthellaceae > RGIG3135. The sequence continues at coordinate 61,200 of CAYZCY010000004.1, read as the reverse complement.
CATGGCCTGGGTTGCATTCACCACCGACGGTCAGGAGAAGAGCCCCATCAAGAAGTTCTTCACCGACGAGGAGTGGGCAGCACTCAAAGAGGCCATGGCTGTCGAGCCAGGCGACCTGCTGCTGTTCGCCGCTTCCGACTACGCAACGGTCAGCGCCGTTCTGTCTGCGCTGCGCCTTGCCATGGCCGACCGCCTGAACGTGCCGCGTGAGGGCCACTCCCTGCTGTGGGTTGTCGACTTCCCGATGTTTAAGTATGACGAGGAAGAGAAGAAGTACGCCGCCGAGCATCATCCCTTCACCCATGTGTTCGAAGAGGACATGGACAAGATTGAAGATGCTCCGCTGGAGTGCCTGAGCTACGCATACGACCTGGTCATGAACGGCTTTGAGGTTGGCGGCGGCTCTATCCGTATCCACAACGCCGAGGAGCAGAAGCGCGTCCTGCGTCGTTGCGGCGTCTCTGAGGAGGACATCGAAATCAAGTTCGGCCATCTCATCCACGCGCTCGAGTTGGGTGCCCCGCCGCATGGTGGCATCGCGTTGGGCCTCGACCGCCTGGTTATGCTGCTCGCCGGCAAGTCCTCCATCCGCGACGTCATTGCCTTCCCGAAGACCTCGAGCGCATCCGATCCTATGACCGGCGCACCCAATGCGGTGACCACCCGCCAGCTCAAGGAAGTCAACCTGAGCATTCCGAAGGCAGAGAAGTAAACGCGCTCGAGTGATTCATGCTTTTGGACAAATTAGAAAACCGTCGTCGGGGCATCTGCGATAGAGCAGGTGCCCCGCGATGTTTTATGGGAGCAGACGCGCTGGAAAGAACCAGGGTTAAATCAACAATCGCACAGGACGCTGCAATGATGAAATCCATGGTGACAAAGGATGTTGTTAGGCGTGCATCGTCGCTGAGAGGGGCGCTACAACGATGAAATCCAGAGTAACGAAGGAATTGTCATGAACTCAATTAACCCAATTAATATTGATAGGGAAAAATGCACTGGCTGCGGGCTGTGCGTAAGAGACTGCCCGAACGCGCATCTATACCTTGAAGACAAAACGGCGAAAGCCGCTGAAACCGGCTGCATCGAGTGTGGTCACTGCTTTGCCATCTGTCCGATGAATGCAGTCAAGATCGAGGGCTACGATTGCCTTGCCGAACCCGTTGTGCCGATGAGTGAGTTTGACAGCGACAGGCTTTTGGCGGCCATGAAGAGCAGAAGATCGATCCGTCATTTCACGGCGCAGTCCGTGAAGGACGAAAAGCTGCAAAAAATACTGGAAGCAGGGCGCTATTGCCCTACGGGATCGAATGCCCAGAATGTTTCGTTTACGGTTTTAGGGAGCAAGCAAAGCGAAGCAGAAGCACTTTGCGTGAACTTGTTCCGAAAGGGTAAAAAGGCTGGATCGCCCTTCGTTGATTTCCTGAAAAGGATAGATATCTCAGACGATTTCTTCTTCAAGGGTGCGCCGCTTGTAATCGTGGTATCAAGCAAAAGCGACATCAATGCCGGACTTGCAAGCTCTTATATGGAGCTTATGGCCTACAGCCTTGGACTCGGCGTGCTCTACAGCGGATTCTTTGTGGCTTGCGCAAAGCTAAGCGGAAGGCTAAGGAACATGCTGCAGCTTCCCGAAGATCATAAAGTTGTTTCTTGCATGGTCATAGGCTACCCGGACGTAGAGTATCAGCGAATTGCACCACGCAAGGACGTGCAAGTAAAGGTGCTGTAATTACAAAGAAGGATCAGGAGAAGCATGTTTGATGTTTTCAGAAAGCCAAAGCTTCCCGCTGGCATAAGGGAAAGAGAGTTCGAATGCGAAAGAGACGGGCTTGCCATTCGGGGGACGGAATATCGCCCAGAAGGAGAAAGCCTGCCGATAGCCATCGTGTGCCATGGATTTATGGCGTGGCAGGACACGGTGAGGCAGTATGCCGTTCTGCTTGCGGAGATGGGATATGCCGCATACTGCTTTGACTTCAACGGCGGTTCTGTCATGAGGAGCAAAAGCGAAGGCAAGACCACCGAAATGTCTGTCCTGACGGAAGTGAAGGACTTAGAGGCAGTTATCGACTATGTGAAAAGCCTGCCGTATGTAGACCCCGATGCTTTATTGCTGATGGGCTGCAGCCAAGGTGGATTCGTGTCGGCGCTTACGGCGGCTAAGCTCAAAGATCAGGTTGAGACGCTCGTACTTTTTTATCCGGCGTTTTGTATTCCCGATGATGCCAGAGCGGGAAAAATGATGATGTCAAGATTCGATCCTCAGAATCTACCCGAAACCGTCCAATGTGGTCCTATGAAGCTTGGCCGCTGTTATATGGCAGATGTTTTGGACATGGATCCATTTGAAGAGATCAAAGCGTATGAGGGCGACGTGCTGATCGTGCATGGAACGGCAGACAAGATCGTAAACATCAAGTACGCTAAGCAAGCTTTTCGCACCTATCAAAACACACCCGTCGAGCGTAAGCTTGAATTTCGCATCATTGAAGGCGGAGCACATATGTTCTCGAAAAAACACGATGTGCTTGCAATGGGTTACCTCACGCAATTTCTTGAAATGAAGAATTAGGCTGCAGAAAACGAAATCAATTGGCACCGCCGAAGGGCAAATCAGGCGTGAGCGCTTCTCGTCCGAGGAGAAGCGTAGCTGTACCTATGCGGCTTTCCTCTGTACGGCGAAGGTGAGCGTCTGCCTTGCTGCTGTCGCTCAAGCTGTATCGCTAAGCTCGCCGTTGTTAGCGCAGCACGCGCAAAAGCTCAAGCGCGAGCTGGCTTAGAGCCTCGCGGGACTCATCGGAGTCGGGTGCGCTGGTCATGATGCTGATGACATAGGTGTCTCCTCCAAGGTGCACGATACCGGCATCGGAGGTGCTATTGGTGCTGCCGGAAATCCAGCCGGCCTTGTTCTGCACGCTTGCGCCGTAGTGTTCGAGGATGCTTTTGGCCTGCGCGAGCTCGTCGACCTCTTGCTCATCGGTCGCGATCAGCTCAGCGCTTGCAGAATCAATTACGTTCGCGCCCGTCATCTCCGGTGCGTATGCATCTTCGATTCCCAGAAGTGAGCGGCGAAGGCTTCCGTCAAGCAGGCCGCGCACCACCGCATCCCGGATCTCGGAGACGTTGGTGGAGCTCAGCTGCTCGCCGAGCCATACGGCGGTGTCACCTTCGCCTTCCAGATAGTCGGCGATGTGAGCCCACAGCGCCGCAGACTCTTGCGCGCTGTAGGTGGGGAAGCGGTAGCGGCTCACATAGGTGGGATCAACTCCCATCTCCGATGCCCAGCTTGCCAAACCGCTTGCGTAGCTGTTTTTGAGCGTGCGGTAGGCGTTGTTGTCGGAGTAGCGTACGCTGCTCTCGATGAGGCTTTGCAGCGATCCGCCCAACTCGTAGGCGCCCCCGTCGATCAGCTCTTCGCAGACGTAGGCCGCAACGATGGCCTTGAAGGTGCTCGCCCCGTACACGCGCTCATCGTAGTCGGATCCGATGACGCGCCCGGTTCCCAGATCAACGGCAATACAGCTGCAGGTGTAGCCGCGGGAGCTGAAATAGGAAAGAGCCTCGTTAAGCGCCGCCTGCTCGGCTTCGTCGAGCGTAGGGTCAATGAGCGCATTCGGGTTCATGCTGAAGGAGACAAGCCCCTCGGGCGCGGGCAGCTGATCGATCTGCTCGGGAGTGGGTTTGTAGGGCAGGCTTGCCTTGATCAGGGAGTCAAGCGCGAGCCCCAGCTTGTCGAAACGTTCCGTGATGCAATCGATCTGACCTGAAACCCTGTCGACTCGGGTGTGTTCTCGTTCGAATTTGTCGGGATAGGGACCAGCGTTGAAGGACAGGCAGCACATTGCCGCTAAGGCCGTGGCTACCAGGATGGCCGAAAGCACCGTGCGCGGGTTATAAGCGCTTTTGCGGGTGGACGCAAGCGCGCCAGTGCCCACGGGTTTCGTGCGCTCGAGCTGCTTGTCTTCTCTGTTGCTTGAATTGAAGTGCATTGTTTTTATAGTTAGTTGTTGGGTTGATTGCCTGCAAAGAGGCGCCTGTTTTCTCAAGCAGTATAATAAGGCCTTGTTATCTTCGCTGCGAGCGAGCTTGTTTTCAGCGGGCGTCGCTCGGTGGTTTCCTGGCGGACAATCCGAAAGAGGTGGCCTTATGAAGAAGAAGGTGAAGCTTAGGTTCTTAGCTTTAGCTGCGCTCGTTTTCTCCTTGCTGTGCGCAGGCACGGCGTTTGCGGGGGAAGACGACGTGACAAAGACCCTCGCCAAGTCTGATCTTGAGGGGAGCGGCTACACCCAGATTGTTGCCGACTGGCCGGACGAGCAGGATGGAAAGAAATCGCTTTCTGGGGCGGTTGCTGTCAAGCTTGACGAAGACGTGCAGGGCCTCGCCAACTCGGGCGAGCTGACCTACAACTTTCAGATGAGCGCCACCTGCGATGAGTGCCGCACTTTTGATTGGTCGTCCACGGTGATCTTCAAGGACGCTTCCAAGAACGAGATCTCCCGCTGGACTGACGGCGATGAAAACTACTCCACCTATCGTCAGAGTCACACGCTTGGCGACAGCGGCATCGTTCCCGCCAAAACGGTTTACATCGAGGTTTCTTCGAAGTGCAGCGTCGGCACGAGATCGGATCTCACGCTCGAAAGTGCCATTGTGTTTACCACCACCGCCAACATCGACCCTTCGGCAAACGACAACAGCTATGTCGGCACGGTTGTCGGTGATAACTTCTCTTCAAGTGAGACAAGCACCACCAGCCTGAGCCAGTCCTTCTACTACGACTACCTCAAAGACACCACTTGCTACGCCGACGACGTCGATTTTGTGGCAACCGTTTACCTCGACTCCGATGCTAGGGATCTTGCCGACCAGGGCATGCTGTATTACACCGCTTCGGTAACGTCGAGTTGCGGTGAATGCCGCACCATGCACAACGACATGAGCGCGCGATGCTTCGATGCCAACAACGAGGAACTGCCGGCTGGTCAGTGGGTGGTTTCCGAAGCGGATTACGAAACCTTCCCGCAGGACAAGACCTACCAGAGCGGTACCATCTTCATTCCCGAGGGTACGGCCTACATAATGCTCGATGCCTCCAACGAGATGACCTCCACGAGCTCTCACCTGGGCCTCTACGGCTCCCTTACGGTGACCTGCGTGAAGAGCGCCATCCCTTGGGACAGCAACGTTAACGAAAAGGGCGAACCTTTGTTCATGCCCAGCTTTATGGTGGTCAATGCCACCGACGGCCAGACGCTTGCCTTTACCGACGTGTTCAGCGGTTACTCCCAGCGTGTGAGCGCCGATGACCGAGAGACCCTGTTCAGAAGCGCCGTCTACAACCAGGGCGTGCTCTTCAACTGGGGTCAGTTCGCCTATGACGTGATCAAAGCGGAAGGCGCCTACTGGGACAACTCCGATACCGGTTTTGACAGCGCCTTTGGCAGCGGCCACTATACCGATCTGCTCTACCAGTTCACGCATCAGACCGACGGCTCGGTTAGCGACGGCCCCAAGGACAGCAATGCCTGGGCCTCTTCCACCGGATTGATGTCGGCCAACTCCATGAGCGATGTCATCGATGCGGCTACGGATGAGCTGGCCGCCCAGCGCAGGAAGATGTCATCCCGATCCTTCGGCAACGTTGAAGCGAGCGATTTTAGCGAGTATCACGATATCCAGAGCGCTTTGGATGGCAAATACGGCGAAGGTTTGTACAACCTGAGCGATATAGAAGGCCCCCTGTTCTACAGCATTGTCACCACCACCGATCAGCGCGGTGCTGAGCAGCGCTATTACTACAACAGCTTCGGACTTGTCTTCTATGACTTTGAATTCGCCGGCATCGCGGATAGCACCACCTATACGATGGAGCCTGTAAGTTCGTCAAACAAGCCGGTTGCCCTTGTGCAGAGCGTAACCAACGACAACGGCACCACCTCGTCGATCACCTCGAGCTATTCTCACACCAACAGCTCTTCCGCAACCAATACGATCACTTCGTCAGACGCCTATACCATGGGTCAAAGCTACGGCATTGAGGGCAACTCCTCGACCAAGTTCAGTATCAAGCTCGTAGAAGAGACCATCGACTTCAAGGCGACCGGACAGTGGTCTTTGACCGACGCTTTCACCTTCAGCGAGTCTGAGTCCAAAAGCGAAGAATACAGCGAAGGTCTCGGCTCTAGCAGCACCACCGAAGTGCCGCCTTACTCCATCGGCACGGAGGTTTCCACCACTTCGGTTTCCACGGTAAGCCAGGAATACGATTGTCCCATCGCCGTGCGCTACAAGGTCATGATCTTTGCCCTTGACGGCGAGTACTACGACGACGGTGCAGCTATCGACGACTTCGTGGACTACCCCCACGACACCTTTGTGGCTGCCATTGGCTATGACGTCACTGGCGACGCCGGCGGAACGAGCAGCGTGAGCGCCCAGGATGCCCTGCGCAATGACTTTGCAAGCACGTATTTGGACGAAGCCGCCATCAACGCGCTCGGAGTGCCCACCACCGAATACTGCAGCGAAGACGCAAACCTCAAGACGGGCACTGACCTCCTGGCTGCCCTGAAGACCAGCATTCCCTGTGTGTACGAGGATGCCGTGTACGCGGATACGGCCACGAGCGTTGACTACACCGTAAACATCTACCCCTCGCGTCCTCTGGCCTTCACCGCCGTCACCTCGGTGAGCTCTAAATTCCTCTCTAAGGACAACACCATCTATGTGTCCGAAAACGCGAGTTATGACCTTTCGAACAACGTCAGCGTTGCGGGCTACGTGGCCGCAACCGACAGCACGGGCGCAAGCGCCAAGTATACGGGCTTTAGCTCAGCCAATGGCAGTTGGAAGGTCTATATGGCCGATGGAAGCTCCGTTGATGCAAGCGTTGCCGAGGTCACGGAAAACTCCGTAAGCGGTCACACCATGCTCAAGCTGGGCAACGTTGACAAGGAGACCGAGCTTCTGCTCGTCTACCATATTAAAGACGGCGTGTACTCCTACATCACCAGCCCGAACCAGACTTATGGCGAAAACGGCTACACCAAGGATTCGGACCTTTCGGTGCGCGCTTCCCTGAACGTGATAGTGCAGCCCATCGATACGACAAGCGGCGATGAAACCGATCCCGCTCAGTCCGAGGCTGGCGAAGGTGAGTCCGCCGAAAACGCAGCTGCTGAAGATGCGGAAAGCGAAGGCGAGGCCGCAGCCGATGAGTCCGATTCGGCTTCCGACTCCGGCTCCGAGGCAGCGCCTGAGTCGTCCGTCACCTCGCAGGATTCCCAGCCCGCAGTTCCGAGTTCCACTCACGCAGCCTTCGCCGAAGCTGCCACGCGCCTGAACAATGCGTGGTCGGTCTACGTTGCAACCCATGGTTTCGTTGATCGCACCGAGCCTATCACCGAGCAGCAGCTCATTAGCATGATGTACGCTGCATATTGTGCGGTGAAGGCCGAGCCTCCTGCGGCTGACCCACGCGCCGGCGCCGATGCGGAGACGTATATGGCCGAGGCGCAGTCTTGGGCTGACGCACAGGGCTTTGGCAACGCCTACGAAAACGGTGTGGACACGTACGGAGACGCCATCAACTCCGTCATGAGCTACCTACGCTCACTGGCTAGCTAGACAACCCATAGGATTTGCTTGTAGAGGAGAAACGACATGAAGAAAATGACCAAGATCGCGCTTATCTTCTGCGCAATGCTTCTTTCGCTCGGCGTCCTGTTTGGCTGCCAGCAGGAAAAGACTCCGGCATTCGAGGGCGTTTGGGTAATTGAGGCCATCGAGAGCGAAGATGACGCCATAGCTCTGTCGGCTGATGAGATCGACCTGTTTAATTACGCCGTCGGCTC
>CAYZCY010000004.1:43435-53244 GCA_964477115.1 uncultured Eggerthellaceae bacterium | reverse complement strand
CCAGGCCGCTCGTGAGGCCCAGGCTGCTGAGGAGAAGGCTGCGGCTGACGAGAAGGCTGGTCTTGAAGCCGAGGCTGCAAGCAAAGAAGCAAGCAAGTAGTTTTTGGAGGTTTGCCCGTGGGGCTTGCAGGTAGCAACGAGGTCGCTCGCGAGGTCGATGGATCGACTGGGAGTCCGCTTGTTAAAGAACTCGTTTTCCAGGGCATCCCTTACCGCAACTACCTGATCTTTCTGCTTGCCGTTCTTGTCATCGGCGCGGTGGCGGGCGCCTTTGTCTGGGCCTTCTTGTTCCTCATGAACTTGGGGATTGATCTATTGTGGACCGCCTTACCCGAGAGACTTGGCATAGGCTATCTTCCGCTTATCGTGTGCACCGCCGGAGGCCTGCTCGTGGGTTTGTGTCAGAAGCGCTACGAGGGCGTCCCCGAAGACATGATGACCGTTATGGCGCGCGTCAAGCAGGATGGCGCTTATGACACGGGCAAGGTTAAATCCGGTGCGCTTTGCGCCATCGTCCCGCTCGTCCTCGGCGGCAGCGTTGGCCCGGAGGCGGGCCTTGTCGGCATCATCGCCGGCTTGTGCACGGGCATCGGCAACAAGCTGCGCTTTTTGGGCGACGAGTTCCGCGAGCTTGCCGCCGCTGGCACCGTGGCCTCCATGTCGGCAATCTTTAGTGCGCCGCTGTTTGCCATCGCCGCTCCCCTGGAGGGTTTAGATGAATCAGCAGGCGAGGTGCTAAGCAAGCGTTTCCCGAAGTGGGTGCGCGTGTTAGCCTACATCGTGGCTGCGGCAGGCGCCTTCGGTATCTTCTTCGCGCTCAACAAGGTGGGCGGCGGGGGAGTGGGATTTCCTCGCTTCGATGGGATTGCGTGGGGCAGCGGCGAGATGAAAGCTGCTGTTCCCGCGCTGGTGCTGGGCTGCATTGGCGGTTGGCTTTTCCATGTGGGCGAGTACGGCACGCATGCGCTTTCGCAGCGCATTGGCAGCAAGCCCATCATCAAGGGCGTCATTGCGGGAGCCGTGCTCGGCCTGTGCGGCACCTTCCTTCCGTTTACTATGTTCTCGGGCGAGCATCAGATCCATGAACTCATGGAGCTGTGGGCTGAATGGGGTGCTTTGGCTTTCGGGCCTGAGAATGATGGCTATGCAGCGGTAGTCCCGGCAGGTTTGGGCCTCATGCTTCTTGCCACGGGCTTCGTCAAAGTGCTGCTTACTCCGCTATGCGTGAATTTCGGTTGGCGAGGCGGTCATTTCTTCCCCGTGATCTTTGCTGGCGTGGCCTTTGGCTATGGATGCGCCTTCATCATGGGGGTTGACCCGGTGCTCGCGGCTGCGGTCGGTGCAGGTGCGGTGGTCGGCGGCGTGATGCGCAAGCCCGTTTTGGCTACGCTCCTCCTGTTTTTGTGCTTCCCGATCTCTGCTGCGCCGGTGCTCCTGCTTTCGGCCTTCATGGGGAGCAAGCTTCCTCTTCCCAAGGCTGTCGCCCGCTTTGAGGCCAGCCAGCAAGGAGCCTGATATGAGCGGCAGATACCTTGAGCAAGAAACTATTAGCTCGGCTAGGGACTTCGATCCCAAAAAAACTCCCCTTGGCCTCAAGCTTATCGGCGTTGTTTTTATCTTAGTTGGCGCAAGTGTTGTCGGTGACGCCGCTTTCGCTGCGGTGCGCTTGACGAGGGCTTTCCGCACCGGCGAGATGATGGGGGACTACACCATGATCACCCAGGTGGTTGTGGTGCTGGTCAGTCTTTTGGCTCTTGCTGTGGTTGCCATGAGCATTCTGCTTGGCGTTCGCCTGCTTCGCAACAAGCGTCGCGGTGCGCGGCATTTAGCCGAGGCGATATTGGTGTGCACTATCGGCGTAACCCTGTGTCTGATGATGCTCTTCGGCATGAGCGGCTACCTTATTGTTCCCGGATTGGTGATTGCGGCGCAGATCGTGCTGCTCTCCTACATCGATCCTTCGCTTGCCGAGGAGCGCGAGCTTCAACGCAAGCTGCGCAAGATGGAGCTGCGTGAAGATGTGGAAGAGGGTACGCTTGGCCTCGACGAAACGGGCAAGGGCTATATTCGCCTCGACTTCTTCAATATCTTCTGGATCTTCGTGGTGTGTTGCGTGCTGGGCATTGTGGTTGAAGTTGCCTATCACATGATTGTGGTCGAGCCGGGTGTGTACCAAAATCGCACGGGCATGTTGTGGGGCCAGTTCTCGCCGATATACGGTTTTGGCGCCGTGCTTATGACCATTGCGCTCAATCGCTTCCATGACCGCAACGTCGTGTTGATCTTTTTGGTGAGTGCCCTTATCGGCGGTGCCTTCGAATTCTTCGTCAGCTGGTTCATGGAACTTGCCTTCGGCGTGACGGCCTGGGATTACACCGGCACCTTCATGAGTATCGGCGGCCGCACCAATTTCAAGTTTATGTGCATGTGGGGTGTGCTCGGCGTGTTCTGGATCAAGCTGTGCCTGCCGCGCATGCTCAAATTGGTGAACATGATTCCCTGGAAGTGGCGCTACAGCATTACCGCCGTGGTCACTGCCTTCATGGTGGCAAACGGTGTCATGACCCTGGTTGCGCTCGACTGCTGGAGCGAGCGCCTTGCCGGCATGGAACCCGATAACGCCATCACCGAGTTCTGCGCAAGGCATTACGACAACGATTGGATGGCCAATCACTTCCAGACCATGGACATCGATCCCGGTGGCACGGCGCGTGTGTAGAAAGCGACAGGTGGCCTGTTGCAGGATATGAAGTATTTGTCGTGCGGGTGCTAAATCTCCCCCGCATCCTCTATACTACCTAGTTGCACTTGAGTATCCCGCATGGGCCGGGCGGCGCCAAGTTTCGAACCTGGTCAGGTCCGGGAGGAAGCAGCCATAAGGGACCGCTGACGAGCGCCCTGCCTATTCGGGATACTTACATTTTGATCACTACGGCGTCGTTTGCGGCGCCTTTTTTACGGGCGTTGAAAGGTTTTCATGAGCATCATCAACTTCTTCCTCGACCTGCTGCACGACCCGCGCACCTTCATTGCGAGCTGGATTGTGGCCCTGGGTCCCATCTGGGTGTATTCGCCGCTTTTCCTCATCGTCTTCGTGGAAACGGGCCTCGTGTTCTTCCCCTTCCTGCCGGGCGACTCCCTGCTCTTCGCGGCGGGTGTGTTCACGGCTGACGGCGGCGGCCTGAACGTCGTGGTCACCCTGCTCGTGTTCTACGCGGCAGCCATCTTGGGCAACACTTCCAACTACTGGATCGCGCGCTTTTTCGGCAGCCGCATCATCGACTCGGGCAAGGTCAAGGCGCTCACTCCCGAGCGCATGCAAAAGCTTGACGAGTACTTCGAGAAGTACGGCGGACTCACCATCGTCATCACGCGATTCATGCCCTTTTTCCGCACCTTCGCCCCCTTTATTGCGGGCACGGGCCACATGAATTTTGCAAGGTTCACCTTCTTCAACGTCATCGGCGGCGTTTCCTGGGTTACCCTGTTCGTATTGGTTGGCCACTTCTTCGGCGGTATTCCGTTTGTGCAGGAGCACTTTGAGATGATCGTCTTGGGCATCGTGGGCGTGTCGGTTGCCCCGGCGGTCGTCGGTGCCGTCAAGGCGGCGCTTTCCGCGCGCAAGCCTAAGGAGCAGGCTTAAACGGGCACCGCTTGCGGGCACCACTGCGTCGTCTGCGAAAAAGTCGAGCGGAAAAACGATTCGGGCGTTTGAGACCTTCGGGGCATTGAGGGGTTTGATATGGCTGAGGCACTGTACAGAAAGTACCGACCGCAGATCTTTGAGGACGTCGTCGGTCAGGAGCATATCGAGCGCACCATCAAGAACGCGATCGCGCAGGACAAGGTAAGTCACGCCTACCTGTTCACCGGTCCGCGCGGCACGGGCAAAACCACCACGGCGCGCTTGCTTGCCAAGGCGCTTCTGTGCCAAAAGGGCCCCACGGCCGAACCCGACGGAAGCTGCGAGGATTGCCAGGCCATCGCCAACGGCGAGCATCCCGACGTGTACGAGCTCGACGCAGCAAGCCGCACGGGTGTCGAAAACGTTCGCGAGGAAATCATCGGCCGCGTGCAGTTTGCCCCCACGCGCGGGCGTTACAAGATCTACATCATCGACGAGGTTCACATGCTTTCGACGGCTGCGTTCAACGCGCTGCTGAAAACACTTGAGGAGCCGCCGAGTCACGTGGTGTTCATCCTGGCCACCACCGATCCCCAGAAAGTCCCCGAGACCATCCATTCCCGCTGCCAGCGCTTTGACTTCCGCCGCATTTCAACGGACTCCATCGTGTCGCGCTTAGGTGCCATCTGCGTTGCCGAGGACGTTGAATTCGAGGGCGAGGCGCTCGAGTTGGTGGCGCATCGCGCCGAGGGCGGCATGCGAAACGCCCTTACTTCGCTCGAGCAGCTCATTGCCTTCGGCGGGGGGAAGGTAAGCCTTGAGGTTGCCGAGCGCATGCTTGGCTCGCTCGCTTCGAGCGACTTGGCCGAAATCGTGCGCTTCGTAGGCACGCGTGACGTGGCGTCGTGTTTCCGTTGGACGGCGGAGTTCGTTGAGACCGGCGCCGACTTCTCCCAGTTCACGCGTGATTTCGCGGAGCATATTCGCAACATGTACGTGATGTCTTTGGCCGGCGTCGACGTGGCGCTTGACGTGAGCGAGGCGGGCCGTCGCGAGCTTTCCGAGGAGCTCAAGATGTTCGGGCCCGATCGTCTTGCCCGATTGCTGGGAGTGCTCGGTGACCTGAGCGCTGAGCTCAAAACCTCCACCAACCCGCGCCTGTCCTTCGAGATCGCGCTGACGCGCATGGTTCGCCCTGAATCCGACCTGACCCTCGAGGGCCTCGCAGAGCGCATCGAGCGCTTGGAGCAGGGAGGCGTCTCCTTCGCGCATGCGGCTTCGGCCATGTCCGCAAACGCGGGTGCTGGCGCGCCTTTTGAGGTCGCATCGAATGGAATGGGGAAGCTGGGCGCAACCCAGCATGACCAGGCGCAACGTGATGCGCGCGGCCAGCAGGCGCCATGGGGCTCGCAGGCTGAGCAGGCCCAGCTCAATGCTTCCCAAGCGCAGCCCGTCCAGCACGAGGCTGCATCTTTTGCATCTTCGCCAAGCGCATCATCAGCTGAGCCTTCCGCGGCGATGGTCCCAGCTGCCAGCGCTGCCGCATCTGCTGCAGGCGAGCTTTCGACAGCGGTGCTTGCCAATCTGAATAATCCCGCAGCCCTGCAGCGCACCTGGCAGCAGGTGCTCGGCACCCTTAAAAGGGTGAAGGCCGCTTACGGCGTTCTCTTCCTGAACACCAAGGCGATTTTCGAGGAGGAGTCGGCCACCTTCGTCATCGAGTTTCCCGCGGAAAACGACTTCGCCTTCAAGGCCGTTCAGAAGCCCGATATCGTCGATGAGCTCAAGAACTCCTTTGCCCAGGTATGCGGCGAACCCTTGAGCTTCCGCTTTTCCAAGGCGGGCGGCAATGCTTCTTCTGCAGACTTCGTCCGCACCGCCGCTGCCCGTCCGCAGCAAGCGCAGGCTCAGCAGGCTGAAGCCGCAAATCGCGCTGTTGCCCAGGTCCAGCAGCCGGCGCATCAGCAAGCTCAGCAGCCGGCCTCCGCGCAGCCCGAGCGCGTTCAGCCAGCGCGTCCTCAGCAGACGCAGGCCGCTTCAGCGGCACCTTCCTCAGCTTCCTATGATGAGGTTCCCGTAGATATCTACGATGCCTACGTTCCCTATGATGACGAGGCATGGGAGCCTGCAGCTGCCGAACAGGCCGCAAGGCCTGAGCCTGCGTTCTCGTCCGCCAACCCCGAGCCCGCCCGTCCCGCAACGACCGCGCCTGCAACCGCTCAGTCCGTGCCCGTCGGCTCCGCACCCGACGAGCCCACCCTTGATGACCTCGACGCCATGCTCGTCTTTGGGTTTGGCGACGGCGTTACCTTCGAGGAGGTATAGGGCAGGCTCGCCCGAGTGCCGTCTGGTGACTGTGCGGCAAGTGATCTATAGTGCACATAGCTGCTTTCAGGCAGCTCGACATACGAAAAGGAGATTCCGCTCATGGATATGAAGAAGATGATGAAGCAGGCTCAGAAGATGCAGGCTCAGGCTGCCCGCGCTCAGGAAGAGCTTGCGGCCATGGAGTTCGAGGCGTCTGCAGGTGGCGGTATGGTGAAGGCCGTTGCCATGGGCGACATGTCGGTCAAGTCCGTGACCATCGACCCCGAGGCAATTGACCCCGAGGACGTCGAGATGCTCGAGGATATGATCGTTGCTGCCGTCAACGAGGCCCTGCGCACCGCAACCGCCGAGTCCAACGCCCGCATGGGAGCCGTCATGGGCGGCATGAAGATCCCCGGTCTGATGTAGTTCAAAGTCGGGAAGGTTAGCGCACCGTGCAAGCTGCACCTGCCATACAGAAGCTGCTCGACGAACTCGAGCGCTTGCCCGGCGTCGGCCCCAAGTCGGCGCAGCGCATGGCGTATTGGATCTTGAACGCCGAGCGCGCCACTGCCATGCGTCTGGCTGACGCCATAGCCGAGGTGAAGGAAAGCATCCGTTTCTGCGAGCGATGCTTCAACTACGCGCAAGGCCCTAGCTGTGAGATCTGCGCGAGCCCGCGTCGTGATCAGGGCATTATCTGCGTGGTGAGCGAACCGCGCGATATTCCGTCCATCGAACGCACGGGCGTGTTTTCGGGTGTGTACCACGTGCTTGGCGGCGCGCTCAGCCCCATGGAGGGCGTAGGCCCCGATGATCTGCGCATTGCCGAGCTCATCAGGCGCCTGGGTTCCGAAGACGTGCGCGAGGTGGTTTTGGCCACCAACCCCAACATAGAGGGGGAGACCACGGCGGCATACCTGGCGCGCATCATCAAACCGCTCGGCATCGAGGTGACGCGTCCCGCAAGCGGACTTCCCGTCGGGGGCGATCTTGAGTTTGCCGACGAGGTCACTTTGGGCCGTGCCATCGAGGCGCGCCGTGCCCTGTAAAAAACTTCTTTGGAATTATCAAGGCTGGTGCTATACTTACCAGCGATCTACGAGAGACATTCAGCTTCGTTGCAGATAGACTCTGTTTTTGGAGGGGACAGGGTCTCTATCTCTTCGAAGCGCATAACGACCCGCATACAGAGTTTGTGTACGCGGGTCGTTTTGTATCTAGTCGTCATTTGGCTGTCATGCTCTTGAGGCGCGCCGTGGCGCCCACCTTGGCATAATCATCTGCACAAAGCTGGTATGGTTGACTGGTAGTGATATACTCAAGCGAATTTGTAGGCTCGCGTACTGAAGGCACAGGCATGTCCAACAAGATTATCGTTCCCTCGCCGGCGGTCGCCATCGTTGGTCGTCACAATTCCGGTAAGACCACTCTGATCGAAAAGCTCATCGCCGAGCTGGTTTCTCGCAGCCTTGATGTGGGCAGCGTGAAGCATCACTCCCACAAGGGCTTCGACATCGACTATCCCGGCAAGGACTCCTACCGCCATCGCGCGGCGGGTGCGTCCGAGACGGTCATTGCCGCTCCCGGCCAGATGGCGCGCGTCAAGACGCTTGAGGGCGAAATCGAATGCCACGAAATCGTGCGCACCATGCCCGGTCACGACATCATCATCGTGGAGGGTTATCGCAAGAGCGGCCTTCCCACCATTGAGATCATGCGCGCCGGCAACGAAGCCGACGTGGCCGTAGCCGAGGCTTTCATCGAGGGCGCTCGTCAGGGCTGCTCGCTCGGCTCCGACTTCACCCAGATTTCCCGTGCCCGCGCTGGCGGCCGCAAGCACGGCGGTTTGGTCGATCTTGTGGAGGAGACGGCCAAGGCTGCATCCGAGGGTACGCAGGTTTTTGCGATCGATCCCGCTGACGAGGCGCTCAAGGCCGACCTCGAGGAGAAGATGCCCACGGCCGACACCGTTGCCGTGGTGACCGATATCCCCGAGGCCATCGAGGCTGCCAAGCTTTTCAACATTCCCGCCTTCGACATCGACGACGTGGTCGGTCTCGCCGACTTCGTGCAGCGTCGCTATGCCCGTCCGCGCATTTCGGTGGTCATCCAGGCTGGTGGCGAAAGCCGCCGCATGGGTCGCTCGAAGGCAACCGTTCCCTTTGCCGGCCGTCCGCTGATCATGAGGCTTATCGATCGCTTGTCCCCGGTGGCTGACGAGCTTATCATCACCACCAACGAGCGCGAAAACCTTGAGTTTTTGCACGAGGAGTATCCCGACCTCGACATCAAGCTGGTGGGGGATGCCTTCAAGTTCCGCGGCGCTCTGCCAGGTCTTTACACCGCCTGCACCTCCGCGCGCAACCCCTACGTCGCCGTGGTTGCCTGCGATATGATCTTTGCCAGCGGGTCTTTGGTCGTTGCCCAGTCGCTTGCCATGAACGAAACCGGCGCTGATGTGGTCGTGCCCGTGAACAAGCACGGCTTCGAGCCTTTCCATGCGCTCTACCGCCGCAGCACCTGCGTTCCGGCTATCCGCCGTGCGCTCGATCGCGGCGAAAAGCGTGCCCAGGCCCTCTATGAGGACCCGATGGTCAACGTGCATGCCTTCTCCCAGGAGCGCGTGCTTGAGGCAGAGCCCCGCGGCGGCTGCTTCATCAACGCCAACACGCCCGATGAGCTCAAGCGCATCGAAGATTCCTATCTGGGTGAATAGCCCGCTGCGCTCACCTTCTCAATCTCTAGGGAGAAAGTAAGCTCGCGTTCAGGGATAAACCGTTAGGAAAGCCATGCCCACGCTCAACGAAGTAGTCGATCTGGTACAGGCCTTTGGGGGCCGATCCATTCTCACCGCCGATGCGCGCTGCGTTGCCGTGCGCAATCGCAACTCCAGCTGCCAGCGCTGCGTGCAGACCTGCCGGTGGAAGGCCATCACCGTGCGAAACAACGAGATTACGGTGGATATGGCCGAGTGCGTTTCCTGCGGTGCCTGCGTGGCCGTGTGCCCCATGGAGGCCATCCATTCGATCGACCCCTTGAGCGAGGACTTGGCCAATGCCGTGGCTGCAGCCGTGAACGCCGCCGAGGGGGGCATGGCCGTTATCGCCTGTGCGCGCGTGGCTGCTCGCGAAGAGGGCGACCCCGAAATGTATGCCACCGTGCCCTGCCTGGCCCGCGTGGAGGAACTGCTGCTCGTGGAGCTTGCCGCACGCGGCATCGATGACATCGTGTTGGTGGACGGCGGCTGCGAAAGCTGCAAGTACGGGGTGGTTCGCCCTGACATCGACGCGACGGTCGAGTCGGCTATCACGCTGCTCGAATCCGTTGGGTCGAGCGCCATCGTCACCTGCGATTCGGAATTTCCGCCTGAAGTCAAAACGCACGACGCGCGCAAGATCATGGGCGCTGCGAGACGCAACTTCCTCACCGACACGGGCGGCATGGCCAAGGACATGGCCCTCATCGCCGTCGAGCAGGTGGTGGCGCAGAAGCTTGATCCCCAGCAGCAGAAGAAGATCCTCACGCTGCGCGACAAGCTCGGCGTGGGGAAAACCGGCAAGCTGCCGCATTACGAGGCGAGCCGCAACCTGCGCATGCTCGATGCTCTGTATGCGATCGGCGAGCCGGCGCAGCCCGAGGTCGACACACGCGTGTTTGGCAGCGTATCCGTTGATGCGCAGGCATGCAAGGGCTGCGGGATGTGCGTGATGTTCTGCCCCACGGCCGCGCTCAAGGTGAGCGAGCTTTTCCATGCTGAAGACGGCATGCGCTACCTGGAGTTTTCCGCCGCCGATTGCGTGCAGTGCGGTTTGTGCGCCGATGTGTGCGCCAGCAAGGCGCTGAGCGTTTCTTCGCGCGTGAGCACGGCTGAGCT
>CAYZCY010000004.1:37556-43335 GCA_964477115.1 uncultured Eggerthellaceae bacterium | reverse complement strand
CCTGTGCTATACTGCGTGGTACTTTACTACGGTAGAGTGGCAATGTGGTGGAGCGCAAGAAGGGCGATCCGCCCTGAACTCATATCGAGAGGATCTATCATGAAGAAGAAGTTCACCTGGATTGTGGCGCTTGCGGCCGCGCTCTGCATGAGCATGCTGCTCGTCGCCGGTTGCAGCTCTGATGCAAGCGATGACTCCACCTCCGAAGAGGCCACCACGCTGGTCGTCGGCTTTGACTCCGGCTACCCGCCCTATGGCTACGTTGCTGATGACGGCTCCTACGCCGGTCTCGACCTCGACCTGGCCGCTGAGGTTGCCGAGCGCAACGGTTGGGAACTCGAGCTTGTCCCGATCGACTGGGATGCCAAGGACGCTCTCATCAACGATGGCTCCATCACCTGCATCTGGAACGGCTTTACCTATGAGGGCCGTGAGGATCTCTACGCTTGGTCCGATCCCTACATGCTCAATGCTCAGGTAATCGTTGTGAAGGCCGACAGCGGCATCACCTCCCTTGAGGATCTCGCTGGCAAGGCCGTCATGACTCAGGTTGAGTCTGCTGCTCTCGACGTACTCGAGGGCGAGGATTACGCTGACGTTGTCGCCACCTTCGCTGATGGCCAGGTTCAGACCATCGCCACCTACAACGACGCCTTCATGCAGCTCGAGACTGGCAACGTCGACGCTGTTGCCTGCGATCTGTCCATCGCCGCATACCAGATGTCTGCCAAGCCCGACGTTTATGCTCAGATCTTCGAGCTTTCCGCCGAGCACTATGCAGTCGGCTTCAAGCTGGGCAATGAGGCCATGGCTGAGCTGGTTACCGCGACCCTGAAGGAAATGACCGCCGACGGTACTGCACAGGCTATCTGCGAGAAGTACGCTGAGGACGGCATCGCTTGGTCCAACTGGTGCATCGAGGGCTAAACGCCTTGGCACCGCAACCGATCTGAACATCGGTTTTATGGCGGATTCGGGTAAATGAGCTGATCGGAAGCTTGTTCGCATCGAATTCGCATCCATAGAAAACAAGCGCGGGCGGGGCTTTCGCGGCCTCGCCCGCAAACTACGTTTAGGAGTCACTAGTGGAATTGTCCGTCATGCTGGATATCCTCTTCTCGGGTTTCCTGTTTACGGCTCAGATCTTCTTCACCACGCTTTTGGGCGCCTTGCCCCTCGGCGTCATCGTTGCGCTTTGCCGCATGAGCAAGTTCAAGCCTCTCGCCCTTATCACGCGCCTCTACATTTCTATCATGCGTGGCACGCCTCTCATGCTGCAGCTTATGGCCTTCTGCTACGGCCCGTACTACCTGTTCGGTCTGTCCATGGGCTCAGATTGGAAGTTCGTTGCCTGCGCGCTCGGCTTCATCCTGAACTATGCGGCTTACTTCGCAGAAATATACCGCAGCGGCATCCAGTCCATCCCTCCCGGACAGTACGAAGCCGCGAGCGTTTTGGGCTATTCCCGCCCGCAGACCTTTATGAAGATCGTTCTTCCCCAGGTCATCAAGCGTATCCTGCCCGCCATGGGCAACGAGATCATCACGCTGGTCAAGGACACCTCGCTCGCCTTCGTCTTAGGCATTATGGAGATGTTCTCGCAGGCCAAGGCCCTTGCTTCCTCGCAGGTGAGCATGCTGCCCTACCTCATTGCCGGCGCGATCTACTGGGTGTTCAACTTGTTTGTCGAGATGGTGCTTGTGCGCGTCGAGAAGCGTTTGAACTACTACCACGACTAGGTGGGCTCCGCCAATCTTACGGCCAGCGGAACGCCAACCTGCGGGTTTGGGTTTGGAAGAAAGGTAATCGCGATGCAGGCGATAGTCAAACTGGAACATGCCAAGAAGAGCTTCGGCAGCAACGAGGTTCTCAAGGACATTTCCCTCACCGTGAACAAAGGCGACGTTCTCGCCATCATTGGTCCTTCCGGCGGCGGCAAGTCCACCTTGCTGCGCTGCCTCACCCTGCTCGAGACCCTGGATGCGGGCGAGCTTTCCTATGGCGATCTTGCCGTAACCAAGTCGGGCCCATCGGGCAAGGCCGTTTACGGTGGAAAGGAAGTGCTGAAGCAGGCTAAGGCCAAGTTCGGACTGGTCTTTCAGAACTTCAATCTGTTCCCGCACTATACGGTGATCAAGAACGTCACCGATGCGCCCATCAGCGTGCAGAAGCGTCCGAAGGAAGAGGCTCTCGCCGACGGCCGCGAGCTGCTGCGCAAGATGGGTCTCGAAGGCAAGGAGGACATGGTTCCCTGCGAGCTTTCGGGCGGCCAGCAGCAGCGCGTTGCCATCGCGCGTGCGCTCGCCATGAACCCCGACGTGCTGTACTTCGACGAGCCCACGAGCGCTCTTGATCCCGAGCTGACGCAGGATGTCCTCAAAGTCATCCGCGAGCTTGCGGACGAGGACATGACCATGGTCATCGTCACGCACGAGATGAACTTCGCGCGCGACGTGGCAGACCACCTGATCTTCATGGACGGCGGCGTGATCGTCGAGCAGGGCAGGGCCGAAGACGTCATCAACAACCCGCAGCAGGAGCGCACGCGTGCCTTCCTGTCGCGCTACGACGGTACCGAATAGGCTGCGTGAAGCCATGGGAAACCCAAGCTGTTTTCAGGTTCGGTCCGATCGTCCTATCCCCGCCTGCCTTGACGGCCTTGAAGTCGTTGACCTTTCCTTCGTGCGTGAATTCGTGCGCCTCTGCGACGAAGGCTGGCGCCATGGTTGGCATGAGCGCAACGGCGGCAACGCCTCCTACCGCTTGACTCAGGAGGATCGCGAATCGCTTGCGTCGGTTTTGTCCTCCCGTGCGCGCGGTGTTGGCTTTGCGCCTGCAAGCGATGCGCCGGAAAACGCCGGGGCAAGCCTTTCCGCGCCGGGCCGTGCAGGTTCGACTGATGGAGAAGGCGAGCGCTGGGTCTCACTCGCGGTGGAGGCGCCCGAGCTCGCAGGCGAATGGCTCCTCATCACGGCAACGGGATCCTACATGCAAAACGTAGCCCGTGATCCCGAAAGCTGCCTCGGAATCATCGCGCTCAACGAGCAGGGCAGCGCTTATCGCGTGATCTGGGGCTTCGCTGGCGGCGGTCGCCCCACGAGCGAGGTTTCGGCGCACGTTTTGATTCACGCGCGCAAGAAAGCTGCCACCCAAGGTGCCTTCCGCGTGCTCTACCACTGCCATCCCACGCCCGTCATTGCGATCACCCATGCGCTTGGCGCCGACCCGCGCGCCATCACGCGTCTTCTGTGGAAGATGATGACCGAATGCGTCATGGTGTTCCCGCAGGGCATCGGCGTGGTTCCCTGCGAGGTCCCCGGTTCCATGGAGCTCGCCTCCATGACGGCAAGCGCCGTGTGCGATCATGACGCGGTGATCTGGGCGCAGCACGGCCTGCTCGCAACGGGGGAGAGCTTTGACGCCGCTTTCGGCCTCATCCACGTCATCGTGAAAGCCGCGCAAATCTTCGAAAGCGCCTGCATCATGGCGGGCGGCCCCGCGTCAGTCGCCGGAATCCCCGACGAAGAGCTCCCGCGTATAGCCGAAGGCCTCGGCGTCAGCCTTAACCCGGCATACCTTTAGCGCATATTCCAGGGCGGGAAGCTGGAGGCCCTGTCTGAGCAGAGGCAAGCGCCTTAGGCCCCCTCACTCCGGCTGCCCCTGCAAGCCCCTAGCGCATGAGCATGCGCAGCAGTTTGATCTTGCTGCCAAAGGGCGGTACGCGCACGGGAAGCTCGAGCCAGGTTCCCTTCGTCAGCGTGCTCTTGTAATGAGAAGCGCCGCCCGTCGAGCTTCAAGCGCAAGCGTGGCCCCCGAATCGAAGTGCGCCCTCATACGCGCAAGCTGCATCCGTACGTCCTCAATTGATTGAGCGGGGAAGGTGGGCGCTGCGTCAGGCGGACAGGATATGGCCTCTGCTGGTTCCTCCGTTGTTTTCGCGTTGGCGGGGAAGCCAAGCGTGCTGTTTTCTGCCGACATGTCTGCTCCAAGCCTATTTCGATGCGGTTCGATCGCTGTCATTGTAGCCTTCGGCGCACACCTCGCCAAATTCCGGTACAGCTTTGTTTTCCCAGCGTAAGCCCGTTTAAGGCCTTTTTCAGCTTGATGGGCTATGGTCTGTGACATGAAGATGACGTTTTCCCATTGAATTCATGGAAATGCCTGCGCAGTGGTAACCTTGCGGGGAACATACTTGCGCTCGGCAGACAGGAGACCAGCAATGACCGATCCCAACAACCCCTATCAGGGGCAGACGCCTTACGGCACCTCATCCACCCCGCAAACCCCGTACTCGAACCAGGGCGGCACTAGCCAAGCTCAGGCGGCCCACGCGAGCGCAAAGAGCGCCTCGGGCGCCAAAACCTTCTTTTTGGCCTTTGCGGGCGCACTGCTTGCCTGCGTGCTCGCCTTTGGTGTTTCCAGCCTTATCGGCGGAAACGGTGAGGGCGAGAGCGATGGCTCCTCGGTGACGCTTGGCTCTCAGAGCAGCTCTACCATTGACGTGGAAGACGAAGATCCCACCCTGGCTGAGGTCGTGGCCGCTAAGTGCCTGCCCTCCGTCGCCGCCATTGACGTGTACACGGAAAGCAGCTCCCAGGGCTATAGCATGTACGGCTTTGGCTATGGCTATGGCAATGGCGATTCCGAAAGCGAGCTCGTCGAGTCGTCGCTCGGCAGCGGCGTGGTCCTTTCCGAGGACGGCTACATCATAACCAACTACCACGTCATCGAGGGAGGCTCTGCCTTCAAGGTGACCATCGCCGGCGAGAGCTATGACGCCGAGCTCGTCGGCTCTGACCCCAGCTCTGACATCGCGGTCATCAAGGCTCAAAACGCAAGCGGCCTCACCCCCATCGAAGTGGGCGACTCCGACTCCCTCATCATCGGCGAATGGGTCATGTCCATTGGCAGCCCCTTCGGCCTTGAGCAGTCGGTGGCAACGGGCATCGTCAGCGCAACCAGCCGCTCCCAGGTGCTCGACTCCTCTACGTCCGGCATTAGCGGCGAAACCACCATCTACCCCAACATGATCCAGACCGATGCGGCCATCAACCCGGGCAACTCCGGCGGCGCGCTCGTTGATGCGGACGGCAGACTCATCGGCATCAACACGCTCATCACCTCCTATTCCGGCAACTACTCCGGCGTTGGCTTTGCCATCCCGGTTAACTACGCGGTCAACCTGGCCGAGCAGATCATCGAGGGCAAGACTCCCACTCACGCCCAGCTCGGCGTGTCGCTTACCACCGTCAACTCCCAGATCGCCAAACGCTACGGTCTCTCGGCTGATGCTGGCGCCTACGTGACGGGCGTCTATGCCAATACCGGTGCTGCCGAGGCTGGCCTTCAGCAGGGCGACATCATCACCGCCTTCGATGGCACCGCGGTTGAAAGTGCGAGCGATCTCATGCTCGACGTGCGCCTGAAGAACCCCGGTGATGAGATCACGCTCACCGTGAATCGCAACGGCGAGGAGCTCGAGCTCAAGGTGACCTTGGGCTCGGATTCCGAGGAGGCAAGTGTGTCCCAGGGAAGCTTGATCGATTCCCTTCGCAACTAATCGGGTGGAGAAGGTAAGCGCAGACTACTTGATTGGGCGGAGGGAAAACCACGTCGTCGCCGGAGGACCGAGGGCGGAAAGCACGTCGCTAGTCCTCGCCGCATAAAGTTTTGCATATGATGCGGCTGCGGAAACGCTCCTAAGCTTTCCGCCCTCGTCCCTAGTGCGCAGCGATCACCTTGCGACGTGCCCAAGGATTGAGGGGCGGAGGGAAAACCA
>CAYZCY010000004.1:0-37456 GCA_964477115.1 uncultured Eggerthellaceae bacterium | reverse complement strand
TGCGCAGCGATCACCTTGCGACGTGCCCAAGGATTGAGGGGCGGAGGGAAAACCACGTCGCTTGTCCTCGCTGCGTAACGAACTAGTTGGATGCAGCTGCGGAATCGCTCCTTTTGGTTTTCCCTCCGCCCCTCTAATTGCTTTCCGCCCTTGCTCTCGGGCGCGGCGTAATACACCATCTTAGCGCGGGTTCAATTTCGAGCCCGCGCCCTTGTGTACGCCGACTTCGGGTAATATGTATACGTTTAGGTTGTTTGACGACGAAGGGAAGGTCTCATGTCGGAGGAGTATAAGTACAAGCGCGTGCTTCTGAAGCTGTCGGGTGAAGCTTTGGCTGGTGACATGGGCTACGGCATTGATCCGAAGGTCGTCGATGATCTGGCCGAGCAGATCGCCGAGGTTGTGAATGACGGCGTCGAGCTGGCCATCGTGGTTGGCGGCGGCAACATCTTCCGCGGCGTCGCCGGTGCCACCAAGGGCATGGACCGCGCCCAGGCTGATTACATGGGCATGCTGGCAACGGTCATGAATGCCCTTGCCCTGCAGGATTCCTTCGAGCGTCATGGCGTGTTCACCCGCGTCCAGAGCGCCATCACCATGCAGGAGGTTTCCGAGCCCTACATCCGCCGCAAGGCCGTGCGCCATCTGGAAAAGGGCCGCGTCGTCATTCTTGCCGCTGGCACGGGCAACCCCTACTTCACCACCGACACGGCAGCTGCCCAGCGTGCCTGCGAACTCGGCGTCGACGTCCTCATGAAGGCTACCAAGGTCGACGGCGTTTATGATTCCGATCCCAAGGTGAACCCTGAGGCAAAGCGCTTCGAGCGCATCAGCTACAAGGAGGTCATCGAGCGCGAGCTTCACGTCATGGACACCACGGCTACGGCACTGTGCATGGATAACAACATCCCGATGATCGTCTTCGACCTCACCAAGCACGGCAACATTTCCCGTGCTCTCAAGGGCGATCCCATCGGCACCACTATCGAGTAGATCGCTATACGGCCGCTTGGGGCGTGGCGCCAACGCCTTGAGCGCAGCCGAGTAAACGCAAAGGGGCGCGCAAAACAGAGATTACCAACAAGGGGAAAGGGTCCAAGATGGTTGACGAGATTATGATGAACGTGGAAGAGAAGATGGAGAAGGCTCTCTCTGCTCTGGGCGACAACTTCGCCTCCGTACGTACCGGCCGCGCTAACGCGATGGTTCTCGACCGCATTCGCGTCGACTACTACGGCGTACCGACTCCCATCAACCAGATGGCGGGCATCAAGACTCCCGAGGCCCATCTTCTGGTCATCGAGCCCTGGGATAAGGGCGTTCTGCGCGCTATCGAGCAGGCCATCCTGCAGAGCGACCTGGGCGTAACCCCCTCTAACGACGGCGAGCGCATTCGCCTTCCCTTCCCCACGCTGACCGAGGAGCGTCGTCGCGACCTCGTCAAGCAGTGCAAGGGCATGGCAGAGGATGCTCGCGTTGCCGTGCGCAACGCCCGCCGCGACGCCAACGCCGCCATCGAGAAGGCCAAGAAGAACGACGGCCTGCCCGAGGACGACGCTAAGCGCGCCGAGGCCGAGGTCCAGAAGCTGACCGACAAGTTCATCGAAAAGATCGACGCTGCCTTCAAGAAGAAGGAAGCCGAGGTCATGGAGATCTAAATCTCCTGGCGAAGGCATATTCGATTAACCCTGTTGCTGTCAGGAGTTTAAGTTTCGGTAATCGTGTTTAAGGATAGTTCGAGCATGCTAAACGAAACACTCGAGTACATATTTCCCAATCCGCCCGAGGGTCTTGATCCTCGGGCGCTTCGCATAGAGGCCGTGCCCGAGCATATCGCCGTCATCATGGACGGCAACGGGCGTTGGGCCAAGAAACGCGCCCTCAACCGTCTTCGCGGTCACAAGGCCGGCATCGAAGCCGTGCGTGAAGTCATTCGCTGCGCTTCCGACCTCGGCGTGCGCTACCTCACCATCTACTCCTTTTCCACGGAGAACTGGAAGCGTCCCGAAGAAGAGGTCATCGGTTTGATGGATCTGTTTGCTAAGACCATGCTTGCCGAGGTGGACGAGCTTCACGAGGAGCGCGTTCGCGTGAAGACCATTGGAGATTTAAGCATTCTTCCGCAGGAAACGCGCGATGCCTTTGACTTTGCTTGGGAAAAGACCAAGGGAAATGATGGCATGACGCTGGTGGTGGCCGTCAACTACGGCTCTCGCGATGAGATCATGCATGCCGTGCGCGAAGTTGCCGCACAGGCAGCCAGCGACGCCCTGGCGGGCGTTGAGACCGAGGTGAGCGAGGAGCTGTTTGAGAGCCGTCTTTACACCGCCGGCATTCCCGATCCCGAACTGCTCATTCGCACCAGCGGCGAGATGCGCGTGTCGAACTACCTTCTGTGGCAGATCGCCTATTCAGAGTTCGTGGTCACCGACGTGCTATGGCCCGACTTCGATCGCTATGAGCTTCTGCGCTGCCTTCTTGAGTATCAGAGCCGTGACAGGCGTTTCGGGGCGGTGAAGTAATGAATTCTGAAATAATGGAAAACCAAGCATCAGCGGCAGAACCCATCGAGGGCGATGTGGTGACGCCCGCTCCTGCCGCAGACGGTGTGTCCGCCTTCCCCGAGACCATCGAGGGTGATCTTGCGGTGGACGCATCTGCCGAGGGCGAGCCGAAGAAGGCGCAGCCCTTCTGGGTGCACGATCAGTCCACGGTGCGCCGCAGGGAGCGCCAGGTAAAGCGCGACAAGCGCGCGAAGGCGGGTCGTCGCGCCAAGGACGCCGTGCTCGACAAGGCGCCCAAGCAGCTCAAAAACCCCTCCGACCTGCAGGTCCGCGTCCGCACGGGCGCGGTGTATACGGTGGTCACTATAGGCTGCATCCTCGCCGGCGAAATCCCCATGCTCATCATGCTCATGGTGCTCGCGGGCATTTGCGCAGGCGAGTTCTTCTACATGCTGCGCTCGGATGCCAAGCTTCCCAACGAGTTTCTGGGCATCTTCGCTGCGATCTTGTATCCGCCGAGCATGTACTTCGCAGGCCTTACGGGCGCGATGTTCGTCTGCTTGGGCCTGCTTTTGTCTCTGCTCATCTGGTACGTGTTCTTCCTGCGCGCACGCGTGCAGGACGTGGCGGTGAGCTTCTTCGGGGCAACCTACACAGGCGCCCTGCTTTCGGGCTTGGTGCTTCTGCGTCATTCCATCGGCGAGCCCTGGGGCGGCGTGCTGGTGCTGCTCATCTACGCAAGCGTTTGGGCTAACGACTCCTTCGCCTATCTTATCGGCTGCAAGTTCGGCAAGCACAAGCTTGCTCCGCGCATCAGCCCGAAGAAGAGCTGGGAGGGATTTGTCGCCGGTCTTGCGGGATCCATGTTGGTCTGGTGCGCCATGACCTTTGTCCCCGGCGTCACCATGAGCATCCCCATGGCGCTTGGCTTCGGTCTTCTATGCGGTCTCATGTCGGTGCTCGGCGACCTTGCGGAAAGCCGCATCAAGCGCAATGCGGGCTTCAAGGATTCCGGAACCATCATGCCCGGCCACGGCGGTCTGCTCGATCGCTGCGATTCGCTGTTCCTCGCCGCCATCACCGCGGTGATCCTGCTGGTGTCCGGCGGCTGCATTCCCTATCACATGCTCTAGGATCATTGGAGACTTTGAACATGAACCAGAAAAGACGCGTTGTCGTTTTGGGTTCGACCGGTTCCATCGGCACCCAGACGCTCGATGTTGTTGCCCAGCATTCCGACAAGCTCGAGATCGTCGCCTTGGCTGTCAACTCAAGTGTCGATACGCTTGCCAGCCAGGCCAAAAGCTTCAAGGTGAAGCACCTCGCCATCGGCGATGAGCGCCTTGCAGGCGATGCTCGATGCATCGATCTCGCGCAGTGGGCTCAGGGCTTGGGCGGCTCTTTGGGCATAGGTCCTAAGGCTGTGGCCGAGCTTGTTCATCTGGAAGAGGCCGACATCGTGGTCAACGCGCTCGTGGGCGCAGCTGGCCTTCGCGCGAGCTATGAAACACTCGCAGCTGGCAAGGTGCTCGCGCTTGCGAACAAGGAGTCGCTTGTCGTGGGCGGTGAGCTCATCATGCCGCTTGCCCGCGCCATCGATGAAGCGGCCGGCTTTCAGCATGCACTTATGCCCATTGATTCCGAACACGGTGCCATCTACCAGTGCCTGCTGGGGGAGGACCCTGCCGAGGTGACCAAGCTTTGGGTCACCGCATCGGGCGGTCCCTTCCGCGGTCGCAGCCGCGAGAGCCTGGTGGGCATTACTCCCGCCCAGGCGCTTGCCCACCCCACGTGGAACATGGGAGCTAAGATCTCTATCGACTCCTCCACGCTCATGAACAAGGGCCTCGAGGTCATCGAGGCGCACCATCTTTTCGCCATGCCCTACGACAAGATCGAAGTGGTGGTGCAGCCGCAAAGCGCCATCCACTCCATGGTCGAGTTCGCCGACGGCAGCGTGAAGGCGCATCTGGGCACTACCGACATGCGCATTCCCATCCAGTTTGCGCTTTCGTACCCTGCGCGCTGGAAGGCGCCGGTTGAGCCGCTTGACTTCCGCAAGCTGGGAACGCTTGAGTTCTCCGCTCCCGACACCGACACCTTCCGCTGCTTGGCCTTGGCCCGCATGGCGGGTGAGGCGGGGGGAACCCTGCCCTGTGTTATGAACGCCGCTAACGAAGTGGCTGTGGCGGCGTTTCTTGCCGAGGAAAACAGCTATCTGGGCATCGCCGAATGCGTTGAGTACGTGATGGGCGAGCACGAACGTCAGGCTGTCGAGTCCCTCGAGCAGCTTGAGGAAGTTGACGCCTGCGCCCGCGCCTGCGCCCGCGCATGGGTGAAGTCTCGTTGATGGACGTTCTGGCTACCATAGTCATAGGAGTAGTCATCCTGAGCGTCCTCGTCTACATTCACGAGGGAGGACACTACCTGGCCGCGCGCGTCTTTGGCGTACGCGTGACCGAGCTCATGCTGGGTATGCCCGGCCCCTCCGTTGGCTTTACGGTCGGGGGCACGCGTTTTGGCGTGACGCCCATTTTGCTTGGCGGCTACGCACGTGTGTGCGGCATGGAGGGCGGCAAGGTCCACCCCCATCTGCAGGATGTGCTTGCGGCGCTTTATCGCCGAGGGACGGCCAACATGGAAGACATCGCGGCAGAGTGCCGCATCAGCGACGACGACGCCTATGATGCGCTCGAGCAGCTCGCCGAATGGGGGAGCGTCCTTCGCCCCGAAAAGCATGATCAATACAACACCTACCGCACGCCGCCGCTCGTGCCTACCGGGCGCGAAAAGCGCGCCGCAGCCAAGGCCGGTCTTCCCGCACCCCGAGCCTTCGAAAAGGGCGAGCCGCGCCTGGTGATCGATGCGCCTTCCCTGTACGAATCCGAGCACTCCCAGCAGTACCGTGCGCTTCCCTTCTGGAAACGCTGCGTCATCCTGGCTGCGGGCCCCGTGGTCAACCTGCTCGCCGCCTTCGTCATCTTCGTCATCATATACAGCGTGATGGGTCTTGACCTGCAGTACACCGATACCGGAGAGGTCTTCCATCACAATTTCGCCGTGCACGAGTCGCTCATCATGTGCGCGAGCTTCATCGGCATGGTGCTCGAGGCTATTGCGGGCCTGTTCAACCCTGCAACCGCTGCTGAGACGGTGTCGAACTCCATGTCCATCGTGGGCATCGTGGCGGTGTCGGGCGATTACTTCGGCTACGGCCTGCAAGAAGGCCTGCTCTTCGTGGCCAACATCACCATTTCGCTTGGTCTCATGAACCTGCTGCCTATCCCGCCGCTTGACGGCGGCAAGCTCATTGTGGAGCTGATCCAGAAGCTTATCGGGCGCGATGTGCCCCCGGCGGCGGTCAACGTCATCAGCTACGTGGGCATAGGCTTGTTCCTCATCCTTTTTGTGGTACTGGTGGGGCAGGATATACAGCGGATTGCCACGGGTTTCTTCGGCTAGAGTCGCCTTTCGGGCCTCGTGATGGGCTATAGTAGAACGGTTGTGGAAATACGTCTGCAAGAGAGGGAGGCGGGCAAGATGAGCGAAGACATCAAGCCATGCCAAATCGCGCGGCCAAGTAATGGCACGCGTCGCATCATGGTGGGAGATGTCTGCCTTGGCGGCGGGGCTCCCGTTGTGGTCCAGTCCATGCTGAACGCGCCCGCTCGAGACGTCGAGGCCAACCTGGCTCAGATAGAAGCGCTTGCGGCTGCCGGCTGCGAGGTGGTCCGCATGGCCATTCCGCGCCGTGACTGCCTGGACGCCTTCGAGGCCGTGTGCGCAAAGTCGCCCCTGCCGGTTGTGGCCGACATCCACTTCGATGCGCATATAGCCATCGAGGCCGCTCGTCGTGGCGCGGCGAAGCTTCGCATCAATCCCGGCAACATCGGCGGCCTTGAGAAGACCGACGCTGTGATCGACGCCGCACGCGAAGCGGGCATTCCCATTCGCATCGGCGTGAACGCGGGCTCCCTTGACGCAGCGCTTGCCGAGCGCAGCGACCTCACCCTGCCCGAGAAGCTGGCTAAGTCCGCGGCGGACTACGTGGCCTACTTCGAGGGGCGCGGCTTCACTGACGTCGTAGTGTCTGCCAAGGCCCATGACGTGCAGGCCACCATCGCCACCTACCGCCTGCTCGCCGAAATGATCCCGCAGGTGCCCTTGCACATTGGCGTGACCGAGGCCGGCACGGCCTTCCAGGGCATCATCAAGTCGGCTTGCGGCTTGGGCGTTCTGCTCGAGCAGGGCATAGGCGACACGATGCGCATTTCGCTGACCGATGACCCCGTGGTCGAGATCCGTGCCTGCTGGACGCTGCTCGGGGCGCTCGGGCTTCGTCGGCGCGTTCCCGAGCTCATCAGCTGCCCGACCTGCGGGCGCTGTGCAGTTGACCTCATAGGGCTGGCCTCTCAGGTCGAGGAACGTATCTCGGCCATCGAAAGCCCGATCAAGGTCGCCGTCATGGGTTGTGTCGTCAACGGTCCGGGTGAGGCTGCTGACGCCGATATCGGCGTTGCCTGCGGCGATGGCTCGGGTGTTGTTTTCTCGCATGGTAAAATCGTCCGCAAAGTGGCCGAGTCCGACATCGTGGACGCCCTAATGGAAGAGATAGGAAAGCTAGATGACTAACGTAATGCGAATGAGCAAGCTGTATGCTCCCACGCTCAAGGAAGATCCCGCTGACGCCGAAATCGCCAGCCATCGCCTGCTGCTTCGCGCGGGCATGATCCGCAAGACCGCTTCCGGCGTGTATACCTTCCTGCCCTTGGGCCAGCGCGTGCTCGCCAAGGTCTCGAATATCGTTCGCGAGGAGATGAACGCCATCGACTCGCAGGAAATCATGATGCCCGCACTGCAGCCCGCAGAGCTTTGGCATGAGTCCGGCCGCTGGGATGACTACGGTCCGGAGCTGATGCGCCTGAACGACCGCCATGACCACGGCATGTGCCTCGGTCCCACGCATGAGGAGCTCATCACCGCGCTCATCCGCAACGAGCTGCGTTCCTACAAGGAGCTGCCCTGCTCGCTCTATCAGATCCAGGTTAAGTTCCGCGACGAGATTCGCCCGCGCTTCGGCCTGCTGCGCAGCCGCGAGTTCATCATGAAGGACGCCTACAGCTTCCATTCCACCCAGGAGTCCCTGCAAAAGACCTATGACGACATGAGCCGCGCTTACGGCAACATTTGCGAGCGCTGCGGTCTTGACTACCGTCCGGTTGAGGCTGACTCCGGTCAGATCGGCGGCAAGGTTACCACCGAGTTCATGGCGCTTGCCAACGCCGGCGAAGCCGAGCTCGTCCACTGCACCTGCGGCTACGCTGCCAACACCGAAGCCGGTGAGTGCATCACCATCCCTACCGTTCACGAGGTTGCCGGCATCGAGAAGATCTCCACGCCCGGCATCCACACCATCGAAGAGCTTGCCGCTTTCTTGGGCATCCCCGAGACCTCCACGGTCAAGGCCCTTTCCGGCAAGGATGCAGAAGGTAAGCTCGTCGTGTTCTTCATTCCCGGAGATCACGAACTCAACGACATCAAAGCTGACCGCGTCGTTGATGGCTTCGGTCTCCTCACCGATGAGGAGATGGAGGCATTCGGCCTGTTCAAGGGTTCCATGGGACCGGTCGGCCTGCCCGAGGGCGCTCGCGTCATAGCTGATCGCTGCCTGAAGAACGTCGGTCAGTGGGTTGTCGGTGCCAACGAGGAGGGCTACCACTACGTGGGCGCTCGTTTGGGCGTCGACTTCAACGTTGACGAGTGGGCTGATCTCTGCGTGGTCAAGCCCGGCGATTCCTGCCCGACCTGCGGCCTGCCTCTGGACGGCGCCCGCGGCATCGAGGTTTCCCAGGTCTTCCAGCTCGGCACCAAGTACTCCGTTGCCATGGGCGCTAACTTCATGGACGAAGACGGTGTCGAGAAGCCCTTCATCATGGGCTGCTACGGCGTTGGCGTGTCCCGCACCGTAGCCGCCGTCGTCGAGCAGTACAACGACGAGTACGGTATCAAGTGGCCCATGTCCATCGCCCCGGCTCACGTGTGCGTCATTCCGCTGACCGTCGGCGATGAGCTGGTTGCCCCCGCAGCCGAAAAGATTGCCGCTGATCTGGCAGAGCTTGGCTTCGAGGTTGTCATTGACGACCGCAACGAGCGTGCGGGCGTCAAGTTCGCCGACGCCGACCTCATCGGCTGGCCGCTGCAGATCGTGGTTGGCAAGCGCGGTCTTGCCGAAGGCACCGTCGAGCTCAAGCGCCGCCAGACCGGCGAGAAGAAGAGCGTCGCTTTGGCAGCGCTCGCCGAATTGATGACGTTTGCCAAGCGCAGCATGAAGAACAACGGCGCAGGCTCCCATACCTTTGACGGTCTGTTTGCGTAAGCTGTTTCGCGCGCGTTGCGGACGCGGGTATGTGATACATTCCGAGGGGCGCAGGCTTTGCGCCCCTCTTTGACTTTCTACGGCGAAAGGAGATCTATGGCCGGCAGCTTCAAGGCAGTGCTCTTCGATTTGGACGGGACCTTGCTCGACACCCACGAGCTCATCCTTGCGTCCTTTCGCCATAGCATGGATGAGGTTCTCGGGGTGAGCTTTCCCGAAGAGGAGCTCATGAAGAAGGTGGGCCAGCCCCTCGAGACCCAGATGTGGGATTTCACGGACGATCCCGCCGTGCACGAGCGCCTGCTCACGGTGTATCGCAACTACAACCATGAGGTGCATGACGAATGCGTACGCGCCTTCGATGGCGTATCCTCCATGCTGGCCGATGTGCGCGAACGCGGTCTTCGCGTGGGCGTGGTCACCTCGAAGCGTCATGCGCTTGCTCAGCGCGGGCTTGAGGTGTGCGGGCTTGCGGACTATGTTGAGTGCCTTGTGGGCCCCGATGACTTCCCGGCGCACAAGCCCGATCCAGCTCCGGTGGCTTACGGATGCGAGCTTTTAGGGTGCGCGCCCTCCGAGTGCCTGTATGTGGGGGACAGCCCCTTCGACATGCAGGCGGGCAACGGCGCCGGCTGCACCACCGTGGCGGTTTGCTGGGGCATGTTCTCGCCCGAGGTCCTGGCGGCGAGCTTACCTTCGCACACTATTGAAAAGCCGGAAGAGCTGGCTGCGCTTTTGGACGAAGCGTGCGCATGATACACTGGCTTGTCGTTTAAAACGCAAGCTGAAATGATCGCGGTGTGCCGGCCGGACGCAAGGACTGACACGCCGCGCGGACAATACGATAGACACAGAAAGCGAGCATCATGGCTGAATACATCGAAGGCAAGCGTCCCGTTATCGAGGCACTGCGCACGCACGTGCCGATCAAGTGCATCCTCATGGCCGACAATGTGAAGCGTGACAGCCTCGTGAACGACATCCTGCGCAAGGCAAAGAACCTCAACGTCCCCGTGAAGTCCATCTCCAAGAAGAAGCTCGACGAGATTTCCGAGCGTGAGAGCCATCAGGGCGTGATGGCTGAGACCAGGCCTTTCGACTACGTCAACGTCACCACCATCCTGGAGCATGCCAAGGCTTGCGCCGACGAGAACGAAGGTCGAGCCCTTATCGTGGTGCTCGACCATATCACCGATGCGGGCAATCTGGGCGCTATCGCCCGCAGCGCCGAATCGGTGGGCGCCGCTGGCATCATCATCCCCAACAAGCGCGCCGCCCGCGTGACCGCCGCCACCTACAAGAGCTCCGCAGGCGCCATCGCCCATATTCCCGTTTCCCAGGTTGCCAACATCACAAGCACGCTCGATCGTCTGAAGGAGGAGGGCTTCTGGGTAGCTGCCGCCACTGAGCATGCGCAGGACTACATCTGGGATGCCAACCTGAAGGGCAAGATGGTGCTCGTCATGGGCAATGAAGGCGAGGGCGTGTCCCGCTTGGTTCTCGAGAACTGCGACTTCGGCGTGAAGCTTCCGCAGGTGGGCGAGATCTCCTCGCTCAACGTTGCGCAGGCCTCCACCGCCTGCATGTACGAATGGCTGCGCCAGAACCGCGCTGCGGGCGAGGCGCCCGTTCACGCGAAATAGCCCTTAGGCCTTGGGTTGTAAGGAGCATCCATGGCAAAGGAACGCAAGAAGCTGCTGATCGTCGACGGCTATAACGTGCTGCGCTCGGGCAGTCGCTACAAGCGTGTGAGCTCAACGCATCCAGACTATACCGACGACACCTTCAACACCGCCCGCGAGCGGCTTATCAACGACGTGGTTCACTTCGCGGGCCGTGACTACAAGGCCATCATCGTGTTCGACGGTGCGCGCAACGAATTTTCCCAGGGCGCTGCCGAAAAGATCGGAGGCGTGCAGGTGATCTTCTCGCGCGCCGGCGAATCGGCCGACAAGGTGATCGAGAAGCTGGCGCACGACGCGCGCGAGCGTATGATCGAGACGCTGGTGGTAACGAGCGATGCAACCATTCAGGACACCGTGTTCGGCGGCGGCGTCGACCGCATGAGCGCCGACGGCTTCAGCGGCGAGGTGGGGATGTACTACTACGAAGCCCAGCTCGACGAAACGCCCAAGACGGTCAAGAAGAACACGCTTGCCGAGCGCGTTCCCGCCGACACGCTCGCTAAGCTCAAGGCCATGCGTGACGGGAAATAGCGGTCGTGAAGCATTAGTCCTTTGTGAGGTATCGGGCTGGCAAAGGGGCGGATAACGGGGTATTGCATATATGTTATCAAGTTAGTAACATATAGCAGAGCGACAGACGGCCACGTGCGGCGACTTATGCATGAGGCCGCTTGCAGGGAGAGTTTTCGGACGGGACTCGCATTTATTTCGAGGAGGAACCATGATCGACAGAAGCGCTTTCAGGGCAGTGAGCTACGGCCTCTACATTGTTACCGCGCGTGACGCTGAGCAGAAGTTCGGCTGCGTCATCAACACCTTCCAGCAGGTCACCTCTGCTCCCGCGCGCGTCTCCATCGCGCTCAACAAGGAAAACGCCACTACGCAGGCCATCCTCAAGTCCGGCCGCTATGCCGTCACCGTGCTCGGCGAGCAGGCTGCGATGGATCTTGTCGGGGTATTCGGATTCAGGAGCAGCCTTGAGTTTGACAAGTTTGCCGACGTCGCCTGGGAAGAGGACCCCTTCGGTGTTCCCCGCGTGACCGAGGGCGCGGTCGCGCAGTTTTCGCTTCGCGTAATCGAAACGCTTGACGTGGGCACGCACATCATGTTCATAGGAGAGGTTGAACAAGCATATCTCGTTGAGGGCGATGCTCCCATGACCTATGCCTATTACCACGAGGTCAAGCGCGGCAAGACGCCCGCCAAGGCTTCGTCCTATGTGCCGAAGGAGGAGGCTGTTGCGGCTGGTGCCGAGGCTACAGCGCCCGCTGGCGAGGTCGCTCACGCTGAGACCGCCCCCGCTGAGACCGCACCTAAGAAGTACGCATGGCAGTGCACCATCTGCGGCCACATCGAATACGTTGATGAGTTGCCCGAGGACTACGAGTGCCCCCTGTGCGGCATGGGCGTCGACATGTTCGAGCGCATCGAGGTCTAAGCGCGTTTTTTGGCCACCCGCCATGCTGTTTCGGGAAATGAAATTAATATCGAGGCAATAGGCCTGATCAAAGCGCGAAAATACAAATAATCTCCACGGCTCTTTAAAATTTTTCTTGACCTCGCCTTATTTGCGTAATATTCTAGCAAATTGCAACTTTTTGCAGATTTGCGATGTGCGTGAAGGAGGAATAGCCTCGTGGCTCAAGGAAAAAAACCCGCTCTCACCAGCCTTTATAGGAATCGCAGAAGCTTTGCGAAGATCCCGGATGTCATGGACGTCCCCAATCTTATCGCAATCCAGACGGAAAGCTTTGAGTGGTTCAAAAAGGAAGGCTTGGCCCAGGCCTTTGCCGACGTATGCCCTATCGAGAACAGCACGAAGGACATGTGCGTCGAATTTGGCGATCACTGGTTCGGTGAGCCCAAGTATACGGTAGACGAGTGCAAGGAGAAGGACGTTTCGTACCAGGCTCCGCTCTCCGTCCAGATCCGTTTCATCAACCGTCAGACCGGCGAGCTCAAGGAGCAGGACGTCTTCATGGGCGACTTCCCGCTCATGACCCCGCGTGGTACCTTCATCATCAACGGTACCGAGCGCGTTGTCGTGTCCCAGCTCGTTCGTTCTCCGGGCGTCTATTTCGCTTCCGAGCGTGACAAGACTTCCGACAAGATCGTCTACAACGCCAAGATCATTCCCAGCCGCGGTGCATGGCTCGAGTTCGAGACCGACAAGCGCGACATTCTCTCCGTGCGCATCGACCGCAAGCGCAAGCAGCCTGCAACGCTGCTCGTTCGTGCGCTTGGCCTGGCTGAGACCCGCGAGGAGATCATCGAGTTGCTCGGCAACTCCGAGATGGTTCTGCGCACCCTCGACCGCGACCCCGCCACCACCAAGGAAGAGTCGCTCATCGAGCTCTACAAGCGTTTCCGTCCCGGCGAGCCGCCGACGATCGATTCCGCTCGTACGCTGCTCGAGGGCCTGTTCTTCAACCCGCAGCGCTACGACCTCGCCAAGGTCGGCCGTTATAAGGCAAACAAGAAGCTCGGCTCCAACGACGCCCTGGTGGGTGCAGCGGTACTTCCCTTCGACAAGGAAGGCGATGCCTCTACCCTCACCAACGAGGACATCATCGCCACCATGCGCTACATCATTGCGCTTCATGAGGGTGAAGAGGGCTTCCATACCGACGACATCGACCACTTCGGCAACCGCCGCATCCGCAACGTGGGCGAGCTCATTCAGAACCAGTTCCGCATCGGCTTCTCCCGTATGGAGCGCGTCGTCCGCGAGCGCATGAGCATGCAGGAGCCTGACGAGATCACTCCGCAGAGCCTCGTGAACATCCGTCCCATCGTGGCGGCCATCAAGGAGTTCTTCGGTTCTTCCCAGCTCTCCCAGTTCATGGACCAGACCAACCCCGCTGCCGGCATCACGCACAAGCGCCGTCTTTCCGCACTGGGCCCGGGCGGTCTGTCCCGCGAGCGCGCAGGCTTCGAAGTTCGCGACGTCCACACCTCTCACTACGGCCGTATGTGCCCCATTGAGACTCCTGAAGGCCCCAACATCGGCCTTATCGGCTCGCTGGCTACCTATGGTCGCATCAACCCCTACGGCTTCATCGAGACCCCGTACCGTAAGGTCGTCGACGGCAAGGTTACCGACGAGATCGATTACCTCACCGCTGACGAGGAGGAAAACTTCACCATCGCTCAGGCAAACGACCTGTTCAACCTCGAGACCCGCGAGTTCGGCTCCTATGACGAGGCCGGCAACTTCGTGAAGGCTGCCAAGGTTCTCTGCCGCACCAAGGGTCCGGACGGCACCTTCGGCGAGCCCGACGAAGTCGAGCCCGAGCGCGTTCAGTACATGGACGTCTCTCCGCGCCAGATGACCTCCGTCGCTACCTCGCTCATTCCGTTCCTCGAGCACGACGACGCAAACCGCGCGCTCATGGGCTCCAACATGCAGCGTCAGGCTGTTCCGCTGCTGCGCCCGAGCGCTCCGCTGGTCGGCACCGGCATCGAGCATCGCATCGCTGTTGACTCCGGCGAAATCCTCGTTGCCCAGAACCCGGGCGTCGTGGACTACGTTGACGGTCAGACCATCATCATCCTCAACGATGACGGCGAGTACGACGAGTACCTGATCCCGAAGTTCCAGCGTTCCAACCAGAGCGGCTGCATCAACCACAAGCCCATCGTCCGCAAGGGCGACGAAATCGCTGCTGGCGACGTTCTGGCAGACGGTCCGTCCTGCGACTGCGGCGAGCTTGCCCTCGGTCAGAACCTCATGGTTGCCTACATGCCGTGGGAAGGCTTCAATTACGAGGACGCAATCATCGTTTCCGAGCGCGTCGTCGCAGAGGACCTGCTCACCTCCATTCATATCTCCGAGTACGAGATCGACGCTCGTGACACCAAGCTCGGCCCCGAGGAGATCACCCGCGAGATCCCCAATATCTCTGACGACATGATCTCCGACCTCGATGCTGACGGCATCATCCGCGTGGGCGCTGAGGTGTTCCCGGGTGATGTCCTGGTCGGCAAGGTTACTCCGAAGGGCGAAACCGAGCTCACCGCCGAGGAGCGCCTGCTGCGCGCCATCTTCGGCGAGAAGGCCCGCGAGGTTCGCGACACCTCCCTCAAGGTGCCCCACGGCTCCGGCGGCCGTGTCATCGGCATCTTCCGCTTCTCCCGTGAAAACGGCGACGAGCTGGCACCGGGTGTCAACGAGCTCGTGCGCATCTACGTTGCTCAGAAGCGTAAGGTACAGCAGGGCGACAAGCTCTCCGGCCGTCACGGCAACAAGGGCGTAATCTCTCGCGTGCTCCCGGTCGAGGACATGCCCTATCTCGCAGATGGCACCCCGATCGACGTCATCCTCAACCCGCTCGGCGTTCCCTCTCGTATGAACGTCGGCCAGCTGCTCGAGAACCACCTCGGCTGGGCTGCCAAGTGGGGCTGGTCCGACGCCGAGGAGACCACCGAGGTCGTCGAGGGTCCCATCCATGTTGCAACCCCGGTCTTCGACGGCGCAACCGAGAAGGAAATCTCCGACGCCATCGAGCATGCCAACCGCAACCTGATCAACATCAACCATGCCAAGTACGGCGACATGGCTCGCGACGAGTTCGTTCCGCAGCTGTCCCGCACCGGTAAGACCTGGCTCTACGACGGCCGCACGGGCGAGAAGTTCCGTGAGCCCATCACCGTTGGCCAGACCTACATCCTGAAGCTCGGCCACATGGTGGATGACAAGATCCATGCCCGCTCGACCGGTCCCTACAGTCTTATCACCCAGCAGCCGCTTGGTGGCAAGGCTCAGTTCGGCGGCCAGCGTTTCGGCGAGATGGAAGTTTGGGCGCTGTACGCATACGGCGCATCCAACGTGCTCCAGGAGATCCTGACCGTGAAGTCCGACGACACGGCAGGCCGCGTCAAGTCCTACGAGGCTATTGTCAAGGGCGAGAACATCCCCGCACCCGAGGTGCCCGAGTCCTTCAAGGTCTTGGTCAAGGAGATGAAGTCTCTCTGCCTCAATATTGAGCTCGAGGGCCGTGGTAACCAGACCATCAGCGAGGACGAGACCGGTGAAGTCGACGCCGATCAGGCCCTGTTTGAGGCCATCGCCGCTGATGCACGCAAGACAGAAGATGAGACTTCCAGCGCAATCGACGACATTGCCGCTGAGCTTGGAGAATTGATGAGCGACGGTTTCCGAGATACGGAAGAGAACGTGTTGCTCGGTGAGGGAGAGGAGGCATAAAGATGACCGCTGAATTTGATGTGAACAATTTTGATGCCCTGCGTATTTCCCTTGCGAGTGCAGAGGACGTGCGCAGCTGGTCTCGCGGCGAGGTGAAGAAGCCCGAGACGATCAACTATCGTACCCTCAAGCCCGAGAAGGACGGTCTGTACTGCGAGAAGATCTTCGGTCCTACCAAGGACTGGGAGTGCGCTTGCGGCAAGTACAAGCGTGTCCGCTTCAAGGGCATCGTGTGCGAGCGCTGCGGCGTTGAGGTTACCCGTTCCAAGGTGCGCCGTGAGCGCATGGGCCACATCGAGCTTGCAGCTCCGGTGAGCCACATCTGGTACTTCAAGGGTTCGCCCTCCCGTTTGGGCTACCTGCTTGACATCCCGCCGAAGGAGCTCGAGAAGGTCCTGTACTTCGCCAGCTCCATCATCACTTCCGTCGACCGCGAGGCTCGCGAGGAGGATGTCGAAGAGCTGCGCGACGAGCTTGCAGCCGATCTCGAGGAGCTGGACGCCGAGCGCGACCGCCTCATCGAGTCTGCTCGCAAGATGTCCGTTGACTACGTTCCCGAGGATGATGATTTCGTCGATGACATCGATGAGGACGATCGTTTGACCCCTGAAGAGGTCGAGGATGAGGTCGCCGACATCTACGAGGAGTATGCCGAGCGCAAGGCCCTTCGCCAGGACGCATTTGACGCCTTCCTCAAGATCGAGGCCAAGCAGCTCGTTCCCGACGAGGCTCTCTATCGTGAGATGCGTGCCAACTACCGTGACTACTTTACCGGCGGTATGGGCGCTGAGGCCGTGCGCGACCTGCTCGAT
Organism: uncultured Eggerthellaceae bacterium; assembly: GCA_964477115.1. Lineage (GTDB taxonomy): Bacteria > Actinomycetota > Coriobacteriia > Coriobacteriales > Eggerthellaceae > RGIG3135. The sequence continues at coordinate 20,873 of CAYZCY010000004.1, read as the reverse complement.
GCCATGGATCTCGAGGCTTGCGCTGAGGAACTTCGCGAGCTTATCGCCACGGGCAAGGGTCAGAAGCGTGCCAAGGCCATCAAGCGCCTGAAGGTCGTTGACGCTTTCCTGAAGTCCGACAACAAGCCGAGCGACATGATCCTCGACGTCATTCCGGTCATCCCGCCGGATCTGCGTCCGATGGTTCAGCTCGACGGCGGCCGTTTTGCAACATCTGACCTGAACGATCTGTATCGTCGCGTTATCAACCGTAACAACCGCCTGAAGCGTCTGCTCGACCTCGGTGCTCCCGAGATCATCGTGAACAACGAGAAGCGCATGCTCCAGGAGGCTGTGGACTCGCTCTTCGACAACGGCCGTCGCGGCCGTCCCGTCACGGGCCCGGGCAACCGTCCGCTGAAGTCCATCTCCGACATGCTCAAGGGCAAGCAGGGCCGCTTCCGCCAGAACCTGCTCGGCAAGCGCGTCGACTACTCCGGTCGTTCCGTTATCGTCGTCGGCCCGACGCTTAAGCTGCATCAGTGCGGCCTGCCGCAGCAGATGGCTCTCGAGCTCTTCAAGCCCTTCGTAATGAAGCGTCTCGTCGAGCTTGAGTATGCCGCCAACATCAAGGCTGCCAAGCGTGCAGTTGATCGTGGCGCAAGCTATGTGTGGGACGTCCTCGAAGAGGTCATCGTGGAGCATCCGGTTCTGCTGAACCGCGCACCTACCCTGCATCGTCTGGGCATCCAGGCTTTCGAGCCCGTGCTCGTCGAGGGCAAGGCCATCAAGCTTCATCCGCTCGTATGCACCGCGTTCAACGCTGACTTCGACGGTGACCAGATGGCAGTGCACGTGCCGCTCGGAGCTGAGGCTCAGGCTGAGGCACGCGTGCTCATGCTCTCTTCCAACAACATCAAATCCCCTGCACACGGCCGTCCGCTGACGGTCCCCACGCAGGACATGATCATCGGTCTGTACTACCTGACCGCAGCTCGTGACGGCTTCCCGGGCGAGGGTCGCGTCTTCATCGACATCGACGACGCACTCAACGCCTACGACGCCCGCGCCGATCTTGACCTCCAGGCCAAGATCTGGGTCCGCCTGCGCGTCAAGTGCCAGGTCGCAACCGCCTTCGGCGTGTTCGAGGATCATGTTCCGGGTGACCGCATCCAGACCACTGTCGGCCGCATCATCTTCAACAACGTGCTGCCGATGGACTATCCCTTCCTCAACTATGAGATGAACAAGAAGGAGATCAGCCGTCTCGTGGAGGACATCTGCGGTCGTTACGAGCTCTCCGAGGTTCCCCCGATCCTCGACGGCTTGAAGGACGCAGGCTTCCACTACGCAACGCGTGCTGGCGTTACCGTCTCTGTTTACGATGCAACGGTTCCGCCGACCAAGGGTGAGATCCTTGCCAAGGCAGATGCCAAGGTTGCAGCCATCGATGAGGACTACGAGTACGGCCTCATGAGCCAGGAAGAGCGCCACAAGCAGGTCGTTGACATCTGGAATGAGGCTAACGAAGAGGTCGGCGAAGCCATGGCTGACAACTTCGACAAGTTCAACCCCATCTACATGATGGCCTTCTCCGGTGCACGAGGCAACATCAAGCAGATCCGTCAGCTTGCGGGTATGCGCGGCCTTATGTCCGACCCGAAGGGTGAGATTATCGACCGTCCGATTAAGGCAAACTTCCGCGAGGGCCTGTCGGTGTTGGAGTACTTCATCTCCACCCATGGCGCTCGTAAGGGTCTTGCCGATACGGCTCTTCGTACCGCTGACTCCGGCTACCTGACCCGTCGTCTTGTCGACGTTGCCCAGGACGTCATCATCCGCGAGATCGACTGCGGCACCACCGACGGTGTTCCGTATCCGATCTGCAACGAGAAGGGCGACCTCGATGAGAACCTCATCGGCCGTTGCTTGCTCGAGGATGTCGTGGCCGAGGACGGCACCGTCCTGGCCGCTGCGGACAGCTACATCATCTCCATGGCTCAGCTCAAGGAGATGAAGGCTGCGAAGATCGCCGAAGTCGTCATCCGCACCATCATGACCTGCCACGCTGATCATGGCGTTTGCCAGAAGTGCTACGGTTGGGATCTTGCCACCGCTCGTCCGGTTAACATCGGCACCGCGGTCGGCATCATCGCAGCTCAGTCCATCGGTGAGCCCGGCACGCAGCTTACGATGCGTACTTTCCACACCGGCGGCGTTGCAGGCGAGGACATCACCCACGGTCTGCCCCGTGTTCAGGAGCTTTTCGAGGCGCGCAAGCCCAAGGGCCAGGCAGTGCTCGCGGAGATCTCCGGCACCCTGCAGATCGCAGGCGACAAGACCTCCAAGACGCTTACCATCCACGATCAGGAAGGTAACTTCCGCGACTACGTGGTGTCCGCTCGTGCTCAGATGATCCCGGGCATCGTGGACGGTTGCGAGGTCAAGGTTGGCCAGCAGCTCACCAAGGGTTCCGTCAACCCGCACGACCTGCTGCGTCTCACCGACCCCAACACCACGCTGCGCTACATCGTCGGTCAGGTTCAGGGCGTGTACGTGTCCCAGGGCGTTGACATCAACGACAAGCACATCGAGGTTATCGCACGTCAGATGCTGCGCAAGGTTGCCGTTCTCGACGCTGGCGACTCCGACTTCCTCCCCGGACGTCAGGTCAACCGCTTCGAGTTCGAGAAGGCAGCCAACGCCCTCATCGCCGAGGGCAAGGAGCCGCCGATCGGCCAGCCGCTGCTGCTTGGTATCACCAAGGCATCGCTTGCCACCGATTCCTGGCTCTCCGCTGCATCCTTCCAGGAGACCACCAAGGTTCTCACCGACGCTGCCATCGAAGGTAAGACCGATACTCTGGCGGGCCTCAAGGAGAACGTCATCATCGGTAAGTCCATCCCGGCTGGTACGGGCCTTGAGCGCTATCGCGACGTTCGCCTCACCTACAAGGGTCGCCCGGTTGCAGACGTCTCCGGCGATGCTCTGCCCGACTTCGCTCCGGATGCCCTGCGCGAGATCGAGGACTTGCTGCCGCAGCCGCAGGACTGGTCGCTTGACGGCGACGGCTACTTCAACGCAGGCTCTGGTTACAGCGGTTACTACAGCGCGCTTGCCATGGGTCATCGCGGCCATAACCTCTCCGATGAAGAGGCTCGCCTCTACATCTACGACGACCTGGGTGTTTCCCAGCGTTGGGCCAACAAGTTCTCCGAGGCTGGCATCGAAACCGTTGCCGACCTCGTCGGCCACACCGAGGAGGACCTGCTGCGCATCGAGGGCATTGGCGTGAAGGCCATCGAGGAGCTCAAGGAGGGTCTGTCCGCACGCGGCCTCATGCATGTGATCGAGGACGATCTCGCCGCTACGAGCGACGACATGAGCCAGCTGCTCGACATGGTGTTCTCTCCGGATGACACCATCCTCATCGGTGGCGACGAGCCGCCGACCTTCAACACCGAAGGCGAGGAGATGCTCGGTGAGGCTCTGCCCCCGCGTTCCTACCAGCGCAACCTCGACGAGCTCGACGCTCTTCTGGGTGCCGTAGGATCCCTGGGCTTCGGCCTGACGAGCGCCGAGGATGAACAAGCCGAGGACGAGGAGTAAATCCAGCCTCTGACGGGCATCCGCGTTCGAATAGCATGGAATGAGAGCGAACCCGGCACGTGTCGGGTTCGCTTTTCTTTTGCGCTCAATTGAATGGAAACATTCGCGGAAGCTCGGTGGTTGTATACTTCTCTCGCAAAAGGTCATTTTATTTGCGTTCAAGCTAGGAAAGGCGAATATGACGCAGAAGACTTACGTTCCCGAAGGCGAGGTGGCGCCCGTTTCGCAGATCGGCGCAACCATGGAGGCCCTGGCGGCAACCATCGCCGCGCGCCGCGAGGCGGGGGAGGAAAGCTACACCTACCGTCTGCTTTCGGGTGATCTCGACAAGCCCCTGAAAAAGCTCATGGAAGAGGCTGGGGAAGTGGCCCTTGGCGCTAAGGATGCGGACGCGGCCCTGTACTTCGCGCGCGAGGCGGCTGACTTGGCTGTCGAAAGCGATCTTGCCCAAGAGCTTGCGGCGGATGCCTGCGCGCAGCTTGACCATCTGCGCTACGAAGCCGCTGACGTGGTGTACCACTTGCTTGTGGTGCTCGAGCGCTTCGGCATCTCCATCGATGAGTTCGCCGCCGAGCTCAACAACCGCATGACCGAAGCGGAGCGCCCCGAAGGCGCCCTTCGCCTGCATGAGGAGTTCGTCAAGAGACGCATCTAGGGCTATGTGCGTGGCGGGGCATCAGGCCGCGCCATCAGTAAAGACTGGAATCGGTTTCGCTTAGCATTGCGAAATCAATTGGCTGAAAGGAACAATCATGGCACGACTGTTTGGAACCGATGGCGTTCGCGGCATCGCTAACGTCGAGCTGACCTGCGAGATGGCCTACCGTTTGGGTCAGGCTGCCGCAACGTATCTGGGTAAGAGCATCGTTGTTGGCAAGGATACGCGCCTGTCGGGCGACATGCTCGAGGCCGCCATGGTGGCCGGCATCACCAGCGCGGGCGGTACGGCCCTGCTCGCCGGCGTCATTCCCACGCCCGCCGTGGCCCTGCTCGTGCGCGAGCTGCATGCCGATGGCGGCGCGGTTATCAGCGCTTCGCACAACCCGCCCGAGTACAACGGCATCAAGCTCTTTGATGCGCAGGGTTTCAAGCTTCCCGACGCCATGGAGGATGAGATCGAATCCTTCATCACATCCGGCGGTCTCGAGGCCGCTGTTGCCGCTGCGCGACTTGCCGGGGAGGAAGAGGCGCACATGCCCTTCGGTCCTGAGTTGGGCGTTGCGCTTGAGATCGAGGATGCCTGCGAGATCTACATCGAGCACGCAGTCGAGAACATCCGCGCTCAGGGAATCGATTTCAGCGGCATGCACGTGGCTCTTGACACCGGCCATGGCGCCTCCTCGCTGACGAGCGCTGCGGCTTTGCGCCGCCTGGGCGCCGAGGTGACGGTCATCAACGATGACTTTGATGGCACCGACATCAACGTGAAGTGCGGCTCTACCTGCCTGACTCCGCTGCGCGAGCTTATGGACGAATGCGGTGCCGACGCAGGTATCGCCCATGACGGTGACGCGGACCGCGTCATGATGATGGCTCCGGGCGGAATCGAGATCGACGGTGACGTCATCGAGGCCGTATGCGCGCTCGACATGAAGCAGCGTGGCGTGCTTGCGGGCGACACGGCGGTCAGCACCGTGATGTGCAACCTGGGCTTTGTCCACGCCATGCGCGATGCGGGCATTAAGGTCGTGCAGACCAAGGTGGGCGATCGCTACGTGCTCGAGGAAATGCGCGAGCACGGTTACGCTATCGGCGGCGAGCAGTCGGGCCACATGATCCTTCTGGAGTGCAACTCTACAGGCGATGGCCTCATGACCGCCTGCCAGTTCCTCGCAGCCGTGAAGCGCAGCGGTAAGTCCGTTGCCGAGGCAGCTGCCGTTATGACGCGCTTCCCGCAGGTCCTCATCAACGTGCGCGTCGGCGACAAGCAGAAGGTCGCTGAAAGCGCTGACGTGGCTGCGGCTGTGGCTGCCGCCGAGGAGGCGCTGGGTGAAGACGGACGCGTGCTCTTGCGACCCTCCGGCACCGAGCCGGTGGTTCGCGTCATGGTGGAGGCGCTCGACGCCGAAGCTGCGAAAGCCCACGCGCAGGCAATCGCCGCTGTGGTGGAGGCCGCATCTTAAGGCAAGGCTTTCGGGCGCCGCTCAGTGGATAAGCGGCGCCTTTTTCGTTTCACGCAGGTCTTGTTTCAGGTCCTTGATGGGATCGTTTTTTGCGAAAGCTCCTTTGGCGGGGTATGATAGCCTCTTGAAAAAGGAGAGTTGAGCAGAAAGCACTTTAGTTAAGGGTGAGTCGTATGAGCTTCATTCCCATTGAGACAGTATGGGTTTTAGCTGCCGTCGTGGTGGCGATCGTCGTGTTTTACATTGCCAAGGGCTTTATCGATGAGATGAGAAAATAGCCCGTAGGCTCGCGTTTTGAGCAAAGGGGCATCATGGCCGACAATCACAATCCCCAATCGAACAACCCTCGTCGTGCAACGCTGCGCAACGGGCAGACAGGTCCGCGCGAGGGGCAGGTGCGCTCTGCAAGGAGCGCTCAGAATGTCTCTGCGCCTTCGACGAGCCGCTCGCAGCGCGCTTCTTCGCCGAGAGGGGCGGAAAAGGTAAGCGCCCCGCAGGTGGGAAAGCCCGTCCCCCAGCAGCCTGGGCGTGGTGGGCGGTCGCCCCAGCAGCCTGCACGAACCGCGAACCCGCGCGCGAATCAGCAGTCCGCGCGTTCCGCCGACCAAGCCACAGGTCCCGCAACGCTTCGTCAGAGCCAGCCCGTGCGCCCTGTTAATCCGAAAGCGAATCGTCCCCAGACTCGTCCACGCTCATCTTCGCAAGCCGAATCCTCCCGTTTTGCAGGCCAGGCGTCCCGTGTGTCGCAAACACCTGGGTCTTCAGCCTCCCGGCAAACGGAAAAGCCGCCCAAGAAGGGCGGGGGCGTTTGGCGCGTGGTGTTTTGGGTGGCCCTTTTGGTGTTTGTGATCTCGGTGGGCGCACTGGCCTACATCGGCTACACCTACTGGAAGGGCCAGGCGGACTACGACGAAATCGCCAGCGAGGCCTTCGTCATGCCCGAGAACGCTACGCTTGCCGATTTTGACGTTGACTGGGAGGCCTTGCGCGCGATCAACCCCGACGTGGTCGGTTGGATTTACATGCCCGGCACTGACATCAACTACCCGATAGCCCACCGTGCGGGGGATGACGAATATTACCTGTACCACAACTTCAACGGCGCCTCGAGCGCTCAGTTTGGCGCGGAATATGGCTCCATCATGCTTTCCGGTGTGAACACGGCGGACTTCTCCGACGAGGTAAACATCATTTACGGCCACAACATGAACAACGGCTCCATGTTTGCGCCCTTGTCGAACATGGATAAGGACTGGTTCAACACCTATCGCACGGTGTACCTGCTGACGCCGCAGGGCAACTATCTGCTCAAGTCCTTTGCCTACGTGCACGTGCCGGGTTCGAGCACCGACATTGTCATTCCAAAGTTTGACTCGGTCTCCGATCGCACCGCGTACATGCAGGCTCGCTACGACACCTCGCTTTACGAGGCTGATCCGGCGGGTTCTTCTGCGGCGGACATCGAGCAGGCCTTCGCCTTGGTCACCTGCGACGGGGCCAACAGGTCGTATCGCTACATCACCTACTTCGAGGTGGCCGATTACTATGCCCTCGATGGCAGCTCGTCGGGAAGCGACGGTGCCTCGAAGGCGGATGCGGGGTCGAATGACAGCGTGGTGAGCCGCGACGATTTGAGCAACGTCGGCGGCGCGTCGGATGCGCGCGTGGAGTAGCGGGGCTTGACTGCGCGTAAGGCGCCCGCGAGAGGTGCGACCTTTCGCGGGGGAGCGCGCTTCGGTTGAACGCCGACATATAGAACCATCCAGGCGGGGTCGTGCGAATGGGCGCGGCTCCGCTTCGTTATACTGATGAGTCGATGCGCGATTTGACGCACATGATGAGGGCGAGCGAGACTGCCCCGATTTGCCACTACTCGAGGAGAGGAAACGATGGATACTAAGACTGCTGCAAACGAGACCGTGACCTACGCGCAGGCAGGCGTCGATACGGCTGAGGGAGCGCGTGCGGTTGACGCTATCAAGGGCGTCGTCCATGACACCTACCGTCCCGAGGTAGTGGGCGACATTGGCGGCTTCGGTGGCCTGTTCTCCATCGCCGCCGCGAAGGACATGGAAGACCCGCTGCTCGTTTCCGGAACTGATGGCGTGGGTACCAAGCTCAAGCTTGCCCAGCTGACCGGCAAGCATTCCACCGTGGGCATCGATCTCGTTGCCATGTGCGCAAACGACATTCTTGCAACGGGTGCCGAGCCGCTGTTCTTCCTCGACTACGTTGCCATCGGCAAGCTCAAGGCCGAAAACGTGGCGGAGATCGTGGCGGGCATTGGCGAGGGCTGCAAGCAGGCTGGCTGTGCACTTATCGGTGGCGAGATGGCCGAGCACCCCGGCGTCATGGATCCGGATGATTACGACCTGTCTGGCTTCTGCGTGGGTATTGTCGATCGCCCCAAGATGCTCGATCCGATGAGCGTTCGCGAAGGCGACGTGCTCGTGGGCCTGGCTTCGAGCGGTCTGCACTCCAACGGCTACTCCCTCGCACGCAAGGTGTGCGTTGAGGGCAAGTCCGAAGATGAGTTGTTTGCGGCTCGCGATGAGCTCGGCGGCCAGAATGTGGTCGACGCACTTCTCACCCCGACCCGCATTTACGTGAAGCCCGTTCGCGCTGTCATGAACGAAGTTCCCGGTGCCGTTCGCGCCCTTGCTCATATCACGGGCGGCGGCATTTCCGAAAATCTCAACCGAGCGCTCTCCAAGGCTGTGAACGCCGAGGTTGACCTTGGCTCCTGGCCTGTTCCCGCCGTGGTCAGATACGTTTGCGACGCCGCTCATCTTGACGAAACCGAGGCGCTCAAGACCTTCAACATGGGCCTTGGCGTCGTGCTTATCGTGGACCCCGAGCAGGTGGAGGCCGTTGAGGCCGCATGCGCCGCTGCGGGCGAGACCACCTATCGCGTCGGTCGCATCGTGGCTGGCGAAGGTGAGGTTCAGTACGCAAACGTCGGCAGCCTGTATTCCTTCTAAGGAAGACGGCCCGTTAAGGAGGATACGTGACATCCAAGCTAAAAATCGGCGTGCTTCTTTCCGGAAGCGGTACTAACTTACAGGCCATCATCGATGAAGCTGCGGCGGGCCTTCCCGTTGAAATCGTGAAGGTGGTGTCTTCTCGCCCCGACGCTTACGGCATCGAGCGCGCGAAGGCCGCCGGCATTCCCGTGCTCGTGCTCAACCGAACGATTTACGCGGATCGCGAAGCGGCTGATCAGATGATCGTCGACGAGCTTAAAGCTGACGGTGCCGAATACGTGGTCATGGCCGGCTACATGCGCATGGTCACACCGGTGATGCTTGACGCCTTCCCGGATCGCGTGCTTAACCTGCACCCCGCCCTGCTGCCCTCCTTCAAGGGTGCGCATGCCATAGACGATGCCTTCAACGCGGGTGTGAAGGTGACAGGCGTTACCGTCCATCTTGCCAACGAGGAGTACGACAAGGGTCCCATCGTTGCGCAGGAACCCGTGTTTGTAGCGGAAGACGACACACTTGAGAGCCTGGAGGCTAAGATCCATGCGGTGGAGCACGTGCTGTACCCGAAGGTGCTGCGCCTGCTTGCCGAGGGCCGCGTGAGCGTTGGCGAAGACCGCAAGGTGCATATCGCCTAGGCAAGGTGCGTGTCGCTTAGGCAAGGCGCGCATCGCCTAGGGTGCTTCTGGTACGTGGCGACGTGAGCGAGGGCGAGGGCGGAAAGCACGTCGCTAGTCCTCGCCGCCAAACTTTCTAGTTGGATGCGGCTGCGGAAACGCTCCTCAGCTTTCCGCAGCCGCCCATGCAAGAAGCTCAGCGCTTAGCTTCTCCATCCTGAAATAAGGCTTGGCTGCCGTGCCGTATCGTCGGTGAGCGGATGGCGCGACTTTGGTCTTTCACCTCCCGCCGAACTTTATAAAGCTTGACAGAAACCCCATGTCAGAGGCTGATGTGGGGTTTCATACTGGATGGGCGCGCCTGAAATGGGAGGGCACGCGAGAACCGGGCTGAAAGCAAGAAAGGAAGGATGTAAGACCATATGAGCAATCCTCAAGTCAAGCGAGTTCTAATTTCTGTTACCGACAAGACGGGCGTCGTTGAGTTTGCGCGCGCTCTTGCCGAAGAGTTTGGCGCCGAGATCATTTCTACGGGCGGCACGGCTCGTGCGATCGCCGAGGCGGGCGTTCCCGTCACCCCGATTGACGACGTGACCAAGTTCCCCGAGATGATGGACGGCCGCGTGAAGACGCTGCACCCGCGCGTTCACGGTGGCCTTTTGGCTAAGCGCGACAACGAGTCCCACATGGCTCAGGCTGCCGAGCACGGCATCGAGATGATCGACATGGTTGTCGTGAACCTCTACATTTTCGAGAAGACCGTTGCGTCTGGTGCCGATTTTGCCACCTGCATCGAGAACATCGACATTGGCGGCCCGTCCATGCTTCGCTCCGCTGCGAAGAACTTCGAGAGCGTTGCCGTGGTGACCGATCCGGCAAGCTACGACGCCATTCTCGAGGAGATGCGCGCTAACGGCGGCGCTACCACTCGCGAGACGCGCGCGAAGCTGGCTCTCGAGGTGTTCCGCACCACCTCAACTTATGACACCGCCATTGCCGCATGGCTCGGCGAGCAGCTTGAGGCCGAGGAGCGGTTCCCGGCCAAGCAGGCACTGCGCCTGACCAAGGTTCAGGATCTGCGTTACGGTGAGAACCCGCATCAGAGCGCTGCCTTCTTCCGCCGCGACAAGTACGCTGGCGCCGAGCACAGCCTGGCATATGCCACCCAGCATCAGGGCAAGGAGATGTCCTACAACAACTACCTCGACACCGATGCTGCTTGGGCAGCTGTGCGTGAGTACGACGACCCGGCTTGCGTTATCGTGAAGCACCTCACTCCCTGCGGTGCTTGCGAGGTTGCCGTTGATCCCGCATCTGATGCTGTCATGCCCGAAAGCGATGCTTTGGTAGAAGCTTACAAGCGCGCCCATGAGTGCGATCCCGTGAGCGCTTACGGCGGCGTCATGGCCTTCAATCGCGCCGTTACCTCTGACGTGGTTACCGCAATCTTTGAGAACAAGCAGTTCGTCGAGTGCATCATCGCACCGGAGTTCTCTGGCGATGCGCTTGAGATGTACGCTACCAAGAAGAACGCGCGCCTGCTTTCCACGGGTGGTGTGAACCCCGCTGGCGGCGAGGTTGAGTACCGCTCCGTCGAGGGCGGCCTTGTGTGCATGGCAAGCGACTCCGTGAAGGAGGATCCGGCTGCCTTCACCGTTCCCACCAAGCGTCAGCCCACCGAGGAGGAGATGACCGAGCTCCTGTTTGCCTGGAAGGCATGCAAGTCCGTGAAGTCCAACGCCATCCTCATTGCCAAGAACCATGCAACCGTGGGTGCTGGTGCTGGTCAGCCCAACCGCGTGAACTCTGCGCTTCTGGCTGTGCGCCAGGCGGGCGATAAGGCCAAGGGCGCCGTTGCCGCCTCTGACGCCTTCTTCCCGTTCCGCGATGGCTTCGATATCCTTGCCGAGGCGGGCGTTACCGCCGTCATTCAGCCGGGTGGCTCCATCCGCGACGAAGAGGTCATCGCCGCCGCTGACGAGCAGGGCATCGCCATGGTGTTCACCGGCCATCGCCACTTCCGCCACTAAGCTGGTTGGGCAGCTGGGTGGCTGGGCAGCTGGTCGATTAGTCGGCTGACTGATTGGGTGGCTGGGCGGTTGGCCCGTTGGTGCATGACGCACCGTGCGCCAGGCTGCTGGCTGGGATGCCCCGGCTGCTGGCTAGTTGGGCGCCTAGCTGATCGGGCGATTCCATTGTGCGCCGCTCGCATAGCTTAAGCTTTCGAAGCCTGTCGTGCTCCAACTGCATTTGAGGTGCAGTTGGATGTCACGGCAGGCTATTTGTTTTGGGTGGTGTTGCCGACGTGCCGCCCGCCTTGGTGATCTGCGTAAGGAAGGGTCGTCGAGCTTTAGGGGTGAGAGTCCTCGCTTTCCTTCCGTGGGCAGAAACCGCGTCCAATCCTGTGGAAACGCCCGCACCCTCCTCCCACGTACGAAATAGCCATCGAGTCCTACGGGTCAGCGTCCACACCTTCCGCGCGTGTACGGAAACGCGGTTGAGATCTACGGGCCTGGCGGAAATGCCGTTGAGTCCTACAAAATCGCGGGGGTAGGCTTGATGAGGGGAGGCTCGCGGTCGAGGGTTCTCTGGCTCCCCAGCAAAACCCCAGGTCAGAGCCTTGTTTTGTTTTTAGAAGAATTTGAAAAACAAGATAAGGTCATCCGATGCGCAAAAAGGCCTAGGACTCCTAAGGGTTTGCGCTCACAAGACGCCCATCCGGCGAGGTTTTCTAGATCTCAAGGCTGTTTTTGTGCAGATTTGGGCCTTCGGAGGCCCTCCGGGGCAAGGGCGTTTAGGAGCCAACAGGGTTTTTGTACGGATTTGACCCTGAGAGGCCCTCTCTGGCCAAGGGGTTTTAGGAGCCAACGGGCTTTTTGTGCAGGAGCCGCCCCCGGCGTGAGGTGTGGTGCCGATGGTGGGTGTGCTGGCGGCTTTACGAGCGAGCCGCTGAGCCTGGCCGCGGCAAAGAATCCGCAGGAAAACATGCGAATTATGCTTGCATTCACCAGTGCGCGTCCCTATACTAAACAGGTTGCTAATTTCACATGCTCACGTGACTCGTTCCGCTAGTGGCCACCGGAAAAGGCTGCGGTAACGGGGATGACCGTGGGCAGAGGACTAACGAATGGAGAAAGAAATGGCTAAGATTAGCATTTCCACGCTGCTTGACGCAGGCAGCCACTTTGGGCACCAGACCCGTCGCTGGAACCCCAAGATGAAGCCGTATATCTTCGGCTCCCGCGGTGATATCTACATCATCGACCTCAAGGAGACCCTCATCGGTCTCGACAAGTCCTACACCTTCATCTCCGACCTCGCTCGCAAGGGCGGTACCGTGCTGTTCGTCGGCACCAAGAAGCAGGCTCAGGAGGCCGTTGCTGACGCCGCTAACCGCTGCGGCATGCCCTATGTCAACGCTCGTTGGCTTGGCGGCATGATGACCAACTTCGTCACCATCCGCACCCGCGTGAACCGCATGGAGGAGCTCGAGGCTATGGAGGCTGACGGCCGCATGGCTCTGCTGCCGAAGAAGGAGCAGATCCTGCTTCGCAAGGAGCTCGGCAAGCTGCAGGCTAACCTCAACGGCATTCGCAATATGAAGCGCACCCCGGACGCCATCTTCGTCATCGACACCAACCGCGAGGAGATCGCAATCAAGGAGGCCAAGCGCCTCAACATCCCGGTTGTCGGCACTCTCGACACCAACTGCGATCCCGACGACGTCGAGTTTGGCATCCCGGCTAATGACGACGCTATCCGCTCCGTCCGCCTGATGGCTGACTTCATCGCTGATGCTGTCATCGCCGGCACTGGCGCTCCGGTCTCCGCCGAGGAGATGGGCGAGGCTGCTCCCGCTGAGGCTCCGGCTGAGGCTGAATAGGACTAACCCCGGCGCGTCGCCTGAGGCGCGCTCGCTTCGCGCTTGCGTCCGCACTGTCCGAATAACTCGGGGGCAGTGTCGGACACAAGGCGAGGCTTTGATTGAGCACGTTTTCACTAAGGAAAGGAATTAACGTGGCTAACATCACCGCTTCCATGGTCAAGGAACTCCGCGAGATGACCGGCGCTGGCATGATGGAGTGCAAGAAGGCACTCGCTGAGGTCGACGGAGATCTCGAGAAGGCTGTCGACGTTCTTCGCACCCGCGGTCTCGCCGCTGTTGCCAAGAAGGCTGGCCGTGCAACCAACGAGGGCACCGTTGTTGCTGTTGTTTCCGAGGATTGCAAGGTTGGCGCTGTCGTCGTTCTCAACTGCGAGACCGACTTCGTTGCCATCAACGACAAGTTCCAGGCCTATGCTCACAAGATCGCCCAGGCTGCTCTCGCTGCCAAGCCGGCTGACGTTGAGGCTCTGAAGGCTGCTGAGATCGAGGGCGAGACCGTTGAGGCTATCCTCACCGACGCCATCCATGTTCTCGGCGAGAACATCCAGCTCGCTCGCGTTGCTATCGTTGAGGCTGAGGGCGTTGCTTCCTACATTCACGGCGCTGGCAAGATCGGCGTTCTGGTTGCCTTCGACGTCGAGGGTATCGACCCGGCTAACGAGGACTTCCAGAAGTGCGGCCGCGACCTCGCTATGCAGGTTGCCGCTATCAGCCCGGTCTCCGCTACCCGCGAGGACGTTCCGGCAGAGGTTGCTGAGCGCGAGATGGCTATCTACAAGGCACAGGCTGCTGAGTCCGGCAAGCCCGAGAACATCCAGGAGAAGATGGCTCAGGGCCGTATGGAGAAGTTCTACAAGGAGAACTGCCTCACCGAGCAGGCTTTCGTCAAGAACCCCGACCAGACCGTCAACCAGTACGTCGCAGAGTGCGCAAAGGCTCTTGGTGGCTCCATCGTCGTCAAGTCCTTCATGCGTGAGACCCTGTAAGGCGCTCGCCTAATTCTTTAGATTGCTTGGAGAGAAGATCCGGCTGGGTTTCCCGGTCGGATCTTTTCCTATAATTTTCGATTGGCATATAACGCGGTAAAGGGACGTGTATGACATCAGAAATCATCGTAGTTAACGGAAACGGCACGCTTGAGGGCGAGGTTTCCGTATCCGGTGCAAAGAACTCTGCGCTCAAGCTTATGGCGGCAAGCCTGCTTGGCCAGGGTGTTTCGATTATTCGCAACGTCCCCCGCATTTCCGATATCAGTATCATGAGCGAGGTTCTCACGCGTCTTGGTGCAAGCGTAAAACGCGATGGCGATGCGCTCGTGATCAACACGGCTGAGGTAAGCGAGTTCGAAACCCCTTATGACCTCGTCTCCAAGATGCGCGCAAGCATTTCCGTCCTCGGGCCTCTGGTCGGCCGCTTTGGCCAGGCTCGCGTTGCCATGCCCGGCGGTTGCCAGATCGGCGCCCGTAAAATCGACATGCACCTGGTTGGCCTTGAATCCCTCGGCGTGGTGTTCAACGTGGAGCACGGCGTGCTGGTGGCGAAGACCCCCAACGGTCTGCATGGCGCAAACGTGATGCTCGAGTTCCCCAGCGTCGGCGCGACTGAAAACCTCCTTATGGCCGCAGTTGTCGCTCAGGGAACTACCGTGATCGAAAACGCCGCGCGCGAGCCGGAGATCGTCGACCTCGCCAACATGCTCAACGCCATGGGCGCCCGCGTAAGCGGAGCTGGCTCTTCCATCATCGAGGTCGAGGGCGTTGCTCTGTCCGACCTTCATCCTTGCGAGCACTCCACAGTGGGAGATCGCATCGAGGCGGGTACCTTCCTCGTCGGCGGCGCTTTGACGGGCGGTCCTGTAACCGTTAGGGGCATCGACCCGTCTTTCTTGCGCATGGCCATCGTCAAGCTGCGCGCTATGGGCTGCACCGTCGAGACCGGTGAAGATTGGGTTACCGTCTCTCGTACGGGCGATTTGCTTGCCACCGATATTCAGACGCTTCCGCATCCCGGTTTTCCGACCGACCTGCAGGCGCAGTTCATGCTGCTTGCCGCCCGCGCGAAGGGCACGTCCATCATCACGGAAAACGTGTTCGAGAACCGCTTCATGTTTGCGGCCGAGCTTACCCGCATGGGTGCTGACATCACCATCGAAGACCACCATGCCATCGTGCGCGGTGTTGATCATCTTCAGGGCGCTCCCGTGTCCTCCACCGACCTGCGCGCAGGCGCCGCCTTGGTTCTTGCGGGCATCGACGCGGAAGGGGAGACCTCCGTCCACAAGATCGAGCATATCGACCGCGGCTATGAAGACTATACGGCCAAGCTTTCCTCTTTGGGGGCTTCTGTTGCGCGCGTAGCGCTCTAGCGAGGCGGATCTTGAGTTTTGGCTGCCGAAGGTAAGCATACAAGGTCGAGGGCGGGGCGAAGCTCCCGCGAGAGAGTGTCTGTCGACACCTCCTCTACGCCCCATGCCAGCACTCCGCGAGCTCGCACCGAGGCGTCTGCGGCCAGGCGTGCGTCTTCTCGTGATAAGGCGACGCGCTCATCTTCTCGCAGTTCTTCTCGATCGGGGGCGTCGCGCGTGTCTTCGGGATCGTCCGTACGCTCCGGCGTGCCGCACGTTACCCCGACCGTTAGCTCCAAAGCGGGCTCTGCGCCCGCAGGCTCCGGGTCTTCAAACATCGACATACCCACGTCGCGCCGCAAGAAGAAGGCCGATCGCGGCATGGTGACCCACATTACCCCCACGACCGCCTCCGGTGAAAGCGACGCGCAGTTCTCTCGTCGCGCCTCCCGCGGCGGCTTTGCCGACGATGTTCGACGCAAGTCACGCGCTAAGGGCATCCTGGGCTTTTTGGCCTTCCTGCTCTTCGTGCTGGGCGTGGGCGTCTGCGTGGGTGTCGCGGTGTATTTTGGCTCATCTGATTCAAAGCTGGCTTTGGGAGAGTCAAATGCCTCCGAGGCCTTGGTTGCTCCCGTTGAGGGCGAGGCCTATTACGCGCTGCTCTCGGCGGAGTTGGGGACGGCGGTGGCTGAAGGCGGGGACAGCACCGATGCCTACCTGCTCGTGCGCATAGACGCCGCCTATAAGCAGCTCACCTTCGTCAGTATCCCCTCCAACCTTTCGGTTGCGCTTTCGAATGGCGAAAAGGGTCCTCTGTACTCCACACGCGCGCTCGGCGGCGACGCGGAGCTGATCTCCGCTGTGTCTGAGTTTGCTGGCGTGGACATCTCGCATTATGCGCGCACCAATGCCGATGGCATCACGCGCATGGTGGAGATGGTGGGTGGCGTGCCCATGAATCTCACCGAGGAGATCGATGACCCCCGTGCAAGCACGCGCTACCTGATGGCCGGCGATCAGACGCTTGACGGCGAAGGCGCGCTGGCGCTTCTGCGATCCTCCAACTTTACCGATGGCCTTACAACGCAAGCAGCCTATCGCATCGACTTCACCCTTGCTCTGGCTGCGCAGGCTCTGTCCAAAGAGGGATTGAGCTTTGCATCTGAGCTGTCCAACATGGCTGATTCGGTTCAGACCAGTTGGAGCGCGGCCGAGCTTCTGGAGCTTGGAGAAACCATGCGTGCCCTAGATTCCGTGGTGGTGTATAAGGCTTCCGTTCCCGGCTATGAGGCATCGGGGACCAGCGGGACGCTGTTCGTTGATTCGACCGACAAGTGGAAGTCGATGATGCAGAGCGTCGAGGCAGGCGGTGATCCCAACAGTGCCACTTCGGCCGCGGTGAGCATTGATCGAACTGCGGTTACGGTTGAGGTGCGCAACGGCGGTGGCGTTAACGGTGCCGGCGCTAAGATGGGCGAGTTGCTCACGGCGCTTGGCTATGTTGTGGAGAAGGTGGGCAACACCAATGACAACACCACCTATCCCGAGACGCTCATTGTTTACAAGGATGCTTCGTACGAAAGCGCGGCGGAGTCCATCGTTGCCGATATGTCCGCGGGTCGCGTGATTAACGGTGGTGATTTCTATACCTTCGAAACCAATGTGCTCGTCGTTGTGGGCAAGGACTGGATTCCCGTTTCATAGCCGTCCTGCGCACGTTTTTTCGCAGGTGGATTTCGCGCGGTGGATCGCGCGTGAACTCGCGGGGCGCTTTCGTGAGGGCCATTCGCTTGCACGCTATGCTATGCTGTATCCGATATACAATCTTCGAGAAGGAGTGTTCCATGGTTAATAAGGCTGATGTGGCTGCAGTGCTTGAGCTTATCCGTCCGAGTCTTCAGGCTGACGGTGGCGACGTCGCTTTGGTTGACGTGTCCGATGACGGCATTGTCACCGTTGAGCTTCAGGGTGCTTGCAAGGGCTGCCCGATGTCCCAGATGACCTTGGCAAACGGCGTTGAGCGCATCTTGAAGGAGCGTGTGCCGGGCGTTGTCCGTGTCGTTCCCGCTCAGTAGTTTGCGTCACTCCGCGTTTTGCGTGTGAGATAAACGGATGTAGCGAAGGACCCTGGTGCCTGGTCGGGTGATGCGCCTGGCCGCCGTAAGAGGCGGTTTTGCCGGCGTTTCGCCTTGGCCTGGCCGCTGGGGTCCTTTTTTATGGCAGGCTGTGTCGTGTGCTTGTGCGACCTTCGCGCATGCCAATAGCGAACTATGAGAGGTGAATGCTTTGGAGAGATGTTGGGACCGTCGCGGTTGCGACGAGGAAATGCAGGGTCGCTGTCCTCATAACACGCCCGGTGAGCCCTGCCCGGCCGACTGCCATTTCGCCGCCTGCCATCGCAAGACGCACGTCGTGTGCGACGACTTCGGCATTCTGCTCAATCCCGAGCGCGACTACGAGGCCGCAGTCAAACAGGTTTGCCGATTCTGCGAGCATTTCCTCAAGCACGGGCCCAATGTTGCTGATCGCGAAGATGACGTTCAACGAGTTGGCAACCCCAATCGCTTCCTCCTCTAGGTTTAACTTGCCGCGA
Source organism: uncultured Eggerthellaceae bacterium (assembly GCA_964477115.1). GTDB lineage: Bacteria > Actinomycetota > Coriobacteriia > Coriobacteriales > Eggerthellaceae > RGIG3135. The sequence goes on along the minus strand of CAYZCY010000004.1, from coordinate 2,741 downwards.
TGCCAACAGTGCTACAATGGGACAAAGGTCGGCTCGTTATTCAAAGGAGGTCACGGAATGGCGAGTAAGCTCACTTGTCCCGCTTGCAATGCGAAGGACCTTGACCTGTGCGATTACGAGTCCATGATGGTCCTTCGGCAGGACCTTGCCATGTTTGTGGTCGCCTGCCCCGTCTGCGGGTCGAAGGTTTCCTCCCTGCAGCTCATTCCAGACCAGCTTCGCGACGAAATCGACTATGCCGCCATCTCTGTCGGTGCCGGCATGTGCAGGGAATAAAGACATGCTTAATGAAATCTACCAGCAGCTTGACCCCATCGCCTTTTCCCTGGGGCCTTTTTCCGTGCGTTGGTACGGCCTGGCCTATGTGCTTGGCTTTGCCTGCTGCATTCTGATCATCCATTTGGTGGCCAAGCGCTGGAAGATCAACCTTGACGTGGACTCTTTGCTTACCGTTGCGGTGTGCGTTATCTTCGGCGTTATTTTGGGCGCGCGACTGGGATATGTGCTGTTCTACGGCGATGGATATTACTTCGAGCACCCGCTTGAGATCCTTGCCTTCAACAAGGGAGGAATGAGCTTCCACGGTGGCTTGTGCGGTGCTATCCTGGGCGGATACATCGCTTCTCGCTTCATTCATATGCCTTTCCTGTCGTTGGCTGACCTTGGAGCCATTGCCGCCCCGATCGGTTTGTTCTTCGGGCGTTGTGCCAACTTCATCAACGGCGAACTCTGGGGTGCGCACACCGATGCGGCATGGGGCGTGGTTTTCGGTGGCTCCGCCGGCATGCTTCCGCGTCATCCCACTCAGCTCTACGAGGCCTTCCTCGAGGGCATTGTGCTTCTGATAGTGCTGTATCTGTTGTCTCGTAAGACGCTCCCGCTGCCTCAGGGCAGCTTTCTGGGATCCTTCCTGTGCCTGTATGGGGTCTTCCGCTTTTTGATTGAGTTCGTGCGTCAGCCCGATGCCCAGCTGGGGTATCTGTGGGGTGATTGGCTTACCATGGGGCAGCTGCTCTCGGCGCCGCTTGTTTTAGCGGGTATCGCCCTGCTCGTTTTCGCCTACAAGAAGCGGCTCCCTCAGGAAGGTTGCAAGCCGGTCGCGTAGTTGGTCCTTGCCGGATATCTGCAAACAAACGAAACGGATGCCAGGTGGCAACAAGGGCATGAAAGTACTTGAAGTAATGTTATCAATTTAGTAACATATACTCAGACAAGAAAGACACGCGGAGCGGACCGAAACGCTCCAATCTTTCGAGAGCTTGCGAAGGGCAAGCGCTTCATAGCATTAAGACGAGTTGCGAAAGAGGTGCATACCATGAAGAAGGTCGAGTTCTATCGTTGCAGCGTTTGCGGAAACGTCATCGTCAAGCTGGTTGATTCCGGAGTGCCCGTGGCCTGCTGCGGCCAGCCTATGGATCTGCTGGTTGCCGGTGCCCAGGACGCCTCCCTTGAGAAGCACGTGCCCGCCGTGAAAGTTGACGGTCGGGAAGTGAAAGTCACCGTGGGCAGCGTTGAGCACCCCATGACTCCTGAGCACTACATTCAGATGATCTGCCTCGTGACCGAAAAGGGCTTCCAAGTGGCGCCACTTTCCGCTGACGCTGCACCCGAGGCAAGCTTTGTCGTGACCGAAGGTGACGCGCCGATCGCGGTGTACGAGTACTGCAATCTCCATGGACTGTGGGTCGCTGAGATCTAAGAATTGAGTCTGCTGCCCCGCGCAAAGCGCTGCGGCATAACGAAACATTTCCCGTTCGGATGAGGGGCGCGTGCGATTGAGTGCGCGCCCCGAATGGTGTTTGCGGCAGGGAAGTCCTTTTGCTGAAAAGGCAGGCTTTGCGTAATGTGCCCTGCTTCCATTCGGCGATTGTCCAGCGGTAGGGGTAGGTCGGTAGGGGTAGGTCGGTAGGTCCAGCGATTCTTGTCAAAAGAATCTTGACTCTCAAACTCTGCGTGATAACATATAAAGGCTGTTTTCACGCCTTGGTCGGAAACCAAGGCACATGATCCAGTCTTGGTCGGAAACCAAGACGCGAAAGGGAGAACCAACCATGAAGCAGGGTATCCATCCTAACTACGTCGAGTGCACCGTTCGTTGCAGCTGCGGCAACACCTTCACGACTCGTTCCACCAAGTCCGAGCTCAAGGTTGACATCTGCAACGCTTGCCACCCGTTCTACACCGGCACCCAGAAGCTGATCGACACCGGTGGACGCGTCCAGCGCTTCGCCGATCGTTTCGGTTCCGCTAAGCAGGCTGTTGCCGAGCGCGAGGCTGCAAAGAAGGCCGCAAAGGCCGCAAAGGCTGCCGAGCTCGAGGCCGCAAAGAAGGCTGAGCGCGAGGCTAAGGCCGCTGCTAAGGCTGAGCGTGCTGCAGCTTACGCTGCTAAGGCCGCTGAGGCTGCTGAGGCTGAGGCCGAGGCTCCGGCAGTGGAAGAGACTGTGGAGGCTGTTGAGGCCGAGTAGCCCAAAACCCGCATCTCAATGCACCCGAGTAAGCCCGCCCCGTTCACGGTGGCGGGCTTCTTGCTTACTGGACGCTCGCACGCATTCGAGGCCTTTGGGCGTCTTTGCTCGTTATAATGGGCGGGATCAATTTCGGGCACATCAGATATTGTCCTGACCAGCCTCACAAGATAGGAAACGCTCATGATTTCCAGCCTGCAAAAAGACTTCGTGCTCAAGACCATCGAGAGCCGTGACGTCCACTTCGTCCGTTTCTGGTTCACCGACGTCCTCGGT
>CAYZCY010000003.1:36973-64778 GCA_964477115.1 uncultured Eggerthellaceae bacterium | reverse complement strand
GAGCTGTCACTTCGCCTGTGGGCGTGTGGCTTGCGGGTAAGTCTCCCGACTGGGCCATCATGATCGCTGCGGCTTGCGTGATCGGCTACTCGTCTATCACCATGCTGCGCAAGGCCCTTGCTGCTCCGCGCGCGTCAGGCAAAAGCGCGGGGGAGAAGGTAAGCGTCATGTCTTGCGCGTCGGGTCATGCTGAGGGGGCGATTGCAGCGGCGCAGCCCGGTTTCGCCCAGCCCGCAGGCGAGCAAGCGGCCCCTTTGCCCAAGGTGGGCGTTCGCGAGGTGGTGATCTGTGCGCTCATCGGCCTTGCCGCCGGCGTGGTTTCCGGCTATGTGGGTGTGGGCGGCGGCTTCATCATGGTGCCGCTTATGATGAGCGTGCTTGGTGTTCCCATGCGCGTGGTTTCAGGTACATCGCTTATGGCCGTGATGATCCTGGCGGTTCCCGGCGTGGCCTATCAAGGGTATCTGGGTAATGTAGAGTGGCTTGCGGGTTTGGCCGTTGCCTTCGGCACGGTTCCCGGCGCCTACCTTGGCGGGCGTCTTGCATCTCGCGTGCCTGAACGTGCGCTGCGATTTACCTTCGCCGGCTTTCTCTTCCTGGGCGCGCTCATGTTGGCCTTGAACCAATTGATATACTGATTCGAATCACCTGCCCCTTGTCGTTTGAGAGGGACCATCTATGGAAAACAACCATCGCAGCAAGTCTTCTAACGACGGCCGCCTGCCCCGCATGATAGGCCTTGAACTCATTGCTCTTGTCATAGCAGCCTTAGCGGCCATGGTCATGGTGTGGACGCTTGCCACGGGTGACGCCAGCGTTCCCATCATGGTGGCATCCGGGTCCATCCTTACCCTGTCGGTGCTTTTGCTGCTGTGGATGGCGCTCAATCCCGAATCCATTCGTGCCCGTCAGTCCGACGCCATGCTGCAGCTGGCGTCTTCGACACTTGATGTCATGCGCGAGGGGCTAACGCCTTTGGCGGCGCATCAGATCTGCAAGATGCTTTTGCCCAACACCGCCGCGGTCGCGGTTGCCATCACCGACCGTGAAACTATTCTTGCGTACGAAGGATTCCAGGAAACCGACAACCCTTCGGGCGCTGACATCAGAACGCAGGCTACGCATGAGACCATCGCCGATGGAAACATGCGTGTGCTTCATACCGCCGACGACATTGGTTTTCCGTCCGATATCTCCGGTATCCAGGCTGCCATCATCGTTCCCCTAGAGGTGGGCGACAACGTGGTCGGCACGCTGAAGTTCTACTATCGCAAGCCCAAGCACATCACCGAGACCCAGCAATCCATCGCCATGGGCTTCGGCCGCCTTCTTTCCACGCAGATCGCGGCTATCGAGCTTGATAATCAGAAGAAGCTCGCGACGAGCATGGAGCTCAAGATGCTCCAGAGCCAGATCAATCCGCACTTCCTCTTCAACACCATCAACACCATCGCCTCTCTTATCCGCACTGACCCGATGAAGGCCCGCACGCTGCTGCGCGACTTCGCCATCTTCTACCGTCGCACTTTGGAGGACTCTTCCGAGCGCATTATGCTCTCTCGAGAGATTGAGCAGACCATGCGCTACTTCTCCTTCGAGATTGCGCGTTTTGGCGAAGAGCGCCTGGCTATGTGGATCGCCACTGCCGAAAACGTGCAGGATATGATGGTGCCTCCCTTCATCATTCAGCCCATTGTCGAGAACGCAGTGCGTCATGCTATGCCGGCTGAGGGACAGCTGCTCATTACCATTAACGCGGAGGTTTGCGGTAATGACATCATCGTCGAGGTGACCGACGACGGCGTAGGCATGTCCGAGGAGACCTGCCGTAACATCATGGCTCCCCAATCTTCGACGGGCATGGGCATAGCCATCAAGAACGTGTATGACCGCATGAAGGGCTTCTTCGGGCAAAAGGCCTGCATGGACGTGGAAAGCAAGCTTGGCGAAGGTACGAAGGTAACGCTTCGCTTCCCCGATTGCGCAGTGATGGAACAGGATTGATCTAGCTGCTAGACCTGTGCGTCGAGCTTGGTTATGATCGACGTGGAGTGACGGCATCGTTGAAAGGCGCTTCAGTGGCAGAGTTTCTCTCTTCTCCCTATTCCCTGCTTATTTTAGGCCTGGTGGTTTTGGCCTTTGCCATCATCTTGCTGATGATCTGGATTGTCATCATTGATCGCCGCACGCGCGGCGTTGTTGATGGCCTGGAGACAGAGCGTCGCAAAGTCGCCGAAATGCAGCGGATAGTCGGGCAGCGCCAGGCTTCTCGTCCGGGCTATGCGCCCGCACGCTCCGCTTCTGCGCACCCTCAGGCACAGAAGGTTCAACCTCAGGCCGCTCGTCCTGCCCGTTCGCAGCAAGCCGCCCAACCCGTCCGTCAAGCTGCCCAGCAACCGAGCCGTAGTCGAGGACAAGGGGCTTCCTCCCAGCAGCAGGTTCGCGCTCAGGCGTCTTCCGACCAGCAGCCGAAGACCCAAGTTCAGGCCCATGCTGAATACCCTCGCACCTCTGCTTCCGACACGAGGGCCCGTCGCCAGCCTGCCCAGCCTGCTCAGCCTGCCCAGTCCGCTCAATCCCTTCGGGACCAGGGCGCACGTGCTTCGAGACCCTCGCGTTCAGGCGGCGCGCAGGCTTCTTCGCCCCAGCCGACGGCAGCTGCCGCCCGTGCTGCAGCGACGCGTGGCAGCGCCGCAACGGCCAGCCATTCGACTCGTCAGCGCGCTTCCGTCTCAAACGGCGGATATACGCAGGTTCCCAATCAAGCTGTCTCACCTTCGGCAACGGAAGGCTTTGAGGGCCTCGCGCGTCCGCGGCGGGATCGGGCATCTTCTCAGGCGGGCGTCAGATCCGCAGCGGCCCAGCCTGCGACAAGTCAGCCCTCATCCAAAGATCGTCCCCGCGGCCGTCACGCTGCGCGCTAGTTTAAGGAGAACCAGATATGCCGGATATCGCCCTGCGCTTCCATAAGGACATGCTCGTCCTTTCTTCACCCGCAAGCTCTGCCCTTGAGCGCCTTGGCGTGGACATTGCCCGCGACCTCGAACTTACCACGTTGCTCGAGCCTGATACGCTGGAGGATATCTACAAGCTCGAGGCAATGGCCGGGGCTCAGTGCTTCGTTGCCAATACGGCAGGCCTTACGCCCGCCCGCCTCGCTCACAGCGGCTTTGAGGATCGCGCTGCGGATCTGGCGAAGATATCGCTTTCCGTCCTTCGTCAGTTCAAGCCTCAGCATGTGTTGGTGGAGCTCGGTCCAAGCGGTCTTCCTCTGGACCCGTCGAGCAAGGCCTCGCTCGTCGAGAATCGTGACCAGTATTCGCGCGCGGCTCGTCTGTTCGAGGGCATGGAATTCGACGCCTTCTTCCTCAACGGTTTCAAGAACTGCGATGACCTGATGTGCGCGCTCATCGGTATTCGCAAGGTGAGCGACGCGCTTGTCTTCGCCTCGGTTGATGTTGACGAAGAAGGCGCGCTCCTCGGCGGCCGCAAGACGCTCCTTGACGCGGTTGCCGTCATGGCTGAATACGGCGCCTGCACCGTTGGCTTCTCTACGCCCGCAGACCAAGCTGCGGCTTGCGTCATGACGCGCGAAGTTGCTCAGGCGTGCGACCTGCCCATCTTGGTTCAGCTCGAGGTTCGCGAGCGCCGCGCCCGCCAGCAAGGTCCCACGACCGAAAACCCCTATTACTGCGCTGACACCATGATGCCCGCCGCAGACGCTCTGCATGCAGCAGGTGCGCAGTTCTTGCGTGCGGTGGGGGATGCGACGCCGGCGTACACCGGAGCTCTCGTGGCCACTGTTTTGGGAGCGGATGTGAAGATTGGCCTATGACGCGCAACCACACGGGAAGCAACTACGAGAAAAGCGAATACTACGGCGCTCTTCAGCGTGTTGTAGACGGGCTTTTCGAGGAGCTGGAAGAGGACTATGCAGCTGACCCCGTTCCCTATTTGCTGGGCGAGAAGCCTTATCCCACCGTACGCCGACTCGACCTTGTTCTTGCGGTCGAGATGGCTGATCTTCCCGAGGACTTAGTGCGCATGGCCAACCTGGTCCCTCCGGGAGACTACACGCGTGAGCGCCTGTGCGATCAGCTCAACTCCGCCATTACGGGACATGCTTGGGGACAGGTCTACGGAACCGTGTGCTAAGCGCTCTTTTTCTTGTAGCGAAACGGTGGATAGCTGACAATTATTTGGTGTCAAGTCTTGCACGTCTCTAAATTCCTCATTACTATATATCCGCACTGATTAGGAGACTAACCACAATATGTTGTGGTTGAAGCTCTTAATCAGAGTATGGATAACTTGTTGATGAATAACGGGTTATCACAGGTCGGAGCGCTTAAGCGGCCTCGGTGGAAAAGCTGCCTCGCTCATGCGCACCGCTCTGCATTTTGTGTTTACGATCGGCCTCGGGGAGATTGTCTCTTTCGAGGTCGTGCTGACCTTAGGGAAAACAATCGCATCGCTTTCCGTGCGGTGCGAACCGAAAACAGGCATAGGAAAACGAAGCAGAATCGAAGGAGCGCCTCATGATTACCACCATCATCAAACGAGACGGTCGTACCGCAACGTTTCATAAGGAAAAGATCGCCGAAGCTGTCGAAAAGGCCTTCCAGGCCTGCGCTGCCATGCAGGGCCGTGATCAGGCTGACGAAATCGCCGACAAGGTTGTCGCCAAGCTTGAGTCCGGCGCCATCGAGGGAACACCCACGGTCGAAGGCATTCAGGATCTCGTAGAGGAAACGCTTATCGAGTCCGGTTTCGTGCAGACGGCCAAGGCCTATATTCTCTATCGCGCTGAGCGCAACCGCGTGCGTGACGTCAACTCCCGCCTCATCAAGACCTTGAAGGACATCACCTTCTCCAAGGCTTCTGATTCCGATATGAAGCGCGAGAACGCCAACATCGACGCCGATACCGCCATGGGCACTATGCTCAAGTACGGCTCTGAGTCCGCGAAGCAGTTCTACGAGATGTGCGTGATCGATCCCAAGTTTGCCAAGGCCCATCGCGAGGGTGATATCCACATCCATGACATGGACTTCTACACACTGACCACCACCTGCTGCCAGATCGAGCTGCGCAAGCTGTTCAAGGGCGGCTTCTCCACCGGCCATGGCGTTCTGCGCGAGCCCAATGACATCTCAAGCTACGCTGCACTCGCCTGCATCGCCATTCAGTCCAATCAGAACGACCAGCACGGCGGTCAGTCGGTTTGCGACTTTGATTACGGCCTGGCTGATGGCGTCCGCAAGACCTATCGCCGCTTGTTCAAAAAGCACATGGCCGAGGCCGTCGACCTTCTGACCGACGTGGAAGATGACCGCGTCTTCGTCGAGGGCATTCTCGCCCAGACCGAGAAGCAGACCGGTTGCGTGGCCAGTCTTGAGATGGACGAGTCCTATCGCAGCACTCTGATGCAGCTTTTGGCCGAGGCGGGCCTCGATTCCAAGGTGGCCGAGCAGGCCGTGGCCTATGCCAGCAAGAACGCATCTCGCGACACCGACCGCACCACCTTCCAGGCAATGGAGGCTTTGGTTCACAACCTCAACACCATGCATTCCCGTGCTGGCGCTCAAACGCCCTTTAGCTCGGTGAACTACGGTACCGACACCAGCCCCGAGGGCCGCATGGTCATCAAGAACATGCTCCTTGCCACCGAAGAGGGCTTGGGCTCTGGAGAGACCGCCATCTTCCCCGTTCAGATCTTCCGCGTGAAGGAAGGCGTTAACTACAATCCCGAGGATCCGAACTACGATTTGTTCAAGTTGGCCATGCGCTGCTCCGCCAAGCGCCTGTTCCCCAACTTCAGCTTCCTGGATGCCCCCTTCAACGCGGCCTTCTACAAGGGCACGCCCGAGACTGAAGTTGCCTACATGGGCTGCCGTACGCGCGTCATCGGCAACACCTACGATCCCGACCGTCAGGTCACTCCGGGCCGCGGCAATCTGAGCTTCACCTCTATCAACCTGCCGCGTCTGGCCATCCGCGCCAAGGGCGATCTCGATCTGTTCTTCGATCTGCTCGATTCCAAGCTCTCCTTGGTCATCGGTCAGCTTGACGAGCGCTTTGAGATTCAGGCTCGCAAAAAGGTCTACAACGCCCCCTTCCTCATGGGTCAGGGCGTGTGGATTGACTCCGAGAAGCTGAAGAACGGCGACGAGCAGCGTGAGGTTCTCAAGCACGGCACCCTGACCACCGGCTTCATCGGCCTTGCCGAGTGCCTGGTGGCGCTGACTGGTAAGCACCATGGCGAAAGCGCCGAAGCGCAGCGCCTGGGTCTTGAGATCGTCGGCCATATGCGCAGCTACTGCGACCGCATCTCTCGTGAGCGCAAGATGAACTACACGCTCATCGCCACGCCCGCTGAGGGTTTGTCTGGCCGCTTCGTCCGCATGGACCGCGAGCGTTACGGTTCCATCCCCGGCGTTACTGATCGCGACTACTACACCAACGGATTCCATGTGCCCGTGCATTACTCCATTAGTGCGTTCGACAAGATCCGCATCGAAGCTCCGTATCACGAGCTGACCAACGGCGGCCATATCAGCTACATCGAGCTCGACGGTGACCCCACCGACAACCTCGAGGCCTTCGAGTCGGTTATTCGTTACATGCACGACTGCGGCATGGGTTACGGTTCCATCAACCATCCGGTCGACCGCGACCCCGTGTGCGGCTACAACGGCATCATCGAAGACGTCTGCCCGAAGTGCGGCCGCACCGAAGATGAGCATGCCCGATTCGAGCGCATCCGCCGCATCACCGGCTACTTGGTCGGCACCCTTGATCGCTTCAATGATGCCAAGCGCGCTGAAGAAAGCGACCGAGTCAAGCACGGCGTGTAATGACGGAGATTACGCACATCAACCTGTACGGAACCGCAGCCGACTCCATCGTGGATGGACCGGGGCTGCGGTTCGCCGTTTTTGTGCAGGGTTGCTCGCATCGCTGCCCCGGTTGCCATAACCCTAAAAGCCAGGCTTTCGAAGGGGGCACCATGGTGGCCATTGCCGAGCTGGTGGACGAAATTCGCAAAAACGGCTTAGTGCGCGACGTTACCATTTCCGGCGGAGAGCCTTTCGACCAAGCGGCGGCTTGCGCTGAGCTAGCTTCGCAGCTTGTGGCTGGCGGCTACAAGCTGTGGACCTATACCGGCTACGTTTACGAAGACCTCATCGCCCTTGACAATGAGGCGGTGCAGACCTTGCTCGACAAGACCGATGTGCTGGTGGATGGCCCCTTCGTGTCCTCGAAGCGCTCCCTCGGCTTGAAGTATCGCGGGTCTTCGAATCAACGCCTCATTGACATGAATAAGACGCGGGCGAAGGGAAGCGTCACGCTTTGGGAGACTAACGAGAGCTTCCCCACCAAGCCACCGTCCTGGTAGTACGAAAGGGCAAGGCAATATGGCCCAAACCGATAACCTGCAAGTAAGCGAAATCACCTCCGAAGAGGTCGAGGAGAGCTATCGCTATTTGGAGACTCTCGTCCAAAACGACCTCGTTCTGCGCATTGTCGTCGCGGTTGCCATCTTGATAGTAACGGCGGTGCTGGTTCACATAGCAACGAACTTCATCAAGCACGTTATGAACAGAGAGGGTTCTCTCATACCGGCGAACTCCTTGTTCCTCAATATCGCCCGCGTTCTGATCTGGGCTCTTGGCCTGAGTTTCATGCTCTCGCTGTGCTTCAACATCAACGTGACCGGCTTAGTTGCCGCGCTTGGTGTTGGCGGCTTGGCCTTGTCGCTGGGTATGCAGGACACCATTTCCAACCTCATCGGCGGCGTCAACGTGAGCGTTTCCGGCTTGGTGAAGCCAGGTGACCACATCAAGCTGGGAAGCGACCTCCAGGGCATCGTGCACGACGTGACCTTGCGTCAAACGGTGATAGAGGATCGCGTCAAGAACCAGATCATCGTGCCGAACTCCGCCATGAACACCTCGACGGTCACCAAGTTGCAGCCGCCGACGCATTTGGTTATTCCCGTGGTGGTGCGGGCTGAAGACGATCGACTGACCGCGGTGGCCCACCGCATGGAAAAGGCCGTGAATGTGGCCGTTTCGCGAGTGTGTAAGGTGAAGAAAGCACCTTCGATCACCTTCTCCGAGATCACGGAATACGGCTACCGTGGATCTATGGTGGTTGACATCGCCGACGCCGATCGCGTGCTGGCTGCAACGGATGCCGCTGTGCGTGCTATGGCTTTGTATGCCCACGGCAAAATTGAGCACGATGTTCTTGCAGAGTCGGAAGCTTCGGTTTAAGGAGCGCTCTTTTGATCTATTACGTCGAAGACGATGTCAATATTCGAGATTTGGCGATATACGCTCTCAAGCAGGCGGGTTTTGAGGCGCAGGGCTTTCTCGGCGCGCATGATTTCTTCGAACAGTGCCGTGTCAAGACGCCCGACCTTGTGTTGCTTGACATCATGCTTCCCGAGGTCGACGGCCTTGAAATCCTGCACCGCATTCGAGAAGACGAGGCCTTGGCTGATCTTCCCGTCATGATGCTTACTGCGAAGAGCACCGAACTCGACAAGGTGGTGGGTCTCGATGCGGGAGCTGATGACTATCTCGTCAAGCCCTTTGGCATGATGGAGCTGGTATCTCGCGTAAACGCCCTGTTGAGGCGAAGCCATCGTTGTTCTTCTGCAAGCCCGGCGCCCGTGCAAACGGAGTTTGCCGTTGGTGGCCTTCACCTTGATCTACCCTCCCGTACAGTGCGCGTTTGCGGTGAGGAGGTTTCGCTGACCCTGAAGGAGTTCGATCTGCTCCACGCGCTCATGGAAAACGAGGGCAAGGTGCTTTCCCGAGCTAGTTTGCTTGAACGGGTATGGGACGTCACCTACGTAGGCGAAACGAGAACGGTTGACGTGCATGTGCAAACCCTGCGCCAAAAGCTTTCGAGAGCCCATCCCGGATCTGAGGAAATGATAACAACCGTTCGCGGCGTGGGTTATTGCCTGAAATCTACATGATAGGTTGCGCTATGCAGCAAGCGAAATCCAGAAGCCTTTCGAACACCACGTTCAAGACCGTTCTTGCCTTTGCGCTGACGGTCATGGCGGTTCTGTCCTTGGTGCTTACCTCGGTGTTCTACTGGTCGCATGAGGCTGACGCCGAGCGCGATTTGGCATACCAAGCGCGTAACGCGGCAATGCATCTCAACCAAACGGATAGCGAGGCAAATATCCCCGCGCTTGAGGCGCAGTTCTCCGGCCTCGTGCGCTACACGCTCATTGCAAGCGACGGAACCGTGCTCTACGACAGCGCGACCGCTGATGTGGGTTCTCTTGAAAACCACGCGAGCCGACCCGAGGTTGCCGACGCGGACTCCCTTGGCGAAGGAGCCGTGTCTCGTTACTCGGCTACGCTTGGCACCGATACCATCTATGCTGCTGTAAAGCTGGAGGATGGCAGCATCGTGCGTCTTTCCCAGACGCGCGAGTCTCTGGTTTCCTTCTTGGCAAGCCTCATGCTGCCCGAGCTCATTGCATTTGCCATGATTGCCGTTTTAGCCTTCTATCTTTCGCGTCTTTTGACTAAGAGGGTCATGAAGCCCATCGACGCGCTTGATTTGAGCGAGCCGCTTGAAAACGAGGTGTATGAGGAGATGGTCCCCTTGCTGCTTCGTATCGAGGAACAGCAAGGTCAGCTCAAGAAGCAAAATCGAGAGCTGGCGCGCGCAGAAAGCATGCGCCGGGATTTTTCGGCTAACGTGTCTCATGAGATGAAGACGCCATTGACGGTTATCGCCGGCTACGCCGAGCTGATGAAAAGCGGCATGGTTTTGCAGCAGGACACGCAAAAGATCGCCGGTCTCATCTATGACGAGTCGCAGGCTATGCGTCAGCTTATCAATGACGTGCTCACCTTGTCTCGCCTTGACGAGTCGTCCTTCGATGTGGCTGCCGATACGCTTGTCAGCTTGCAGGAGGTATCTCGTCGTGTGGCGGTTCGACTGCAGCCCCTTGCCAGTGAGCGAGGCGTGACGCTTGTTGCGTCGGGCGAAGAAGCCAAGATGCAGGGAAGCGAGATTCTCATTGAGGAGATGATTTACAACCTTGTGGAAAACGGTATTCGCTATAACCACGTCGGCGGCTCCGTCTCGGTGGATATTTCTTGCGAGCTTACGCTAGACGAAGGGAAGGAAGCGGGCACGCCTTCGATGCTTTCACAGCAGAAGGACGTGGATACCTGCGCGCAGGCGGTGATACGCGTGAGCGACACCGGCCCTGGAATACCGATCGAGGAGCAGGAGAAGATCTTCGAACGCTTCTATCGCATGGAGAAGAGTCGCTCTAAGGAAACAGGCGGCACGGGGCTTGGCCTTGCCATCGTGAAGCATGCCGTCATGCAGCTTGGCGGAACGATTGAGGTGGAAAGCAAGATGGGCGAGGGTGCTGTGTTTGTTTTGCGGTTCCCCGCCGCTTAAAGGCGCAGCTAAGCGCGCAAAAGCCCCGCTTCATCGTCAGAAGGATGAACCCACCTTGCATAAGGTGGGTGCTCGCAGCTTGCTTCCTGGCTTTCGCATCGACGGATGCGAATCTCCATTCCACCCGCTATCTTGAGCTCCCTCGGAGATAACGTCGGTCCATCACAGAAATGACGGAAGCAGGGCTTGCTTCAAGTATATAAGGAGCCCTATACGAGAAAAAGTCTTGACAGGAAATCAACAATCCCCGTCAAGACTTCTTCAGTGATCTAGCGATTGAGTCTTACTCAGATGTTGCGACAGCGCTCGCGTCTTCGCTGTTATTTGTCGTGCTTCCCGAATTGTTGTCACTGTTGTTTTCGGGCTGGGGTTCGGGGTCGGTCTTGGGTTCGGGACCGAGGCTCACGTGAATGCGCACGGTTTCGCCGGTTTCAAGCTTGCCGCCGAAGGGGCTCTGCTCCATGACGATGCCCGCCGCTATGTTATCGCTATAGCCCTCTTCGATACTCACCTTGAAGCCAGCATCCTGCAGTGTAGACAGGGCGTCATTGCGGGATTTGCCGACCACGTTGGGAACGCTGACGGTTTCGGTGCCAAGGGACAGAACATACTTGACTGTGGAACCTTCGGCAACGGTCGCGCCGGCTTCGGGACTCGTGCGGATGATCTTGTTCACCTCGATGTCAGCTGAATACTCCGCTTCCATGGGCTGAAGGACGAGATTGTATTTAGAGGCCTCGCGCTGTGCCTGGTCGATGGTCATATTGGAGAAGTCGGGAAGCTGCACTTCGTTGACTCCCATGGAGATGACCAAGTTGATCTTAGTCCCTTCGGGTTTTTTGGTGCCTCCGTTGGGGTCCTGGCTCAAGACCTTGCCTGCTTCGGCGTTTTCGTCGTGCGTTTTGTCGATGGTGCCTACCTGGAAGCCCTCGGCTTCGATCATCTCGATAGCCTGCGCTTCGGTCATGCCGACAACGTTGGGGACTTCCTTTCCGTCTCCGCCAAGGCCGCCCATGAGCACGAAGGCAGCTGCTGCGATGACGAGGAGCGCGGCGATGACGCCGCCGATAATGGGAGCCTTGCTCTTCTTGGGCTCTTCCATTTGGAAATTGTTGTTGATGTGCTTCTTGGGAGCAGCGGGCGTGCCGTTGTAGTTAGCGGGGCGCATACCAGCGCCGCTCAAACCCGGCATGGCCTGGGTGGCATCGACGGGGACGGCCGCACCGCCGTTGACGGGAGCTATGACGCGGGTTTCAGCACCCGTGAACCCACCGTTCGCGCCACGGGCGCCGCCAAGGTTGACGGGCCTGCCAGCGAGGTAGTCGTTCAGGGCCAAGCGCATATCGTTTGCGGTGGCAAAGCGCTCGTGCGGGTTCTTTGCCAATGCGCACAGGATGATATCTTCGAGGTCCGGATCAATGTTGGGGTTGATGTCGCTCGGAAGGGGAGCCTCCTGGGTCACCTGCATCATGGCAACGGAGACGGCTTCTTCTCCATCGAAGGGAAGCTCGCCGGTGGTTGCCTCGAACATGGCGATGCCAAGCGAGTAGATGTCGCTTGCGGAGGTGAGCTCCTTGCCCTGAGCTTGTTCGGGTGAGATGTAGTGCGCCGTGCCAAGAACGGAAGAAGTCTGCTGCTTCATGGAGTTCTTCGCGCGCGCGATGCCGAAGTCCATCACCTTTACGTTGCCGTCGGGCTGAACCATGATGTTCTGCGGCTTGATGTCGCGGTGGATGATGTCCTGGTTGTGGGCAACCGTGAGAGCCTGGCACACCTGGGCGGCGATTTCAGCAACCTTACGCTGGTTGATGGCGCCGCGCTGGCTGATGGCGGTTTTCAGGTCGCTTCCACGCACGAATTCCATGACGATGAAATAAGTGCCGTTATCCTGGCCCCAGTCGTACACGTTGACGATGTAGGGGCTTTGCAGGTTGGCCGCAGCTGCGGCCTCTTGGCGGAAGCGCTGGGTGAAATCCGGATCGGCGGCGTACTGCGGAAGCATTACCTTGACGGCAACCGTTCTGCCGAGGACATTGTCGAGTGCGCGGTATACCTCAGCCATGCCGCCGAGGCCGATGCGATCCTTGATTTCGTAACGACCGTTGAAGGTGCGTCCCGTCATCGTGCCTTGTTCATTCACTTGTTGCTCCTTCTGCTCGCATGTTCGAGTGTTCGAGGTGCATGCGATGCGGTTTTCCGCAATCTATACCATTCTACTAAAGAGCCCGCTGCTTTGCTCTGCGGCAAAGCAGCTGAGGCCCCGCGATTTACAAAAGTCCTTGCACGGAAAGCGCAGCCTCCATGACATCCTGCGAACGCGCGGCAGCGCCTCCGCTCGGACCCTTTTCCAGCACGATGGCCACGACCACCTTCGGGTCGTCTGCCGGCGCCATGCCGACAAACCACACGTCGTCGCTTCCGTCGCCACGCTCCGCCGTGCCGGTCTTGCCGGCAACTGTCACGCCGCTGACGGCGGCTGAGGTTCCCGTGCCGCTGGTGACGACGCCCGTGAGCACGTTGCGCACACGTTCGGCGGTCGCTGCGCTCACGGCTTGCTGCAGTCGAGTGGGCGTGGCCGAATAGCTGCGTTCGCCGCTTGCGTTATACACGCCGGCAACCAGGTAGGGCTCCATGATGAGGCCGTCGTTTGCCAAGCCGCAGCCGACGAGGGCCATTTCCAGCACGGTGGCCTGCGGGCCTGCAGGGCTCTCATGTTCGCCGACAGGCTCACCCGCCGCTGCCCACGCCGTCTCCCATTCGGTCATTTCGTCGGGGTCGGGCATGAGCGAGGTGCGCGTGGGCAGCTCGAAGTCAAGGTCTTCGTTGAAGCCAAACTCCTCCGCTGCGCTTACCAGACGCGAAGCGCCAAGCTCAACGCCCACCTGGGCAAATACCGTGTTGCTGGAGACTTCGGTTGCACGAGCAAGCGTGATGTCGCCGTAGTCTTTTTCATTGAAGTTGGTAACTGAGGCACCGCCGATTTCCATCTCGCCCGGTGCGCTGTAGACGGTTTCCTCAGAAGCGATGCCGTCTTCGAGAGCGGCCGCCAGGGTGACCATCTTAAAGGTGGAACCCGGTGCGTAGAGAGCCTGCGTCGCTCGGTTGTAGAAGACCGACGAGCTGGTGTCTTCGCTTGCCTGGGCCAGCAGGTTTTCAACGTCGGAGGCGTCATAGGTGGGGGCGCTTGCCATGGCGAGTACGGCACCCGTTTCAGGATCGATGACAACGCATGCGCCGTTGTAGCCCGAAAGGGCATCCTGCGCGGCCTGTTGAACCTTCGAGTTGATGGTAAGCGTTACGTCGTTGCCCACCGTGCCCGCTCCGGCAAGGGAATTCAGGGCGTCCAGCCACGTGGCGTAGTTCTCTTCGCCAATGAGCGTGTCGTTGTAAGCGGCTTCGATTCCGCTGGTTCCGTACTGCGACGAGGCGTAGCCCACCACATGCGCGGCCAGGGTGCCCGCGGGGTATACGCGCGTGTAAGTGCCGTCGTCGGCCTCGACGCTTTGCGCAAGCACGACGCCGTCATAGGTTGAAATGGTGCCGCGTTCGTTTTCCGCTTCACGGGCGATGGCGTGACTGTTGCCCGGCATGTTCTGATATTCATCGGCTTTGATGACCATGATCCAGGTGAGGTTTGCCACCAGGATGGCAAACAGCGCGGAAAACACCACCATGATGTGGGTCAGGCGCGTACCGAGCGAAATGCGTCCGAGAACGCTGTTGGGATTGAACGTGCTTGTTGCCGAGGCGACTTCGTGATCGATGCCCGTGCCTTCGTCGCCGCAGCGAAGAAGGAAGCCCACGATGATGAAGCTTGCCAGAAGCGACGATCCGCCTTGGCTTACGAAGGGCAGGGTGAGGCCCGTTAGGGGAATGACGCGCGTAACGCCGCCCACAATGATGAAGGCCTGCAGCACGATGATGGCGGTCAGACCGGTTGCGATGAAGGAGCTCACGTCGCTCTTTGCTCGCGCGGCGGTGACCATGCCGCGGATGGCGAGGCTCAAATACAGCAGCAAAACGCCAGCCGCGCCCAGAAGACCGATCTCTTCGCCAATGGCAGCGAAGATGAAGTCGCTTTCGACAACGGGGATGTTCTCTGCCAGGCCGCGACCGATGCCGACGCCCACCATACCGCCATCAGCGAGCGAGTAGATGGTCTGCACCAGCTGGTAGCCCTTACCCGTCGGGTCAGCGAAGGGATCGAGCCAGGTTTCAACGCGCACCTGCACATGTCCGAAGAAGGTGTAGAGAACCAATGCGGCAACTGCGGCAAGGCCAAGGCCCACGACAACGTAGAGCTTTTGTCCGGTAGCCACGTAAAGCATAACCAAGAAGACAAGGAAGAATACGAGCGCTGACCCGAGGTCCTTTTCGAACACGACCACCAGGAAGGCCAGAGCCCACATGATAAGCAGCGGAAGCAGCGTTTGCAGCGAGGGTAGGCGGAACGGGCCGACGTCCCAGGTAAACACCGACAGCATTTCGCGGTTTTGCGCCAGGTAGCCGGCGAGGAACAGCACGATGCAGATCTTTGCCAGCTCGCCCGGCTGGAAGGAGAAGGGGCCGATGGACAGCCAGATACGGCTGCCGTAGATTTCCTGGCCCACGATGGGCAGCATCGGGGAGAGCAGGAGAGCGACGCCTACCATCATGAGGGTGTATTTGTAGTTGGCGAGCTTTTCCAAATTCCGCAGGAAAACGAGCACGATGATCATGCAGGCGATGCCCAGGTACAGCCAGACAACCTGACGTGCGGCCAGTTCGGGTGCCAGGCGCGTGACGAAGGCCATGCCGATGCCCGACAGGGCAAACGTGAGGGGCAGGATGGCCGGGTCGGCTCCGGGTGCGGTTTTACGCACCACGAGGTGCGCCAAGGCGAAGGCGCCGAAGATGCCCAGAGGAACGCCGAGGGAGTTGAGTCCTACGTCTTGGCCGTCGTTGATGGCCAGCATGGCAAACAGCGCGATGACAAGCGGCGCCGCAATGCAGAGAAGGGTGAGCTCTAGGTTTCTGCGCGTCATGCGGTCTCCTCCTCATCTGCTGCGGCTTTGTCGCCTAAGCGGGCTTCCACTTCGATTTCGTAAGAGGAAACAAGGGCGCGAGCGTCTTCGAGGGAGCCGGCTGCGACTCCGTCTCCTTTGAGACGGTTTGCCAGACCGGGTTGCAGGTCGGCTACGGCAATATCGGTGACCTCCTCAAGTTCGGAGAAGGAGATGCCGAAGGCTTCGCCGGGGATGCCGCGATAGATGGCCACGTAGCCGTTTGACTCGGCCAGATAGGCGGAGTTGTCCATGATGTAGTTAACGGCGAAGGCCGCGCCGGCGATGGCAAGCGCCATGCAGGCGAGTACGGTGCCGATGAGCATCTTCGTCTTGCGGGCAAGCTTGTTGTGGCGTACCTCGGCAAATCCCGTGACGTCGACCACGATAACGGTGACATTGTCGACGCCACCTGCGTCAACCGCCTGGTTGATCAGGCGGGAAGCGCAGCGCTGCGGATCGGTGACGCTGCCCAAGATAGCTCTGATCTCGTTGTCGTCAAGCATGGCGGTAAGACCGTCGGAGCACAGCAGCAGGCGGTCCCCTTCGTGCACGCCGATCTCGTACAGGTCGGGTTCGGTGCGGGGATCGCTGCCGAGCGCGCGGGTGATCACCGAGCGCTGGGGATGCACCTTTGCCTCCTCGGGCGTGATTCTTCCCGCCTCGATGAGGTCGGCCATGAGGCTGTGGTCACGCGTGATTTGCTGAAGGCGGCCGTTGTGCAGCAGGTATGCGCGGGAGTCACCCACCTGCGCGATGACCAGATGCTCGTTTTCAAGCATGGCGGCGGTGCAGGTTGTTCCCATGCCTGCGCGGCCCTTGCCCTGTTTCGCCGCCTGTATGATGGCGAGGTTGGCCGACTCAACGGCCTGCCCCAGAGCATAGGCGTCGGGGTACTGAGGAGCATTGCGCGCAATGGTGGAGACGGCGATCTCGGAGGCAACTTCACCAGCGGCATGACCGCCCATGCCGTCGCACACCACGAAAAGAGGCGCGGCAACGACGAGTGAGTCTTCGTTGTGCTCGCGTATTTTGCCGACGTGCGTGCCGCTTCCGAAGGTGGAGGCCTTAAACGCGCTGGCGTCGGCGCTCTGGGCCGCCGAAGCATGGTGCGCGTCGTGCGCTGTTCTGCTGTGTTGAGCGGAGGTCATCAGACGTACCTCACGCGGATAGCTACGTCGCCGATCATGACGAGGTCTTTGTTCTTAAGGGCTACGGGGCCGTTGATGAGCTGGCCGTTGACGGCAGTGCCGTTGGTGGAACCCAAGTCCTCGACGAACAGGTTCTGGCCCATCAGGTGGAATCGGGCGTGGCGGCCCGACACGTAGCCGGCGCCGATGACGATGTCAGCGCCCGGAGATCGACCCACGATGACGGGGCCGTTGACGGCGATGGACACGCCGCGCAGTTCCTTAGGTCCTCGCTCGACCGAGATGTTCCAGGTGCGCTCCTTCTTGCGCTGGCCCTTGACCAGTCCGATGCCCGTTCGCATGATGGCGAACAGGAACAGGTAGAGCAGCGCCACGAAGAGCAGGCGAGCTATGAGTAGGAAGATGTCGATCACGGGGATCCCTTTCGCGTTTCGTGTTCGGGTGCGGGTAAAGTATGTTTTCGCGACGCTTAAGGAGCAAGCCGAGCGAGCTGGCCCGCTATTTAGATGAGTTGGAATTCGATGTCAGTGGTGCCGATGCGGATCATGTCGGCATCGGATAGCGACGCCGATTTGATACGGCGGCCGTTGACCCAGGTGCCGTTGGTGGATCCGAGGTCAGACAAAACCCAGGTACCGTTAGCCTCCTGACGAATCTCGGCATGGGAGCGCGAGGCGTTGATGTCGGGGATGACCACATGGTTGACGGATTCGCGGCCGATGGACATACGCGGGCGGTCGAGCGTGAATGCGCGGTCGTGCGTGATGTCGTAGAGGTAAGCCGTGAGCTTTTCGGGAGAGGGAGCGAAGGGGTCTTGTTCCGGTTTGGCGGCGGTAGCGCCGGTAAACACCATGGTGTTATTGGGATTTTCGGGCAGAGCTTCGCCGAAGGGGTCGGCGTACGGATCGGCAAAGGATTCACCGTAACCGTCGTCATATCCGTCGTTGAATCCCTGGTCAAAGCCGCCTTTGGCGCCGCCGCGTGCACCTGCGCCGCCACGAACTCCAGGCTGAGGCTTGGCCGCAAGGCTGATGCCGTAGCGCTCCATTTCCTCCTGGCGAAGTTGGGCCACGATAGGCGCAGCCACCATTTCGGCGATGATTTCGAATTTGCCGCGCTTGAGGTCATCGTCAACTATGAAGCGCACGAGCGGTTGTCCGTCCATCACAAGGCCATGCTCGCCGGCCTTCGCAGCCAGATAGGTTTCGGTTTCGCCGGCCAAGGTGGGGTAGTAGCCGAAGAGACGTTCGTCGTCGTCGCCGTTGACGAGCACGGTGTACAGAGTGGGGGCATACTGCTTGCCCGCGCCGACCATCTTTTCGCGGCGCATCTGCTTCTCGGCCTTCTTGGCAATCTGCACAGGGGAAAGCGGCGAGCCCACCATCTTGTCAGCGGCGCCCTCTACCGTGTCTTCCATTCTGCTTTCGAACCTCGAAAAGATGCCCATGGGTATCTCCTGCCCTCTGCTCTGTTTAAGCTACGTTTAAGGAGGAAAACGATCGTTTATCTGCGGCAAGCTTATCCTTATGCCTGCGGGCTGCGCCCTGCTTCGGCAAAAGCTAACGATCGATTTTCTCAACCTCTCATAATGCCACAAGGTAGCTGCAAGCGCTCAGCTTCTCTTTGATACTTTACGCAATCGCCATTAAAAGTGCATTGAATAGGGCAGTGGCAGGTGACGCGGGTATTTTCCCTTGCGGGCAGACGTCCTTCTCTCTGTAAAGGATCAGAAGGTGAGCGCAGGGCTGGCCGAGGAGCGGGGGATAGGGACTTGGGGGAAATCCATGGTGCGAGCCGAAATGGGAATTGGTTTTAATGTAATCTGTGCGTATGAGAAAAGTCGGTCTCCCGTTGAGCCAGGGGCTTTGAATGCGGGGAGCCGAGCGAGAACAAGGAAGGGAAGAACAATGAATGACAAGAATGTCATGGGCGGCTTCTGTCCTAACTGCGGCGCCGCTACCCAACCTGGTGGCGCGTTCTGTGGAAACTGCGGAACAAAGCTTGCTGTCCTTGAGCCCGAGCCCGCCCAGCCCGTAATGGAGCCAGCTGCCCAGCCTGAACAGCCCGAACAGCCCATCGCGCAGCCGACTTTCGAGCAGCCCGTCATGCAGCCCCAGCAGCCTGTTGCCGAGCCCGTGGCTCAACCGGTCTTTGGCGGCCAGCAGCCCGCAGCTGCACCTGCCCAGCCTGATTTCGGCGGCGCCCAACCCCAGCAACCTTTCGCTGGCGCTCCGACTCAGCCCCAGCAACCTTTCGCTGGCGCTCCGACTCAGCCCCAGCAACCTTTCGGCGGCGCTCCCGCTATGCCTGTGAACTATCAGCAGCCCAAGCAGCCCGGTGGCGTCGGCGCGCTCGTTTGCGGCATTCTCGCCATCCTCTTCGGCCTGCTCTCCCCGCTTATCGGCGTAATTCTCGGCATCGTTGCCATTGTTTTAGCCAAGAAGGGCGGCGACAAGGCAAAGATCGGCCGCATCTGCGGCATCGTTGGCATCGTCGTTTCCGCTGTCATGTTTGTCATCGGCATGGTCGTCGGCGTGGCAGCTGTTGACGATATCTTCGACGAGATCGACTCCTCATCCACTTCCGTTCTCTCGGATGACGGATCTTCTGGCAGCTCGTCGGGAGCGTCTATCGCCAGCAACTACAATATCGATTCCGACCTGTACATCGACCCTGAGGCCAAGGCTGTCGTCGAGGAGACGGCCGAGCTGTTTGAGAAGCTTGAGACCAGGGATTCCGCCATGCTTCAGGAGATCGCCGACATCGCCGATCAAGGCTTCTATTCCGAGCTCGAGTTCCATATGTCTGACTGCGGATACGATCCTATGGACTATGCCGAGGGCATGCTCGTCGGCTTTGACTACGAGATCGAGAGCGTGGTGATGGACACCGACGAGGGCACCGGCTGGATCGGCGTCTACGTTGACGCGAAGGATGTCTTTGATGTTCTCGAGTCTTTCAATGAGGCTATCGATGCTCTTGATGCAAGCGGTAAGGCTGCCGATATGACCGAGGCCCAGATCATGGCCGAGTTCGGCATCATGCTTTCCGATGCCGTGAGCTCCGCAAGCATCACTGAGGACGTCAACTACGCGATCATCGATATCGAGCTTGTCGACGGCGAGTGGAAGGTTGACCTTGACTCTTGGGATTTCGAGCTCGACTACATGTTCGGCCTGGTCTAGGACCTCGACGCCACTGACGCATCCATGGCATGAAAGAAGGCCTGCGGCATCGAGTCGCAGGCCTTTTCTTGTGAGGCGCGTTGTATTCGGGCTTTAGGGCCGAGCCCCGCGCTAAAGCGAGCGCCTGCTGTCCTTCATTACCTTGAGGAGCTCCCGCTGTGTTTTGTCGTACATGGAAAGAAGCCTCTCACCGGTATATCCCTCTATGATGAGGGAGGTAAGAATCTGGAGCGAAAGGCGCGAGTCGGAAACATTGATGGGGGTCACCACGGTTTCCTCGCTTCGTCGACTGAGCAGCGCGTACTCGTTCTTATCGAGGAGGATCTGCCTGGGCATTCCGTCATCATCCTGTTCGGCCCGAATCATGAGCAGAACGGGATCGATCTCGAGTGCGGTGGCGATGCGCTCTATGTTTTTCAGGCTTACGTTGATGCGCTGCTGTTCGATGCCGCCTATGTAGGTGCGGTGCAGCCCGCTTTTCTCAGCTAGCTGCTCCTGAGTAAGCCCCGCTCGTTTGCGGTAGCTTCTCAGGTTGTCAGCAAGGATTTTCTGGATTCTCACGAGTCTTTCTTTCCCTCAAAAGAGCACGCAAGAATCAAACAGCGATGCATAACATTTATCTACATAATATAAGTAGCAGACATAGCGAAAGACCCGATGTTAAAACAAGAATCACAAGCCTGTGATCAGGCATAACGCTATTGCTTTATAGGTTTACCACGCTTGCATTCCACTAAAATATGCCCTCTGATCAGGTAATGCTATATATAATATGCATTACCCAATATGAAACATAATGGGGAGTTTTCCAAATTGCCCAAAAGGCCCGAAGTGATCAAGGAAAAGTCTCGTCGGCGCCTGTTGCTCGCCTGTTGCTCGTCTTGTGTGGCAGAGCTTCGTTCCACACGCTCGCCCGCCCCTGTACAATAGCCTGAATTCATCATCTCCCTCGAGAAGAGGAGGAGTCCTTGTGAGAGATCTGCCCGCATATCAGCTCGATCCCAAGATAAAAAACGTCTGGCGCATCAGCGACGCCATCTGGATCATCCTCGCATTCCTGTGCTGCTTTCTGCCTTTCGGCATTGCCGCGGTCGTCGACGGATCGTCGTGGATCTTCGTGGTGCTCGCCATCATCGCCGCCGTCTTCGCCGTCCTTTTGCTTGTGTTCATGGCCGCCCTCCCTCCCATTCGCTTTGCGCGTTGGCGCTATGAGGTGACCGAAGACTACCTCGACATCGCCAAGGGCATCATTTGGCGCAAGCGCTATATCATTCCCTTCATTCGCGTCCAGAACACGGATACGCGCCAGGGCCCCATCATGCGCGCCTTTGGCCTTGCAAGCGTTACGGTTGCCACCGCGGCGGGTGAGCACGTGATTCCCGGCCTTGCCCTGGCCGAGGCTGAGCTTTTGCGCGACCGCGCCGCCGAGCTTGCACGTCTTGCTCGAGAGGACGTCTAATGCAGGTGGGCTTCGACATTTCCGAGAACGAGAAGCGCCACGTCCACCACAGCTATATGTGGCTTGGCAGCTTGCGTATGGCGGGGATGATCTTGTTCGTCAGCGCCATCTCCATGGGCCCCTCCTTCATCGGCGTCGCGGCTGAAGGAGAGATGGACACCGCGGACGGCGCGCAAACGGTCTTCATTGTTTTTGCCCTGTGCGCTCTCGTCATCTTGGCCGTAGTGCTTGCAGCTGTGGTGTATCAGGTGGTGTCATACAAATACCTGTACTACCAGCTGGGTGAAACGGAGTTCAGCCTGTACAAGGGCATCTTCAGCAAGAAGCACGTTCACGTTCCCTATCAGCGCGTTCAGTCGGTGGATCAACGCGCCTCTCTCTTCCAGCGCATCTTCGGTGTTTGCACGGTGAGCATCGACACCGCGGGAGGATCTGCCAACAAGGCCGTCATGGTTCCCTACCTTACCAAGCAGGATGCCGAAATCCTGCGCGCCGAGCTATTTGCCCGCAAGGCTTATGTCGCCGCGGTTGCGGCGGGCGCAGACCCCGCGGCTGTGGCCTTTGCGGTGCCTTCGGCGCCCTCGCCGGCTTCGGCGGGGACGAATCTCTTGGACCTGCCTGCTGATGTATGGGGCCAGTTCAACGGTGTTTTCGGTGGCGAAGGTGTGGACACGGGTTTGGTTGCTTACGAGTATGGCCTGTCCAACAAGGAGCTCGTACTCACCGGCCTTTCCAACAACACCGCCTTTATCTTCGTCATCGTTGGCGTCTTAGGCGTGGTGTTTGAGATCGCCGAAATGATCTTTGCCACTGCCCCAGGTGCTGGCGAGCTCATGGTGCACGCCGTGATGTCTTCGGCTGGCTCGCAGATTGCGGGAGGTCTGGCCTTCATGGCGATTTCTTCGCTGCTGGGCATGGCCGTGCTGATCTGGCTCATTTCGGCTGCAGGCGTCTGCATTTCCTACGGCGGTTTCCATGCGCGCCGCCGCGGCAGCCGCATCGAAGTGGAGCGAGGCTTGCTGCAGCACCGGTTCCAGGGCGTTGACATCGATCGCGTTCAGTCGGTGACCATCAAGCAAAGCTTCATCCGTCGCCTCATGGGTTATTGCGAGATCTCGATAGGAAAGATCGATGCAGCCCAGGAGAGCTCAGACGGCTCCAAGCAGCCTGCCCAGCAGGGTCTTGTGATCCACCCCTTCGTAAAGGTTGACAGGGCTGCCGAAATACTGGCGGGAATCATCCCCGAATACGCTGACGTGCCGCGCGACGCCATCCCCCTTGCGCCGAGCGCGCGCCGCCGCGCCATCGTGCGCCGCTGCATTATTCAGGGCTTTGGCTTCTGGCTTGCCGTGCTCACGGCGCTCGGTCAGATCGCCCTGCATCTGCTGGTTCCTCATGCGGGCGCTGAGCTGGCGGCGAGCCTTCCCTATATCGACAGGGCGGCTATCGTGGTATATGTCCTGTCGGCTCTGCTGTTCGCCATCGACTTGGCAGGTGCCTTGCTGTGGGCGCGTGAGTCGAGCTTTGCCGTGAACCGTCGGTTCATGCAGATAAGCAACGGAGGCCTTTCGCGCGAAAGCGTGAGCTTCACAAGGCAGAAGGTGCAGTACGGCTTTACCAAGGCAAACCCCCTGCAGCGCCGTGCGAAGACCGCCACCATTCACGCCCGTACTGCGGCGGGCATCGGTGGAACCACGGTTCGTCTCATAGACGTGCGCGCCGAAGATGCCGCAGCGTGGCTTGTGTGGCTCATGCCGAAGCGCTAGGGCGGGCTTAAGGTTTCGTGGGCGTAAAAATCGTGCCGCCGCAGGCGATTTGCCCGAAGGCCGGTCGAGGCGCACGGTAAACTGGATGGGTTGAAGCACCGAAACCGATGAGCTTTCCATTCATCGTGAGTACAGGAGGAATCCGACATGGCAAACGAGCTCGTTTACTCTGGCAAGACCAAGGATGTCTTCGCCCTTGACAACGGCAACTACCTGCTGAAGTTTAAGGATGACTGCACGGGTAAGGATGGCGTGTTTGATCCGGGCGAGAACGCCGTTGGTCTTACCATCGAGGGCGTAGGCGATGTCAACCTTCGCATGTCCATCTACTTCTTCGAGAAGATCAATGCCGCTGGCATCAAGACCCACTACGTCAGCGCCGATCTTGCTAACACCACCATGGAAGTCCTGCCCGCAAAGGTCTTCGGCCAGGGCCTCGAGGTTATCTGCCGTCACAAGGCTGTCGGTTCCTTCTTCCGCCGTTACGGCCAGTACATCGAAGAGGGTGCAGACCTGCCCGCATACGTTGAGACCACCTTCAAGAATGATGACCTTGGCGATCCTCTGGTAACCAAGGACGGTCTGGTCGCGCTTGGCGTCATGACCGACGAGCAGTACGACTCCCTGAAGGACATGACCCAGAAGATCACCCAGATCGTCGCTGATGATCTCGCAGAGAAGGGCCTTGTCCTCTACGACATCAAGTTCGAGTTTGGCTACGATGCGGAAGGCAATGTCATCCTCATCGACGAAATCGCATCCGGCAACATGCGTGTTTACAAGGACGGCGCCTATATCGATCCGATGACTCTGTCGGAGCTGTTCTTCGCCTAAGCGCTTTAGCATGAAATAGAAGGCGTGGTCAGACGGTACTTTTGCCGTTCGCGGAAAACCGTCGTTCGTTCGCCCCTCAGGTGTTCGTGCATACGCTTGAGGGGCGTATTTTGTTTTCGGCAGCGGTTGAGCAATCCGCTGCTGCGGCATCGAGCGCCATCCCTCTAATCTGCGCTTTGCGCCGGTGAAAGCAGTCAATGCTTTTCGTCATACTGATGAAGTGCGGTTCCCCTAGATTCCCGCACGGAGTCACATTCTTTGATGCGGCAGGGTCTTCATGATGTGAAGGTCCTGCCGCATGTCTATTCTGGGGCACGCGGCTCCCGCGTGCTTCGGGCATGTGATACAGTTCTCATCAACACATACATGCCGGATGAAGCGGGGTAGAGCACAAGCTCATGGACAAAGAACGCGATAGGGATCCCAAGCGGGAAAAGGGTGGTTTATTCGATTTGTTCGGTCGCAGTGCGCGCAACCAGGTTTCCGAAGAGGAAATCAAGGATATGGTGGCAGACAACGACGAGCTGCTCGAAGACGAAAAGCGCATGATCCGTGACATCTTGGATCTGAGCGATATGTCGGTTTACGAAATCATGACCCCTCGCGTCGACATGATGCTCGTAGAGAACGAGGAAAGCGGTCGTGTCGCGCTTGAGCGAATGCGGGGCACGGGTTATTCCCGCCTTCCTGTCTTTCGTGATGACATCGACGACATCGTTGGCATCGTCTATTACAAGGATCTCATAGGTCCGCTTATGGACGGCCGTATAGACGAACCAGTTACCAAGTTTATGTTCGAGGCCATGTTCATTCCCGAAACTAAGGACGTCTTTCCGCTTCTCTCCGAGATGCAGCAGCAGCGACGTCAGATGGCCATTGTGGTTGACGAATACGGCGGAACCGCCGGTCTTATCACCATCGAGGACATCGTTGAGGAAATCGTCGGTGAGATCATCGACGAGACCGACCACGACCGCGATCTGGTGACCACGATAGGCGAGGGGGTATGGCGCGTTGATGGCAGCCTTCCCGTGGAAGACGCCATGGATCTTGGCTGGCCGGTTGAGGAGTCGGATGATTACGAAACCATAGCCGGGTGGCTTTTGGACGTCGTTGACGTGGTTCCTCGCACGGGCCAGGAATTCGAAATCGAGGGCATGGTTTTCAAGATTGAGAAGATGCGCCGTTCTCGCATTTCGACCATTCGCGTGTCTCGAAAGGCTTAAAAAGCACCGTTCACCTGACTCGAGTGTTCGTGAAATTATTTCTTTTGAAAGGCGAACAAGCTTCGGAAGCCTTGGCTGCAGCGCTGAAGCTCTCTAGATATATTGGAGTGAACAAGGGGGAAGCCCCGCATTTTGTGGTTTGTCTACGTTCTCGGGTGACGACGATTCGTTTCTGAGCCGTGGCCAAAAAGCGAACAAAACGTGAACGCTCCTCCACAACTTTTTGCCCCAAAAGCCTCGCTAGGGTAGAATATAGCGAGTTAACAACAGCATAACGAGCCACGTCGGCAGCATTCCCACTTCTAATTCACCACGCTGTCACCGCCAAGGCGGTTAGTTCGTGCGCTGCCCGAGAAAGGTTTGCGCTTGGTCGCACAGCGAAAAGAAACGAAGAAGGTAAGCGTTGCCGCAAAGATTGCGGCTGTCTGCTGTTCTTCCCTCGTACTTGCAGGCTGCATTGGCTTTGGCTTTGCATCCGCAGGTCTTTCCGCTTCCACGAGCAACGCTGTGCTCGGCTTGGGTAAGACCACTAGCACCCAGATCGTCGCTCCGGCAGCTGTCGCAGAGGATGAATTCGCTGCTGAGAATTCCGACATCATCACTGCGGGCGTTTCCATCGAGAGCACCGCTCAGCGCAACGTTACCGTTGGCGTTGAGGAAATTGCCGCTGAGGAAGAGGCTGCTCGCATCGCGGCTGAGAAGGCCGCCATTGAGAAGGC
Source organism: uncultured Eggerthellaceae bacterium (assembly GCA_964477115.1). GTDB lineage: Bacteria > Actinomycetota > Coriobacteriia > Coriobacteriales > Eggerthellaceae > RGIG3135. The sequence continues at coordinate 38,947 of CAYZCY010000003.1, read as the reverse complement.
CCAGGCTGCTCGCGAGGCCCAGCTTGCCAAGGAAGGCTCCCTTGCGCTTACCCCGGTTGACTTCAGCGTGGGCAAGGAAGCCTTCGTTGCTGAGTGGACCGCGCGTATTGATAACTATCTTGCAGGTTCCCCGTTGGCAGGATACGGCGCCGTGTTCGCCGAAGCCGCTTGGGAAAACGGCGTGGACCCGCGTTTCTCCCCCGCAATTTCCAACACCGAATCTTCCAAGGGCCGCAACTGCTTCAAGTACCACAACGCCTGGGGCTGGGGTCAGTCTTCTTGGGGTAGTTGGGAAGAAGCAATCAACGCTCATGTAGCCGGTTTGTCCGAGGGCTATGGGCATACCATCAGCGTAGCAAATGCCAAGAAGTATTGCCCGCCCACCTACCTTGACTGGTATCAGAAGACGCTTTCCCAGATGCAGATCATTTAAGCACGTCTGGCCGTCTCGCTTATCTTCTCGTCAACTTAACCCATGTTGTGCGGACTTGCCCCGCTCATCTGCGCTACCATGAACCCACCTGATTCGGTTGAAAGGTGAAGTATGAGCAATGTGATTGTAGTCGGCTGCGGGCGCGTGGGGTCTCAGTTGGCAAACATGCTCTCCGACAACGGCAACAACGTATGCGTTATCGACAAAAACGCCGACGCCTTTGATAATTTGGGCCGCAATTTCAACGGATCTCGCGTGCAGGGCATGGGTTTCGATGAAGAAACACTCATCAAGGCGGGCGTTGAGGAGTGCGACGTCCTTGCTGCGGTCACTCAGTTCGACAACGCCAACCTCATGTGCGCGAAGGTGGCAAATCTCCTGTTCGACGTGCCGCACGTCATTGCGCGCCTGTACAATCCCGATCACGAGCGCGCCTACATGCAGCTCGGCATTGACTACGTTTGCGGAACCTCGCTCGTTGCGGAAGACGTGTTCTCCAAGATCGTTTCAGGGCATGGTTCGCACATCGACACCTTCGGAGAGTTTGAGGTGCTGCGATTCTCTCTCGATTTGAGCTGGAGGGGAAAGAAAACCATTCGCGTTTCCGAGCTTGAGCGCGACCATGAAGTGCGTATCATCGCCTTCGAGCGCAGTGACGGATCCGCATCTTCTATTCCCACGAGCGAATCCATTCTCTATGATGGCGATTCCGTTCTCGCCTGCGTTCGCCATGAGCTTATTCCCGCGTTTTCGCGTTTCATTCAGGACTAGCCGCAAGCGCCTTAGGTGCTTGCGTACATGAAGGAAAGGCACTGCAGTGTATATCGTAATTGCCGGTGGCGGAAAGATCGGATCTTACCTTGCCGCTGTCTTGCTTAAAAGCGGAAACGAAGTGGCTGTCATTGAGTCGAAGCTTTCTACCGCCGACAGGCTTTCGATCGAGCTGCAGGGTCGCTATATGGTCATCCACGGCGACGGCTGCGACTCCCGCTACCAGGAAGACGCCGGCATCCGTCGTGCAGACGTGTTCGTGGCCACTACGGGCCAGGATGACAGCAATCTGGTTTCCTGCGAAATCGCGCACAGCGTTTTCAACGTGCCTCGCGTGATCGCGCGTGTGAACAATCCCAAGAACATCCGAATCTTCCGCAAAGTGGGCATTGAATGCGTGTCTTCAACCACGCTTATCGCCAACCTCATCGAGGAAGAGGCTTTGATCGGATCCATGAGCGTTGTTTCGTCGCTTGACAATGGTGACGTCGGTCTGTCCGAATACGTGATGCCGCGCATGAGGCATCATTCCAACAGCAAGGGCATCAGGATCGATGACATACCCATGCCTGATAACGCGCTTATCGTGGCGGTGGTGACCAAGGACAAGGTCCAGGTTGCCGACAAGGACATCACGGTGTTCCCGGGTGATACGGTGGTCGTGATCGCCGACAGTTCCATCTCCGAAGAAGTGCACGATACCTTCCGCGGCTTGTAGACCTGGTGGAAGCGGCGCTGGGAAAAGCACGTCACTGGTCCTCGCCGCACAT
>CAYZCY010000003.1:0-36873 GCA_964477115.1 uncultured Eggerthellaceae bacterium | reverse complement strand
GGGTTTACATATGATGCGGCTGCGGAAACGTTCCTTAGCTTTTCCCAGCGCCGCCCCTCAGCATCGTCTCGGTAAAACGCGCCGTTGGGGAAAAGCACGTCACTAGTCCTCGCCGCACATGGGTTTACATATGATGCGGCTGCGGAAACGTTCCTTAGCTTTTCCCAGCGCCGCCTTACCTTCCGTATTCTTTTTAGCGGGATGCCCAGACGCGCACGAGGCAGCATTTCTGCGCTTCGCCGTCGAGTGGCGCATAGTCAATTTGGGAGAAGGTGACTATGCGGTCGCGGTGGCCGGTAGTGGCTAGGTAGTCACCGTAGCTGTCGCAGCCGTTTTTTACCTCGAGCGTGAAGTACTGCTTAGCTTCGAGATCAATGCCGCAGACCGCCGTGGTCGACTTGACCATGAACCATTTTCCGCATGATGCCGGAGCGGAGAGGGGTGTGCGGGGGAAGCGGAACCAGGTGGGCGCGCTGTAGGCATCGGCGCCTGCGGCTCCGGTGTAGTCGGCGCCTGCGGGGGCAACGTAGCTGGCCGGTGTATAGGTGCCCAGGTTGGCGATGCCTCCGCCATAGCTATAGATGGCGTCGAACATGAAATTAAAGCCGTTAAGGGTGTAGCCAGCTTCGAGAGGGCGCATGGATGCGGGCAGGATGAGAGTGTCTGTTACTTCGCCCGCCTCATTGATGTGGGTAAGTTGGTAGTGGGTGCCGCTTGTTTGGGATCGCGGAGTGATCACTACGCCATCAGCTGCCGCATAGACGGGCGTGCACATACGCCCGTTTGAGCTGTAGACTTCCTGCACTTCAGACGAGCCGAACTTCGCTCGCTTGAGCTTGGAGGCCTCGGTGGTTTTGCTGCCGTTGAGATGGGGAAGCACCTGCCACCAAACGTGGCCGGCGATGGCGGCTATGGTGGGCATCTCCCAGTCGGAATTACCTTCCTCGAGCAGGATGGGCTCGCCGAGGGTGGCTCCGTCGGTAGCTGCGCCGTACACGCGCCAAATGCCGTCCATGATGTCGGCTTCGGTCCAGATAATGCCGCCCGTACAGGCGCGCACGTCGTAGATCTCGAAACCTTCAGACTCGCCGATGGCATTTGAGAGGACGGTATGGTAAGTGGCCGCCGTAAGCGATACCAAGCCGATTTTCACCAGAGGTTTTGCCTGTTCGGTGGGAAGGAGGCAGGCTGCCCATGTGTCATCGTTTGCCCAGATGAGCGTGCCGTAGGGTAGCTCAAATTGAGCTGCAAGACCCATGGCGGTGGAGGCGTCTTCTATCTGAGTACAGTCTTCGGTGGTAAACACCGAGTCCTCCGCTACGGAAAGGGTGCTGGCCGAACCTTCGCCTGCTGACGTGACCTCGTCGAGCACGTAGCCGCCCGTGCCAAGCGCTGCAACAGCGGCAACTCCTGCAAGGCCGTAGAGAAAGTGACGTCGCGTGAGGGTGACTTCGTTTCCGTTGGGAAGTTTGAAGGCGTAGCCGTCGCTGATCTCTCCGCGAAGTGTGGGGCTGTGAAGGGACGAGCTGAAGCTGGTAGTGCGCGAGGCAGCCTGTTTCGTCTTGGAATGCTTCATGCGGGAAGCGCGCGAATGCCCAACCCTGCCCGATCTTGCGGAGCTTTGAAGGGTGGGGCTTGCGATAGGATTATGTGGGCGCGAACCGCTAGGGCCGCCCTTGCTTGACCGACGCGGTCTTTTTGCATGGGACGGGGCATTTCGGGTTCGTTTGGTCTTCTTGTCTGACATGGTGTTTATTGTGTCATTTCACGTACGGGCAAGCTTCATGGGCGCTATATTAAATACAATAAATGCAAACGATACCGCTGATCTGGCAATAGTGATCTGCCGCATGACCATGTGGCCAGTCCCGAGCTTTGAGGAGCATACATGAGCAACGAGACACGACGCATTCTTCTCGTGGAAGACGAAAAAGCTATCCGCGATGCAGTTACGGCTTATCTTGAGCGCGAAAACTACTGGGTGACGGCTGTTGGTGACGGTCAGGAGGCTTTGGATGAATTCTCCAAGCATCACTTCGACCTCATCATCCTTGACCTCATGCTTCCCCGCGTTCCGGGCGAGCGCGTGTGCCGCGTGATTCGCGACACCTCCGATGTGCCCATCATCATGCTTACCGCGAAGGGTGAGGTGGAGGACCGCATCATCGGTCTTGAGCTGGGCGCAGACGACTACCTGGTCAAGCCTTTCAGCCCGCGTGAGTTGGTGGCCCGCGCCCGCGCGCTGCTTCGTCGCGTGCATTCCGACTCCGAGCCCCAGCGTGAGGTCTTGGAGTTCGGCGAGCTTACCATTGACGTATCGGGCCACAAGGTTCTCGTCTCCGGTGAGGAAATCGATCTTACCGCCAGCGAGTTCAAGCTGCTCACCACCCTGTCCCGCTATCCGGGTCGTGTGTATTCGCGTATGGAGCTGGTCGAGAAGGTTCTCGGCTATGACTTCGAGGGTTACGAGCGCACCATCGACTCGCACGTGAAGAACCTGCGTGCGAAGATCGGCGACAACCCGCGCAACCCGAAGTGGCTGCACACCGTCCACGGCGTCGGCTACCGCTTCGAAGACCCCACCAAGAACAACTAAACAGTGAGCGCTGCCAACGATAAAAAATCGCCGGAGAAGAAGGCCGACCGCATTTCAGTGTCGATCGGTTCTATGGCGGCAGGTCTTTCCGGGGAAATACCCAAGCAGGAGGTACCTGCACACGAGGAGCTTGCGCGCAAAGGAAAAAAGAAGGAGTTCAGCTGGAAGAGCTTCACCTACACTACGCGCGTAACGCTCGCCTTCGCCTTTATCGCGGCCATGACTGCGCTTGTGGCAATCGGCGTCGTCTCCTTTGTATGGGAGCAGCACTTCCGTACCTACACCACTGACAACATGCAGTCGGTGGCAAATAATACGGCCGAGCGCATAGCTGATATTTACGAACGAACCGAAAGCCTTTGGGATATTGAGACCACGCGTCCTGCCGTGCAGGCCTCGGAGATGACCACGGGCGTTGGCGTGAAGGTGATCGATGCTGACGGCGGCGTTCCCTTCGATTCCTCCATTGTGGTGGGCGAAGATGGCTCCATCTTGGAATCCTTTGAGCCGAAAGACTCATCGCAGGTAGCTCGCGCAAGCATTATCGTCGATGACAAGGTGGTGGGTTCGGTTCGCGTGTGGGTATACGGATCTGACACCTTCATGCGCGCCCCTGATCAGGAGTTCCGCAACAATTCCTACCAGGCCATGTTGTTCGCATCGGTGGTGGCCATCGTGCTGGCATCCTGTATCGGCTTTCTGTTCGCCCGTAGTCTGGTTGCTCCCATTAACCGTATGACCTCGACGGCGCGCGCTATCAAAGAAGGTGACCTGTCGGCACGTACCAACCTTACGGGCGAGGACGAGATCGCTCGCCTGGGCGAGACCTTTGACGCCATGGCTGAATCGGTGGAAAAGGACCGCATGCTCGAGCGCCGCCTGACAACAGACGTGGCCCACGAGCTGCGCACGCCGCTCATGGCCATTCAGGCAACGGTTGAGGCTATGGTTGACGGCGTCTATGAAGCCGATGAGGAGCGCCTTGTCACAGTAAACTCCGAAGTGCAGCGTCTGAGCCGATTGGTCGATGCGCTACTCAAGCTTTCTCGTCTAGAGAACCGATCGAGCCCGCTTAAGGAGGAGATCGTCAACGTGGGTGAACTCATCGAGGGCATCGTTTCCACACACGAGATCTTCGTTTCCGATTCGGGCCTTTCCTTGGATTATCAGGCTGAGGAAGACGTTTATGTGGTGGGTGATCCCGACATGATCCGCCAGGCAACGGCCAACCTCATCTCCAACGCCGTGCGCTACACGCCCGAGGGCGGAAGTATTCACGTGAGCGTGCGCAAAGGTGACATCATGGCCTCCATCGCCGTGCGTGACACGGGCATCGGTCTCACGCGTGAGGAAGCGAAGATGGTGTTCTCGCGCTTCTGGCGTGCGGATGCCGGACGTACGCGCGAAAGCGGCGGTTTGGGTATCGGCCTTGCTGTGGTCAAGGAGATCGTGGATCGCCATGGCGGCTGGGTTCAGGTGGAAGGTGAAAAGGACAAGGGCTCCTGCTTCACCATTCACATTCCTCTTTACGATGAGGAGCGCGCTCGTTACAACGCTGCTCAAAAGAAGAAGAACGCCGGCAAGCAAAAGGCGCCCAAACAGAAGAACAAGAGCAAATCGGGCAAGATCTATTAAAGGCAGCGAGTTTTCCAAGCCGAGCACTGCGTGGCGGAACATCGGTTGAATTGCTCGTGTTTTGGTGGATAATGAAGCTTCCGAAAAAATACCTCGAGGAGAACTATGTCTCAGCAGAACAAACCCAACGCCGCTGAAGAGCGCGTAAGCAGCGGTTCTACGCGCAAGAGTGCGGCTTCCGCTAAGCCTAAGGCCAAAGCCCACGCCAACGTGACGATTAAGTCCGCCAAAAAGACCCCCGAGCAGCGCAAGGCCGAGCAGAAGCAGGCCCGCCGCGAAGCTCGCGATGAGCAGCGTCGTCTTGACCGCAAGTACTACACGCCCGACACCCAGCGTTACAAGAACCTGCGCAGGGGTTGGTGGGTGTGCCTGGTCGGCGCCATCGCCTCCACAGCCGTCTCGTGGTTTACCCGCGAGATGGAGCCTTCCTGGCTTTCCGTGGTCTTCATGGTCTTGGCATACGCCCTCATCATCGCTGCCTTCTACCTTGACTACTCTAAAATCCGCAAGGAGCGCATTGCTTACCAGACGCGCATGATTGCGCTCGAGGAGAAGCAAAAGAAGGAAGAAAAGGCCGCAGCTCGTGCAGCTCGAAGCCAGGGCTCCAAGAAGAAGGGCTCTGGCAAGAATGCCAGCCGCAACCCCAAGGTCATTGAAAAGGCCAAGGCTGAAAAGGAAGCGGCTGAGAAGGATTCAACCGAAGAAGCATCCGAGACCAAGTAGGCTGCTCGCGCTTTCCCATCAAAAGCCATCGCCGATCAGGCGAACCTTATGCGAGTTACCCAAGGGCGACGCGATCAAAGCGTCGCCCTTTCGTTTATCCTAGTATTCGTGGAAATCTGCTTAAAAACAGGAAGGCAGGCATTGCATGGTTTCTCGAGTATACGTTGAGAAGAAACCCGGTTTCGATGTTGAGGCGCAGCAGCTCGCGCGCGAGTTGCGCACCATTCTTGAGATAGAGGGCCTTAAGTCTCTGAGGCTGCTGAACCGCTATGACGTGGAGGGCATCTCCGACGAGCTGTTCGAGCAGTGCGTCCCCACCGTCTTCAGCGAACCCCAGTCCGATGACGTGTGCTATGAGCTGCCCCAAGTTGAGAGAGCCGTCATTGTGGCTGTTGAGTTCCTTCCCGGCCAGTTCGATCAGCGCGCTGATTCTGCAAGCGAGTGCATTCAGCTGATCTCCCAGGGCGAGCGTCCCGAGGTCAGAAGCGCCAAGGTCTACATTCTCGAGGGCGATCTTTCCGCCGAAGACGTGGCTGCTATCAAGCATCACCTGATCAATCCCGTCGAGGCGCGCGAGGCAAGTCTTGACGTGCGTTCCACGCTCAGGATGGAGTACCCCGTACCCGAGATGGTTGAGACCATCGAAGGTTTCCTCGAGCTTGACGAAGCCGGCCTTGCCGAGTTCATCTCCGCGCGCGGCCTTGCCATGGACCTCGCCGATATCAAGTTCTGCCAGGAGTACTTCACCTCTGAGAAGCGCAACCCCACCATCACCGAGATCAAGATGATCGACACCTATTGGTCCGATCATTGCCGTCACACCACCTTTGGCACGGTGCTCGAGAACGTCAAGATCGACGACGCAGCCGTTGCCGCAGCTTTCGAAAAGTACCTCGAGATGCGTCGCGAGCTCGGCCGCGAGCACAAGCCGGTTTGCCTCATGGACATGGGCACCATTGGCGCCCGCTATCTGAAGGCCAAGGGCATCTTGAAGAACCTCGACGAATCCGAGGAGATCAACGCCTGCACGGTGAAGATCAAGTGCGACGTTGACGGCGAGGATCAGGATTGGCTCTACCTGTTTAAGAACGAAACCCACAACCATCCCACCGAGATCGAGCCCTTCGGCGGCGCGGCAACCTGCGTCGGCGGAGCCATCCGCGACCCCTTGTCAGGCCGCAGCTACGTCTATCAGGCTATGCGCGTGACCGGCGCGGCTGACCCGCTAGTTCCCGTTTCCGAAACTCTGCCGGGCAAGCTTCCGCAACGCAAGCTGGTCACCACGGCGGCGGCGGGCTATTCCTCCTACGGCAACCAGATCGGCCTCGCCACGGGTAAGGTCGACGAACTCTATCATCCCGGCTATGCAGCCAAGCGCATGGAGATCGGCGCGGTTGTGGGTGCAACGCCGGCAGACCATGTTCGTCGTGAAACACCTGCCGCTGGAGATGTCGTGGTGCTTTTGGGCGGCCGCACCGGCCGTGACGGCATCGGCGGTGCAACCGGATCTTCGAAGGCTCACAACATGGAATCCCTCGAGAGCTGCGGAGCCGAGGTTCAGAAGGGCAACGCCCCCGTCGAGCGCAAGATCCAGCGTCTGTTCCGCCGCAAGGATGCCTGCGAGATGATCAAGCGCTGCAATGACTTCGGCGCAGGTGGCGTTTCGGTTGCCATCGGCGAGCTTGCCGACGGCCTGCATGTCAATCTCAACGCCGTACCCAAGAAGTACGATGGCCTCGATGGTACTGAGCTTGCCATTTCCGAGAGCCAGGAGCGCATGGCCGTAGCCCTCGCCGCCGAGGACGTGGAAAAGTTCCTCGCCCTGGCCGAAGAGGAAAATCTCGAGGCAACCCCGGTGGCTACCGTGACCGAAGAGGCGCGCGTGGTGATCGAGTGGAACGGACAGGCCATTGTTGATGTGAGCCGCGAGTTCCTCGCATCCAACGGTGCGCCCAAGCATATGGACGTCCATATCGTCGAGGGCGGCAACTACAGCTGCTCTTGGGAGGGAAGCACGCTCGAGGAGCGCATGACCTCTGTCATGACCGACCTCAACGTCTGCTCCAACAAGGGTCTTTCCGAGCGCTTCGACTCCACCATTGGCGCGGCTACCGTGCTCATGCCCTTTGGCGGCAAGCACCAGCTGACGCCTAACATGGCCATGGTAGCCAAGCTGCCGGTCGATGGCGAAACCACCACCTGCTCCGGCATGGCCTGGGGCTTCAATCCCTACCTCACTTCCGTCAACCAGTACGAGGGTTCTTATATCGCCGTGGTCGAAAGCGTCGCCAAGCTGGTGGCCGCAGGCTTTGAGCGCGAGAACGCCTACCTCACCTTCCAGGAGTACTTCGAGCGCCTGCGCACCGAACCGAAACGCTGGGGCAAGCCGGCTGCAGCTGTTTTGGGCGCGCTTATGGCTCAGATCGACTTGGGTATCGGATCCATCGGCGGCAAGGACTCCATGTCCGGCAGCTTCGAACAGCTTGACGTTCCGCCGACGCTCGTGAGCTTTGCCACTGCCGTCGGCCACGTTGATCGCGTGACCTCTCCCGAGTTCAAGAAGGCGGGCAGCCGCGTTGTCTGCATCCATCCCTTCTATGCACAAGGCGGTGTTATGCCCGAGGCTGCAGGCCTGAACGAGGTCTTCGATTGCATCGAAAAGCTCATCGGCGAGGGCAAGGCTCTGGCGGTTTCCACGCCGGGTTACGGCTGTGATGCCGAAGCTTTGTTCAAGATGTGCGTCGGTAACCGCATTGGCCTTTCCATCAACGAAGGAGTCGACGTTGGCAGCTTCTTCGTTCCCGCATACGGCGCTTTTGCCGTGGAGCTGGCTGACGACGCGGAAATCCCCGCGGCAACGCCTAACATGGGTGTCGTTGAGCTCGGCGTCACCACCGAGGCCTATGAGTTTGTGGCCGCAGGCGAGACCGTTGACCTTGCCAAGCTGCAGGAGGCTTGGGAGTCCAAGCTCGAGCCGGTGTTCCCGTATCGCGGCGAAGGTAAGTCCGTGGAGGCGGTCAGCCACACCACTGCTACCCCGCATGCTTATACCGGCGCATCCCTTGCTCGCCCGCGCGTGATCATCCCTGTGTTCCCGGGTACCAACTGCGAATACGACACCGCCCGCGCCTTCGAGTGCGCTGGTGCTGTGGCTCAGACCATGGTCATCAACAACCTCACGCCCGACAAGGTTGCAGAAAGCACGCGCGCCCTTGTTGAAGCCATCAAGAACAGCCAGATCATCATGATCCCCGGCGGCTTCTCCGGCGGCGATGAGCCCGATGGTTCCGCTAAGTTCATCACGGCCTTCTTCCGCGCACCCGAGGTGACCGAGGCTGTGCGCGACCTGCTTTTCAACCGCGATGGCCTGATGCTGGGCATTTGCAATGGCTTCCAGGCCTTGGTGAAGCTTGGCCTGGTTCCCTACGGTGACATCCGCCCGATGGATGAGAGCTGTCCCACGCTTACCTTCAACAACATTGGCCGTCACCAGAGCCGCCTTGTGCGCACGCGCGTGGCCTCCAATCTGTCCCCGTGGCTTTCCCGCTGCGAGGTGGGCGACATCCACAACATCGCCATCAGCCATGGTGAAGGTCGCTTTGTGGTAAGTGACGAGCTGCTGGCCCAGATGCTCGAGCGCGGCCAGGTAGCCACGCAGTACGTTGACGAGGCCGGCGTTCCCTCGCTTGACATGAGGGTCAACCCGAACGGCTCTGTGCTGGCCATCGAGGGCATCACGAGCCCTGACGGTCGCGTTCTCGGCAAGATGGGTCATACCGAGCGCAGCGGCTACGGCCTGTACAAGAACGTGCCGGGCAACAAGTACCAGCCGCTTATCGAAGGTGGAGTCGGCTACTTTCTGTAGGTAATTTCGTCCGCTCGCGCATATCGCGCGGGCGGATTTTTTAGGCGGGCGCATATGGCCCGCAGAACATGGGGGGAGGAAAGTACATATGGGATTGCTCAAGCACTCTGATGTGTATTGGAAGTTTTTGGGGCAGTGCACGCAGTGCGGCTACTGCGTGAATTCGTGTACGTCTCTGACGAAGGCGGGTATGACCTTAGGCGCTATCGCCCGCGGTATGCTTGATGCCGAGCGTGCGTCCGAAACACCCGAGGATCTGTTCAACGCCATCGTGACCAACGGCGAGCTTATGCAGGCGGTACGCGGTTGCTTCTTCTGCACCTCATGTAAGAACACCTGCTTTGCTCACAATGACGTGTGCGACCTCATCTATCACGCGCGCGTTGACTTTTTGAACCTGGGCCTCATCCCCCGCGAAAGCTACACGAGCGTCATGGTGGACGAGGAGTGGGACATCTTCACCGCCTATCGCGCAATCCACGGCATAGGCTATACCGACCTGACGCGCCATCGTGCAAGCGAAGGCATCGAAGCCCAGACCGACTGCGAAGTCGCCTTCTTCCCAGGTTGTTCCTTGGCAGCATATGGCCCTGAGCTCACACGCGAGATCTTCGAGACCATCGATGGCTTGGGCGGCAAGGCCACCATGCTCGACAGCTGCTGCGGCTCTTCGCTCAAGAGCGCGGGCTTCTATGAGCGTGCCGAGGCTCTGTGCGACCGCAACGCAGCTGAGCTCGAGCAGTCGGGTGTAAAAAAGCTCGTGTGCGTATGCCCCGGTTGCGCAAACGATATGAAGCTCACCCTGGAAAAGCGCGGGCTTGATATTGAGGTAGAGTCGCTGTCGAGCTTCCTCGTCGAGCGCGGCTTCGAGCCCAAGAAGCCCCTGCCCGCACGCCCGATAGTCTTCTCCAAGTCCTGCCAGGATCGTGACGGCAGCTACCTCGACGAAACGCGTGGCGTTCTCGGACTCGATGAGGAAACGCCGGCAGTCTTCCATGGTTGCTGTGGCGCGGGCGGTGCGGTAAGCGCCTTCGACCCCAACCGCCAGGCTTCCCAGGCCGATTCCAAGCTGTCCTTCGTGCCTGACGGATCCACGGTGGTCACCATGTGTCCCACCTGCACCTACACCTACGCCTTCCGCATGATGAACGCCCCGCGCGATGTTGAGAACAAGCACTACACCGAGCTCATGTTTGAGAACCAGTTCGACTGGGACAAGGTGTTTGCCCAGCTCAACAGCATGTGGTACGGCGAATACGGCCCCTGGCTTGCCCAGGTGTTCGCGTAATAGGAAGGCGAAAGGTAAAAGCTATGTCTAAGCAGACTGTTGCAATCGTAGGTTATGGCAGCGCCGGCGTGAACTGCGCCATCGCCCTTCGCAATTCCGGGTACGAGGGTCGCATCCTGGCCTTTTCGCGCGGGGGCAGCGTACCTTACAGCCCCATTCTCACTTCGTATTACGCTGCGGGCGCCAAGAGCTATGACGAGTGCCACCCCTGGACGGCCGAGGAGCTTGACAGCCTCAAGGTAGAGGTCTTGGAGAACTGCCCCGTCGAGGGAATCGACGTGGAAGCTCGCCTGATCCACACGGCTCAGGGCGACTACTCTTACGACAAGTGTCTCATCTCCACGGGATCCGATCCGGCGCTGGTGGGCTTCCCGCCGGTTGAGGGCTATGTTCCCATCACGCTTCGCTCCATGGAGGATGCCGAGCGGCTGAAGAGCGTGGTGAACGATCCCGATCGCAAGCGCGTGCTCGTAAGCGGTGCGTCCATGGTTGCGCTCAAGACGGTCGAGGCTTGCCTTGCTGGCGGCAAGCAGGTGACGCTTGTAGGTATGAATCCCTATATCCTCGACTTCAACGCGCTGCCTGAGGCGGCCAAGCGCTTTGAGGAAGGCCTGCGCAAGATGGGCGTGAGCTTCAAGTTGGGAACCACCATGTCGGCGGTCAAGCTGCTTGAGAGCGAGGTGCCGGGTGTGCCGCGCCTCGAGGTCAGCTTTGCCAACGGCGACGTGGAGGAGTTCAACGAGATCAGCGTGTCCCACGGCATGAGGTCCAACATCGGCTTCATTCCCGAGGGTGCGCTCGAGGGCTTCAGGTCGCTCGCCGTTGACGAGTACATGCGCACGAGCAACCCGGATGTGTACGCTGCGGGCGACGTGGCTGCCAACGTGGAGCTCATCTCCGGGCAAAACCGCGTGGTGGGCATTTGGAAGAACGCCGTTTTGCAGGGCGCATGCGCGGGATCGGTCATGGCCTGCGAACTGGCTGGCCGCGAGGTTCCGGCATCCTTGGCTCTGCGCGGATCCATCTCGACGAACACCATCAAGGTGGGCGAGCTGCTGTTCATCTCCGCGGGTACCATCGAGGTCACCGAAGACCGCCATGTCGAGGTTCGCGAGGCTCCCGACATGATGGTGGTCTACGTTTGGGAAGGTGAGCGCCTCGTGGGCTTCAACGTGGTGTGCGAGAATCCTGAGGCCCACAGCGTCGCTTATGACACGGGTGCCATGCTCACCCTTCGCATCGAGAAGGCTTTCAAGCGCTAATCTGTGACTTATAGAAGCGGGAGGGCCCGGGCTTGCGTGACAAGCTCGGGCCCTTTTTTGATGGCTTAGGTTTTCGAATGCTTGCGTGTGACTTGCGCTCTAGGCCTCGTCAGCCGGATCTGCAGCTTGGAGCTCCTTAGTCTGAAGTTCTTTGGCAAGACGCCGCTTTTCTGCGGCGGCCTGTGCGGCTTCCTTCAGCTGGGTCATGCCCGACTTGACGCTTTGCGCGGCGGCCTTGCCCATGCGGGCCGCCGCCAGGCCCGAAGCGGTTTCGGCAAAGTCCTTGCCCGCTTCCACGATGAGATCCTTGTCCTCATCGGTGGCTATGGCTGCTGCGTCTGCAAACATGTTGAGCGTCTTCGCGCCGCCCGAGAGGATCTCAAGCACGTCGTCGGCGCCGGTTGCCTCGAGCATGCGAAAGAGGGCGTCGATGACGCCTTCGCGCTCCTTGTCGTCATAGCGGCCGAGCCAGCGGCGCAGGGTCTCGGAAACGAAGCTCGAGTTGTCGGAGATGTTCTCCAGGTAGACGAAGTCGCATCCCATGATGCCCTCGTAATCGATGGCTTCGTCACCTTCTGCAAGTTCTTCCAAAATGGCCTTCGAAATGCTCTCGCCCTCATCGCGCGTGCGAATGCGGTCGAGGAAGGCAAATTTGTCGTCGGCCTGATCTTCGATTTCAAGCCCGGCCTCGAGTTCGATGGGCTTGACGGCGATCTCCCAGGTGAACACGCTGTGCTGGTTGAAGCCCTTGGCGTTGCTGGGGACAATATGCAGGGGCACGGGCGAGTCAAGCAGTATGCCGATGATGGAATCCTGCGGAACCACCTTGTACATGCGGTCGATGATGGGCGCGTACTGGCTGGAACCGAAGAAGCCCTCCTTGAAGCCCGGGCCGTCAAGGATGAAGACCTGCGCGATGCGCTGCTGGATCTCGGGGGAGGCCTTAAGCGCTGCGTACTCGGCGAGGTTGCCGCCCTTCGAGTGACCGCAGAGGTAGATCTTCTCGGGAAGGTTGCCCGCTGCGGCCTGGAGGTACTGCAGCGCCTGCTCCTGTGCGGGGACCGGCGCCGAGTAGGCCATGTTGAAGTCTTCCTTCCAGCCGGTGATGGAGGAGTCGGTTCCACGGAAGGTGACCACGGCGAAGTCGTCGTTTTGCACGAAACTCATGGCAGCAAACTGCAGCTCGCGTTCCGCATCGAAGAGGTTAATGTAGTCGCGCACCACCATGTTGCGGAAACGCGGGCTTGCGGCGGTGGCGAACAGGCATTTCTTGATGCGGGCCGGATCAAGCCCGGTGAACATGTCGCGGAAGTTTTCCGCCTGAAGGAGTTCGACGAAGCGCACGGGTTTGTTGCTCGGGCTGAACTTGTCCTGGAGGAAGGTGAAGACATTGGTGAAGGAACTGCGGTCCTTGAGTCCGGGGATCATGCCCTTGCCGTTGACCATGCACATCTGCGAGAGGACAGCGGCGTCAACTACATTGAGAGGCTGCTCATCGAAGGTGGCGAATTGGTTCTCGAGATAGTCGAGCAAGTACGGCATAAGGCTTCCTTTCCCCTGCGTTTTTTCCATTGTAGCGCGTGCGAAACAATGCTCGGGGTATCATGGCGAAAACCTAAAACCTCCCATAACGAGGAAAAACAGCCTGCAGCCTGCGCAGATGACCTGATTGGGGGCCATCTGCGCGCATGTGCTTATCGGAAAGGAATCGAGCATGGCTCTCCCTGCATCTGATTTGAGCAAACAACCGGACAATCGCACCACCATGGAGCTGGGTGCCGTGCTGCCCAAGACGACAGAGGTTCGCGACGGCCATCTGTTTATCGGCGGCGTGGACATGGTCGAGCTGGCGCGCAGCCAAGGCACCGCGCTCTACGTGTATGACGAAGAGGACATCGAAAGCCGCATGCGCTCGTACCGCGAGGCCTTCACCTCTCGCTACGAGAACGTGGATGTGATCTATGCGTCGAAGGCCTTCCTCAACAAGGAGGTCGTGCGCATGGCCAAGCGCGAGGGCCTGTGCCTGGACGTTTCGGGCGGTGGCGAGTTTGCCTGCTCTCAGATGGCGGGATTCCCGGCAGGCCGCGTGTTCATGCACGGCAACAACAAGACCCCGCAGGAGCTTGAGGAAGCCATTTCCGCGGGCATTGGCCGCATCATCATCGACAGCCGCATCGAGCTTGGCCGCATTTCCGAAATTGCCGGCCGCTTGGGCGTGGTGCAGGACATCTACATGCGCGTGACCCCCGGCGTCGAGGCCGATACGCACGAGTACATTCGCACGGGTTGCGAAGACTCCAAGTTTGGCTTCACCATGCAAAACGATTTCGCCTTCAACTGCGTGGCCGACGTGCTGGCTGCGCCGAACGTGCGCCTTGCAGGCCTGCACTGTCACATCGGCTCGCAGATCTTCGCCCTGCATTCCTTCCGCGAGGCTGCGGAGGTCATGGTCAACTTGATGTCGCGCATTCGCGAGCGCTATGGCTACGTGATCGAGGAGCTCGACCTGGGCGGCGGCCTGGGCGTTGCCTATACGGCCGATGACGTGCCTTCGTCCATTGAGGACTTTGCCGAGTGTACCACGGCATCCGTGAAGGAGTGCTGCGCGGAATACGACATGCCCCTGCCGCGCCTTTTGGTTGAGCCTGGCCGCAGCTTGGTGGCAAACGCCGGCGTGACTTTGTACACCATCGGAATTCTGAAGACCCTGCCGGGCATTCGCAAGTACGTGGCCGTTGACGGCGGCATGTCCGACAACATCCGCACGGCTTTGTATCACGCTTCGTATGAGCCGGTGGTGGCCAACAAGGCCGACCAGCCGCGTACCGAGATCGTTACTCTGGCGGGCAAGCACTGCGAAAGCGGCGACGCCGTGGTTGTTGACATGCCCATGCAAAGGCCCGACATCGGGGACGTGGTGTGCGTGTTTGCCACGGGCGCGTACTGCTACACCATGGCAAGCAACTACAACGGCCAGCCGCGTCCTGCCGTGGTGTTTGTGCGCGATGGCAAGGCTCGTGTGGTCACTCGCCGCGAAACCTACGCCGATCTGTACGTGCGCGATCTGTAAGGACCTGCAAGAACTCGGCCCAAAGGCGCGCCGCCTCGCTCGCGAGCCTTTGTTTGATCTGTATAATTGCCTGATGCGATTACTTTGTTTGAAGGAGCTTCCATGACGGTAAAGATCGGCCTCGTTGGAACCGGCACGGTGGGTGGCGGTTGTGTTCGCATTCTGCTGAAGCACGCTGCGGACTTCGAGCAGCGTTATGGCGTTGACATCGAGCTTGTTCGCGTTTGCTCACGTCGCCCCAATCAGTCCGAAGAGCTGGGTATCGGCCACCTTTACACCAGCGACTACAACGAGATCGTGAACGATCCCGAGATCGACATCGTCATCGAGCTCATCGGCGGCACCACCGTTGCCTATGACATCGTGAGCAAGGCTCTGGCCAATGGCAAAAACGTGGTCACTGCGAACAAGGCCCTGCTTGCCGCCCATGGTGAAGAGCTTGCCAAGCTTGCCATGGAGACGGGAGCTGACATCGCCTTCGAGGCAAGCGTCGGCGGTGGCATTCCCATCATCGGCCCTCTGAAGAACTCCCTCATCGCCAATGACGTGGAAACCGTCATGGGCATTGTGAACGGCACCACCAACTACATGCTCACCCGCATGACCGAAGACGGCTTGAGCTACGAAGACGCGCTCAAGGAAGCTCAGGAGCTGGGCTATGCCGAAGCCGATCCTTCGGCTGACGTCGACGGCTTTGATGCCGCAGCCAAGATTTCCATCTTGGCATCTATTGCCTTCAGCTCCCGCGTCTCCATGGACGACGTGTATACGCGCGGCATCACGCGCATCTCTCCGATCGATCTCGAGTCTGCTGCTGAAATGGACTACGTGGTCAAGCTGCTTGCCATTGCCCATCGCACCAAGGACGGCGTTGACGTGCGCGTTCATCCCACTATGATCCCGGTTGATCATCAGCTGGCGAAGGTTAACGGAGTGCTAAACGCCATCTACGTGATTGGTGATTTCGTCGGCGAAACCATGTTCTTCGGATCGGGTGCGGGTTCGCATCCTACGGCAAGTGCGGTTATGGGAGATCTTGTCGGGCTTGCCCGCCGAGTCGCCGCAGGCGTCAAACCTGACGCTGGGATCGATCCCATCATGGGCTGCAAGGCGGGGGACAAGGTGCCCATCCAGTCCGTGGATGAACTGGAGATGAAGTACTACATCCGATTCCCCGTTGCTGACCGCCCGGGTGTTTTGGCGGCCATGGCAGGCGTGTTTGCAAAGCACGACGTGAGCGTTCACTCTGTTCTCCAGCGCGGTAAGAAGCAAAACGGCACGGTCAACATCGTCTATGTTACGCATGTTGCCCAGGAGAAGGCCATCACGGCTGTCCTCGAGGAGATTGCCAGCCTCGACGACATCCTTCACGGTGAGCCTTCGCTCATCCGCGTCGAAGAGTAGCGCTTAGCTTCATGAGTGATTTTTCCCACATCGGAGTGATCTTCGATTGCGACGGCACGCTCATCGACTCGATGGCCGCGTGGAGGGCGCTCGAGGAAGATCTGGCAGTCCGCGCGGGGCGTGAGTTTACGCGCGAAGACGCCGATGCGCTCACCGTGCGCACTATCCCCGAGTGCGGGGAATATGTTCATGAGAAGTTCGGTTTAGGGCAGAGCCCGGCTGATGTCGAGCGCATGATCGACGAGTTCATGTTCGACTTCTACAGCACGCGTGCCGAGCTGCGTCCCGGTGCCATGGATTTCGTGCAAGGCCTTGCCGAGCGCGGCGTGCACATGACGGTGGCATCTTCGACGCCGAAGCCTCTGCTCGAGGCGGGTTTGGCCCACGTGGGCGTGAGTCCTTTCCTCGAGGCAATCGTGTCGGTTGACTGCGTGGGGAAGAGTAAGCGCGAACCGGCAGTGTACGACCACGCGCGATCCATCATGGGCACCGAGCTGTGCTACACCTGGGGTTTCGAAGACGCGCTATATGCTGTGCAGACCTTGGGCCGCGCCGGTTATCCCGTTGTGGGCGTTTACGACAACGATCTTGCCGGCACGTACAACGATCTTGCTACCCATGCCGATGTAGCCATCCGATCCTTCGAGGACCTCTCTGTCGGCGTTTTCCTCGAGCTTGCCCGGTCTCGCGCGTAGCCCTCATCAGCTTGTCTTCCCCTGCGGCGTCTGTTCTGGTCGTGCTTGTCTTAGCGGTGCTTTGTCTGGCAGCCAAGCTACCCATTTCGCTTTTGCCCTTCGCCTTCAGGCAACTGATTGATGACGGTTTTCAAGGGTCTTGCGTTTGCTTCCTACAATGTGAGCACGTTGTGTACGACACGAGCTCAAGGAGGCGCAGATGGAGCGCTTGGAAAAGCTGAGGGAGTGGTTTGATCCCGAGGGTTTCGATGAAAGCGGCCGCGGCCTCATTCAACTCAACTTCTTTAACCTGTTCTGGATCTTCATGGTGGCCAGTGTGCTCGGCCTGGTTGTGGAAACGGTGGCTCACATGGTGATCTACCATGCGTACCAAAATCGTGTCGGTCTTTTGTTCGGGCCCTTTTCTCCCATCTACGGTGTGGGCGCTTTGCTTATGACCGTCAGCCTCAATCGCTTTTACAGGGCAAACCCGATCATCATCTTTTTGGTGAGCGCGCTTATAGGCGGTGCCTTCGAGTATTTCACCAGCTGGTTCATGCAGATAGCCTTTGGCGCGGTGGCGTGGGATTACACGGGTATGTGGCTTTCCATTGGAGGTAGGACTTGTGGTCTGTTCATGCTTGTCTGGGGTTTGCTCGGAACGGTGTGGATCAAGTTTCTTTTGCCGCTGACGATCAAGGTCATCAATCTCATTCCCCGAAACTGGCGTCGCTGGCTTACCTTTGCATGTGCGCT
The DNA here is from genome assembly GCA_964477115.1 of uncultured Eggerthellaceae bacterium. GTDB lineage: Bacteria > Actinomycetota > Coriobacteriia > Coriobacteriales > Eggerthellaceae > RGIG3135. The sequence goes on along the minus strand of CAYZCY010000003.1, from coordinate 19,600 downwards.
TGCTATGGCGGTGAATATTGTGATGTCGCTCGGGGCTCTTGACTGTTGGTACGAGAGACTTTCCGGGAAGCCCGCGTCTTCCGCTATTCAGCGCTTCTATGCCGATCATTACGACAACGAGTTCATGGCTCATAAATTCCAGACTATGACCATTCACCCCGAGAGCTCTCCGCGCACATAGAGGCCGCGCTTACGGACTAAGAGACGTAGAGACCGCGTGGGGTGACGGCGCGGTTTGTGGATTGAAGTCCGCCGAGGAACTATACTGGAATCAAGCATGTTCGATGAAAGTGAGTAGCTATGAACTGTACTGAATGTGGTTTCTCCATTCCCGACGGCGCATCATTTTGCCCCAACTGCGGAACGCGCCAGTCTAAGCCCGCGACCCAGCCGCAGCAGCCTTATGCGACGGGTACTCAGCAGGCGTCAGCTGGTGGGCAGCAGCCCTTTGCCCAGCCGCAAATGCCCCAGGATGCTCCTCAAGGCGGATTCCAGCCTCAAGGCGCCCCTCAGAACTGCGGTCAGGGTGCGCCGCAGGGTGGATTCCAGTCGCAACCCGTATACGCAAAGGGCTGCGTGTCTGCGGCGCTTGATGACATCAAGGGTCAGCAGGGCGTTGGCAAGAAAATGGCATTCCTCGGCCTTCTTGGTTGCGTGCCCATTTTGAATTTCGTTGTGACAGGCTATGCGATCAACTGGTCGCGCGAGGTTCCCTTCGGCGCAAGGACTCCGATGCCCAAAAAGGTCGTTAACGGACAGAACTTCGAGACCGGCTTCTACGGCTTTCTTATCTCTTTGGTTGTTGGCTTGGCGGTCGGTCTGGCAGCAGGTTTGCTCGCTCTCGTCCCGCTGCTGGGTTGGATCGCCGCAATAGTTTTAGCCTTTGGCGCAAGCATGTATCAGTATCTGGCCTACATGCGCATGGGTATGCTGCAGCAGCTAGGTGAAGGCTTCAAGATCCAGCTGATTTGGCGGGTCATGCAGCGCGATTGGAAGTCGCTTCTGTGTGCGGCTGTGGTTCCGTCGCTGCTTGCCGGGCTTATTGCCTCCGCTGCGGTCGTGGTGGTTTCGCTTTTGGTTGCAGGTACCGGTGCTGGCGCAACCTTGATGATAGATGGTGGCTCGGCTGGCGGCATCGTTGCAGGTCTTTTGACTCTGGTGAGCGTCCTGCTCGTCCTGCTCGCCTACATCATCGCTTTTGCCGCCACGGCTGTTGCCATCATGGTGACCATGCGTGCCATGGGTCATTGGATCGCGCGCTACGCGCCCGAGTGGACCAATGAAGCCTGGGCGGCATCGCGTTATCAGCAGGCTCCACCGCAAAACCCGATGGTCTAAGGCTTTTTTGCTTAGGCTGCTGGCCCCTTCTTCGTTGCTGCGCTTCAGGCATCGCTCTTGAGCGCGGTGACGAAGAGGGGGCTTTGTGCGTTTGTAGAAGGTGGCGCTATCGGCCGGCTCTATCCAACGTCGATCGATGCGGCGGCTATGCCCGCGGGAGAGCTTTGTGTTGCCAAGTCTTGTGAAATCGTACCGGTAACGCTTACGTGCTTGTTGAGGATGCTGGCGCCGCCATCGTCTATCTTGACGAGCAGGCTCAAGGTTTTGGTGTCGAAGCGATTGCCGTCAATGGTGAGCTCGGTTTCCTGATCTAAGTTAAGCGTCAGCCTGGATCCTGCAGTACCCGAAACTACGCCGGAAACCGTGACGGTATCACCGCTGCTGCACTTCAAGGAGGCGGGAGGCTTGGCTTCGGTGGTTTTGTCCTCGTCTGCAGACACAATGGAGGCCACCCAGCCTTTGCCGTCTTCCCATACAACGTCGATCTCAAGGTCGCAGGTGTACGTTGTGCGGTCGTCGACCTTCATGAGCGAAACGTAGAGCTTGCCGCCCTCTTCGGTCAGCTCGGATTTGGCATCGTTTTGGGCGCCTTCATATTTGGCTGCCATACCGGGGCTGTAAGCGTCAAGAAGCGCAGACAGCCCGCTGGTGAAGTACGAGGTCGAAGGTGCGGTCAAAGGCTTCACCACGGCGTCTTCCTGTACGATTTCTCCCATTTCCCAGGTTTCGCTGTTGGGGAGATAGGTGTAGGTGGTGCTAATGGGAATGCTGACCTTGAGGCTTTTGTTGGTGTATTGGGCGGTGCCCGTCACCTTGCGCGTAGCGGTTCCGTCGGCGCCTTCCTCGACATCGCCTATGACGAGGTCGTCGTACTTAGGTCCGGTGACCGATGCGGTGCTGACGTACTGGTAGCCGGAAAGATCGGGAAGGGTGAGGTTTGCCGCGTTGAGATCGGAGTTGACGCGATCTTCGCTTAGCACCACGCGATAAGTGTTTTGCCCAAACAGACTGAAGTTGCTGAAATGGGAGCTGATCACGAAACCCGCCGCTGCAAGAAGCGCTATGGCCACAATGGCGGCGCCAATGGCCTTCGCTGCGCGGTTGCCTTCCTTCTTCTGCTGGGCGCGTGCGGGTGCTACGGTGCCGTATTGCCCGCTAATCGACGAGTTGTCCTGAGTGTCGACTTGCGCACGCTTTTGCGTTTCTCTTGCCTGTTGCCGCGGATTGGCTTGCGCGCATGCGCGCCGGCTGACCTGTGTTTCTTGTCGAAGGTTGCTGTTTCTAGGCGCCATGAGCTTCCTTTCCCAGGACTAAAACCCAAGGTGAATGAGCCCATTATAAAACCTGCTTGCAGGTGGCATGCCTCGTGTTCGCCAGTCGTTGCGGTTTTTCAGAGCGAGTCTATACTCCGCGCTCTCTCAAGGACGGTTTCAGGAGAAATGCCCTCTGCCGAGCAGATTTCGCCGAGCATGAACCGAAAGTTCATTCTGCTGAATTCGATGAGCGAGGAAGGTACGGGTTGATCCCCTCCGAACGCTTTGGTGTTTGTGATAGCGGGAGGTTGCGCCATCAGCATGCAGAGAACTCCGCCGATGTAATAATCGATGAAAGCCTCTGCAGCGGGTGAGATGTCGCCGGCTTCAGGGTTGAGAAGGTAACGCCAAACCTTGAGCGCCGCTTCGCGGATTCTCCCGTAGGCAACGCCAAAGCCTACGCGATCTACGGTGAGAGCCAGCCTCTTGATCAAAAGGGGGTCGAGGTCGTCAAAGATGTTGTAGCTGTCGTCTGTGCCCATTTTGAATAAAGACTCGCTAATCAGGCGGGTTCTTAAGACTTCGGTAGAGAGAAGCGACTCGACGAGATCCTCAAGGCTCTGGAAGTGATAGTAAAAAGTTCCTCGGTTGCATTTCGCTTCGGCTACGATCATCCCTACGGTGATCTCCCTGATTTCATGTTCCTCAAGGAGCTTCCAGAATGCCTCGCCAATGCGCTGCTTTGCATTTGCCTGAGCGGACTCTTTTCGTGGTCTTCCCATTTGTGTTCTCCTTAAGCTGAGACGCAGGTCTTTCTGGCGCCTGTGAGTTCACGGTCTTCCTCCGTAAGCTTAAAGGCATCTTTGACCGCATCGACAGCATCGTCGATGTGCTCCCCTACGTGCGCGCGTGCATTCATGATGAGCATCTGCAGGCGGTTTTCAACGTTCGCAAAGCTGAGGTCGGGGTCGTAGTCGAGCGGAAGAATTTGCGCATCGGGGTAACGCGATTTGAGGTCCTTCACGATGCCTCGTCCCACAACGTGATTGGGAAGGCATCCAAAGGGTTGCAGTATGACGAAGGTGCGGCAGCCGCGTTTTGCGTGGTGCAGGATCTCTCCCGGAATGAGGACTCCCTCGCCGGCGTCGAAGGTGTGGTGAACGATATCATCCGAAGCCTTGACGAGATCTTGCATACGACATGCGGGTTCGTACAGCGGATGCTCCGACGCGATGCGATCGCAGTTGCTGTGCGCCAGATCGAAGAACTTGTCGTCGATGGCATAGGTGGCCTTGTAGGAAAGCGGCTTGTGAATTCCAAATTCCTTGTTCTGGGCATTGCGGTAGAAGTAGGTCTTGCGGATGACATCGGTCATGCGCGCCTCGATGATCTCAAAGCCGTTTCTCTCGAGGTAGTCTTCGATGTCGTGGTTGGCGCCTGGGTGGAAGTTGAGAAGGTATTCGCCTACGATGAGGACGGTGGGGCGCGGCTTGCTGCGATCGTACGCGACATCCTTCATGATGTTGATGGACTTCCTGAAGGCGCGCGTCATTCCTTGAATACCGCCAGATTCAATGCCGGAGATGAGCTTGTCCATCGCCGTCTCGAACGCTGCGTTTGCGGCGCCGACCACTTTCTCGTAGGGGCGAATCTTGCGCAGAAGCTCTTCAAGCACGTCAATCATGGGCAGGGCGAAGGCGATGCGCATCGCTGAGAGCAGGTTCATCTTGAATCCGGGGTGCACGTTGTGCTCGTCTACGTCATCGTTGGTGATGATGGGAACCTTGGCAAATCCCGCATCGTCAAGGGCCTTGCGCAGCAGGGCCGTGTAGTGGGTCAGACGACAGTCGCCAACGTATTTGGCCATGCCGATGGCGGTGTTGTCGGGATCGTACTTCCCGCTGAGCAGAGCCTCCAGCGCTTCGCCGATAACAATTTGAGCTGGGAAGCAGATATCGTTGTGCACGTACTTCTTGCCGAGACGAATGGCCTCTTCACGGCCTACGGGCAAAGGCTCCGCCTTGATGCCTTGCTTGGAGAAAACGGCGGCCATCATGCGCGAGAAGGCGTGCGAGGTGTTGGGGATGAGGACGGTTTTCGTTTCCGCGTCCTTTTTCTCAAACTTGACCGGATAGGGGTCAGTCAGCTTCTTGGGTTCGACCTTCTGCCCAAGTCGGCGCTTGGTGGCTACGGTTTCGATGAAGGATCTCACGCGAATGCGCAGCGGGCCCTCGATGGAACTTTCGTCCACCTTGAGAATAAGGGGCGTGCTGTTGCTGATGTCGTGCATGAGTCGCACGATCTCGTCCGAGAGGTAGGCGTCGTGGCCACAGCCGAAGCTTACGATTTGGGCATATTCCAGATGGGGGTTTTCCGCGGCGAGCACGGCGCCCGACAGCATGCGCGCGTGGTAATTGTTGCCAATGCTCAGCAGGCTCTTGCTGAGGTCAACGTCGGTAAAGCCCGGCACGGCGTCAACGGGGATGACGGCGACCCCCTGCTCTGCAAAGATGCGGGGGAGGTCATGGTTGACCAGAGCGTCGTTGTGGTAGGGGCGCGAGGCCAGAACCACGGCGAACTCGCCTTCGGCCTCGGCTTGCTCGATGACGCTTGCTCCCCGCTCAAGCAGCTCCTTGCGGAAGCTAAGCTGTCCCTTGTCCGCTTCGGCAATGGCGAGAGCGGTGTGCTCGGGGGCGATGCCGAAGGTGTCTTGCATGTATTTGGAGAGCTGCTTGTCGCGGTCTTTGTCGGTGTACCAGTGGAACAGAGGCGTATCAAAGGTGATTCCGAATCGCTCGTGCGGGTTGTCCGAACTGCGCATTACCATGGGGTAGCCTTTAACCACGGCGCACATTGACTCTGCGGTCGGGGCTGTTGCCTCGGGCTTCACCGTGGTGATGATGGGCATGAAAACGCGATCGACCTTGCGTTTTGCGAGATCGCGCACATGTCCGTGAACCAGCTTGGCGGGAAAGCAGATGGTGTCCGAAGTCACGGCGGAGAGGCCGTTTTCGTACATTTCACGCGTGCTGGGGTGCGAGAACAGAACCTTGAAGCCGAGAGACTCGAAGAAGGTGCGCCAAAACGGCGCAGTGTCCCACATGGCGAGTACACGCGGCAGGCCGATGGTGGTGGAGTTCTTTGGCAGCACCTGTTTGTGCGGCCATGCGTGGAAAAGCAGGCGCTCCCGTTCGTTAAACAGGTTTGGCTTGGCTTCCATGCGCTTGCCGGCAGCTCTTACCTTTTCGCGCACATCGGCATCGTGAAGGTCTCCTACTACATCACCCTTCGGGCAGCGTCCTCCCGTGACCCAGGTGCTTCCGTTGGCGAAGGTGATGAGGGTTCGATTGCAGTGGTTTGCGCAGAAGTTGCAGATGAGGTTGGTGGTCTGCGTGTAGTCAAAGTCATCGAGGGCGTCAAAGCCTATAAAGGAGCTTTTCGGTTGAGGGGCGCTTACCTTCTCCGCCGTTCTGTCCTTGGCGAGAAGCGCAACGCCTATGGCTCCCATGAGGCCGGGGTAGGGTGCGCGGGTTACCTCTTTGCCCACGTATAGCTCAAAGGCCCGCAAGACGGCGTCGTTGGCGAAGGTTCCTCCCTGCACCACGATTGCGTCTCCGAGTTGATCGAGGTTTCGCGCGCGGATGACCTTGGTGAATACGTTCTCCACAATAGACGAGCACAACCCGGCCATGATGTCTTCGGGTGTTTTGCCGTTGCGCTGTTCGGTGACGATGCTCGAGTTCATGAACACGGTGCAGCGGCTTCCCAAAACGGCGGGGGAAAGGGACGCGAAGGCGGCTTCGGCAATGCCGTCGAGCGGGATGTTCAAGGTGCTCGCAAAGTTTTGGAGGAAGGACCCGCAGCCGCTCGAGCAGGCCTCGTTCATGAGGATGTCGGTGATGATGCCGTCGTCCATCCAGATGGCCTTCATGTCCTGGCCGCCTATGTCGAGCACGAAGCTCACTTCGGGTACCAGCTTCTGCGCGGCGTGGGCGTGAGCGACGGTCTCGACCACGTGGTAGTCGCAGCCGAAGGCTTGGGCAAACATGAGCTCGCCGTATCCTGTCGAGCCGGCTCCGAGCACCTCAAGCTTTACCCCCATGGCGCGATACTTATCGCGCAAGTCGATGAGCTCTCGCTTCGCGACGTCGAGGGGTTCGCCCTCGTTGGAGGCGTAGTTGTAGTCGATTACCTGGCCGTCTTCGTCGAGGAGCACCATTTTGGTGGTGGTGCTTCCGGAGTCGAGCCCCAGGTAGACGCGCAGCGTGTCTCCCGGGGAAAGCTCGAGCGTCTTCAAGACGGGCTTTGCGTGTCGTGCCGTAAAGGCCTCTCGCTCCTCTGGCGTAGCAAAAAGCGGTGCAGCGGTTACGGCGAGAGTGTCTGCTGCGGTGTCGTAGCGGCTCAGAGTTTCGATCGCCTGCGCGAGGTTTAGGCGTTTGGAGTTTTGGGTGGGGAAGGCGTCAACGCCGAACGCAGCGCCTAGAGCCACGATGGTTTCGGGATGTTCGGGTACGATAATCTCTTCTGGCTTCAGGTTGAGGCGTTCTGCGAACACCTCGATCAGCTTGGGGTTGAAGGTGAGCGGGCCGCCTTCGAAGATGACGGGTGGCTCTATCTCGATGCCCTGTGCTAAACCGCCGATGGTTTGCTTTGCGATGGCGTGCAGGGTTGAAAGGGCGAGGTCTTCCTTGGGTACGCCTTGGTTGAGCAGAGGTTGGATGTCTGTCTTCGCATACACTCCGCAGCGACCCGATATGCTGTGCAGGGCACTGCCGCGAGATGCCAGGTCATTGAGCTGGGTGGGGCTGATGTTGAGAACGGTGGCCACCTCGTCAAGGAAGGCGCCGGTGCCTCCTGCGCAAGAGCCGTTCATGCGCATGTCGGCCACGGTATGCTGCCCTGTTTTCTCCTGGTCGGCGAAGAAGATCATTTTCGCATCCTGGCCGCCAAGTTCGATGGCGCAACGAGTTTGCGGGTGAAGGGCGTCGATGGCGATCGAGTTGGCCACTACCTCCTGGATGTAGGGTATGTTGGTCAGGCGGGAGATGGTGGTGCCGCCCGATCCGGTAACCATGGCCGAGAAGGCTGCCCCGGGAAAGGCATCGTTGAGTGACCCCAACAGGCGTGCGGCGCATTCTGCCTGGCGGGCATTATGCCTTTCGTAAGCTGAGAAGACGAGTTTTTTGCTTGATGCGTCAACAGCGGCGATCTTGGCCGTGGTGGATCCTACGTCGAGGCCAATGTGAAGATGGACTGCCTTGCTGCTTTGTTCGGATGTCATGAGGTCTCCTGCTCACGGCTCTTTGGTTCGCAAGTAATAATTGTATTGAACAGCTTGTTTTATTTCTTTAGGCAAATAATACAGTTTGTTGAATAATTTGTATGTCATTTGATGATGGAGGGAAGTTCGGAAAGTGTGGAAAACCCGGAAAGTTTGGGTGTGCGAAGCGCCATAGCAGCTTCGCAAGGTGGGAATTTGTGTGGGATAATTGCCGCATATTTGCGCAGTGGTGAGTTTTAGGGGGTTTGTTATGCTCGACAACGCTCAGGTGAAGGCGTACTTGGAACGCATCGGCTTTGAGGGTGAGCCTAAACATGACAAGGAAACGCTTGATGAGCTGGTGTTCTGCCATCAGAAGAGCGTGCCTTTCGAAACCTATGACGTCCATATTCACGAACTTGTGCCGTCGCTTAAGCTGGAGGATTTGTACGAAAAGATCGTTATTCGTCACCGTGGCGGCTATTGCTTCGAGGTAAACAAGCTCTTCGAGGCCCTGCTCGCGGGCCTGGGCTTTGATGTTCGTCCCGTTTTGTGCCGTGCGGTGCGCGGTCGTGACGGTCGCATGCCCATCAACCATCGCGGCATGCTGGTGGCGCTCGACGGCTGCGACTACACCCTCGACATCGGTTTCGGCGGCCCTATGCCCTCCGGCGCTCTGCGTTTGGTCGATGGCGAAGAGCAGAACGTTCGCGGTGAGCTTTATACGCCGCGCAAGATTGACGAGTCTTGGTGGGCCATCGATCGCGTTACCCGCAGCGCCCATGACTTTTTCGATGATGGTGTTCCCGAGCGCAAGCAAACCGAGCTTGAGCTGTGCGTCGTCGTTGTCGAGGACATCGACTTCAACGCTCTCAACGTGGGCTTTGCCCAGCCCGGCCTGCTGTTCCGTGATCATCTGGTGTGCAACCTTCGCACCGAGAAGGGCCACTATGCCCTCATGGACTACGTGCTCACCATCCGTGATGACGGCAACAAGTCGCGTATTGAGTTCGCCAACGAAGAGGAACGCCTCGAGGGCCTGTCCAAGTACTTCGGCATCCGTCCGTAAGCATCCGTCCGTAAACATCCGTTGCAAATATTTACTTAGCAAGCACTCGCTTTGCTGAAACCCATGATTTGAGGCGGTGGGCCGTATCGGCTTGCCGCCGCCGCTTTCACATGCCGTATAATCGAGGCATGAAGGCTGCGAAAACATATGAGGCAAGGGAGGGGATGAGCGGAAGGCTTGTCATCTGCCCTACTCCCATTGGAAATCTGGGCGACATGCCCGCACGAGCCTTGGATGCTCTGCGCCAGGCCGATGCGGTATGTGCGGAAGACACGCGCGTGACAGGGAAGCTTCTGGCTGCCTTCGGCGTGGAAAAACGGATCGAACGTCTGGATGAGGCCACAATGTCATCTCGTGCTGCGGGCATCATCGATCGCGTTTTGGCGGGCGAGGTCATTGCCTACTGTTCCGATGCAGGGATGCCGGGAGTGTCCGATCCTGGCCTTCGCTTGGTTGCGGCTGCGCGCGAAGCGGGTGCGGTGGTCGAGGTTTTGCCCGGGCCAACTGCGCTGTCGACGGCTTACGTTGCCAGTGGAAGCACGAAGGCGACGTTTTTCTTCGGAGGCTTCTTTCCGCGTAAGAGAGCGGAGCAGCATGCGGTGCTGGCGAAGCTCAAAACTCTCGATGCAGCGCTCATCTTCTACGAAAGCCCCAACAGGCTGCTTGCAGCACTTGGCTCCATCGCCGAGGTTCTCCCCTTGCGACAGGTGACGGTGTGCCGCGAGCTTACGAAGCTCCACGAGGAAGTTGCTTGCGGAAGCGCCGAGGAGCTGCGCGAGTTTTTTGCTCTGCGCGCCGATCAAGGCGGCATCAAAGGGGAGATCGTTTTGGTGATCGACGGTCCGAATGCCGAAGAAGATAGCCTTGCCGAAGCTGACGCAATGGATGCGGCGCGGCGAGCGGCGACGGAGCTGCTCAAATCGGGCATGCGTACCAAGGAAGTCGCCAAGAGGCTCGCAGCTGATTTCGGCATCGCGAGAAACGACGCCTACGACATTGCCATGGAGATTGCGAAGTCATAGGTTTATTGTCAGTGCAGTTCAGGGGCGCATACCTTCGCCGCCATAACCAAGCTTCACAACTTTACAAAAACCTTACGAAGCCCAGATCATGGGCTTTGATTGCTCACGGGTATACTACCGAGGGTTTGCTTTTGGCGGCCTTTGCCGCTGTGCGTAAAAGCGGCCGATGTGTTGAACCGAGAGAAAAGGTTTCGTATGAACGAAGTGCTGGCAATTGTCCTTGCGCTTTTCGGCGGACTTGCCATTTTCATTTACGGCATGAATCTCATGAGCGAAAACTTGCAGAAAGTTGCGGGCGAGCGCATGAGAAGCATTCTGGCCCTGCTTACCAAAAACCCCTTGATGGGCGTTTTGGCTGGCGCTTTGGCCACGGCGGTTTTGCAGAGCTCTTCTGCTACCACGGTCATGGCAATTGGATTTGTCAGCGCACGTCTGATGGGCCTGCCGCAGGCTATCTCCATCATCTTCGGCGCCAACATCGGCACCACTATGACAGCGCAGATTATTGCGTTTAAGATTACCGACTACATTTTGCTGTTCGTCCTGCTGGGCTTTTTGGTGTACTTCATCGGAAAGAAGGAGCGCACCAAGTGCCTCGGTCTTTCCATCTTCGGCTTCGGCCTGCTCTTCATGGGCATCGATCTGATGGGCGATGCCATGAAACCGCTCGCCTCGAGTCCGGTGTTCACTGAGCTCATTGCGCAGGTTGCGGGGATTCCCGTGCTGGGTGTTTTGCTCGGCACCGTGATGACGCTGGTTGTTCAAAGCTCTTCGGCCACCATTGCCGTGCTGCAGAATTTTGCCTCGCAGGCTGGTCCCGATGGGGTAACGAGCGTCATCGGCTTGGCGGGCGCTCTGCCTATCCTGCTGGGTGACAACATCGGCACCACTATCACTGCGGCCATGGCCTCTATTGGTCAATCGCGCAATGCGAAGCGCGTGGCTTTGGCACACTGCCTCTTCAATGTTTCAGGTTGCTTGCTGTTCATCTGGTTCATTCCCCAATGGGCGGGCCTTATCCAGATGATCTCGCCGGCAGGCCCCGAGGTTGAGGTGATTTCGCGCCAGATCGCAAATGCGCATACCTTCTTCAACTGCTGCATGACGCTGATTTGGACGCCGCTCATCTGGCTTATGGTAAAGGTTGTGACGAAGATCATCCCCGATGTGCCGCGCCCTGCTCGCTCAGCTGCGGAAAACATCGATCGGCTTGCGCGCCCGTTGTTCCTTGATACCCGCCTTGCCGCAACGCCGAGTGCCGCCCTGCAGATCATCGCGCAGGAAGTTGTCCGCTGCGCGCAGATTGTCCGCGGTACGGTTGCCGAAACGGTTCAGGCTGCTCGTGACGGCGACGAGAAGCGCATCGAGGGGATCAAGGAACGCTGCGACGCCACTGCCTCACTTTGCGCGAGGATGTTCGATTTCGTAACCGATATGTTTGCCTCCGGCGTTCTGACCGAAGAGCAGGCCACCCAGACCACGGGCATTATCCGCATCATCAACGAGCTGGAGCGCGTGTCCTTCCAGTGCAAGGAGATGGCTGACGTTCTGCGCAGCGACTTTTCCGATTACTCCAGCAAGGCTACAACGAGTCTCATCCTATCGCTTGAGACGGTGGAGGAGATGTACGAGGAGTCGTTCATGGCACTCAAGACCGGCGACGAGGTGTATGCCGAGGCCGCGTTTGCGAAGCAGGACATCGTGCTTGAGCACGACATGAACATGCGCCGCGAGCATATGAAACGCGTAGCGGCGGGTGAGTGCGACCCGAGCCATCGCTCGAGCTTCATGAAGATGATCAACGAGCTCGACCGCATGGCAAACTCCTGCGTGGGGATTGCCGAAACGGTGGCTTCGAAGCGTGCGAACTTCTCCTTCTTCCTGACCCCCGAAGCCATTGCCGAGGCAAGTGAAACCTTGCCGCTTGAGCTTGCTCGGGAAATGGAGGCCGTGGCGCGCTAGGTTGCGCTAGGGTCTTTATATGAGGGCGCAGTTGGGGAGTGATCAGGCGCTTTAGTGGTAAACTGTGAGGGTTGTCTCTGAAATGCGAGAGCGCGGCGTCATTGGCTGCGCTCTCCCGAATGCGGATCAACGGTAACATTGGCCGTCGCGATCCCGGAAAGCGAGAAATCTTCATGTCTAAGGGTACCTACTCTTTCACCACCCCTATCTATTACGTCAACGCAGCGCCTCATCTTGGCACGGCTTACACCACCGTGGCTGCTGACACCGTAGCGCGTTACCAGCGTATGAACGGCTATGACGTTGCCTTCGTCACCGGCATGGACGAGCATGGCCAGAAGGTTGCCGACACGGCCGAGGGCAAGGGCATGTCCCCGCAGGAGTGGTGCGACTCCATGGAGCCCGCATTCCGCGACGCATGGGATATGCTCAACATCACCTACACTGATTTCGTGCGCACCACCGAACCGCGCCATCATCGCAGTGTTGAAAAGCTCTGGGGCGACCTGTACGACAAGGGGTATCTCTACAAGTCCAGCTACGAGGGCTGGTACTGCGTGCATGAGGAAACCTACTATGCCGAAAGCGACCTTGAGAAGAACGAGGAAGACCAGTTCGTCTGCCCCGACTGCAAGCGCCCCGTCCAGTTGATGGCTTCCGGCGAGGAGAACTGGTTCTTCAAGCTCTCCGAGTTCCAGCAGCCGCTGCTTGACTTCTATGCTGCCAACCCGGACTTCATTCGCCCCGAGACCCGCAGAAACGAAATCGTCACCTTTGTCGAGGGCGGTCTGAAGGACCTGTCCATTTCCCGATCCACTTTCAACTGGGGCATCCCGCTGCCCTTCGACGAGGGCCATGTGTGCTACGTGTGGGCTGATGCGCTCATTGCCTACCTCACGGGCATTGGCTATGCCGACCCCGACCGCGAAGGTGAATTCGAACGTCGTTGGCCCATGCAGTACCACTTCGTGGGCAAGGACATCACGCGCTTCCACTGCGTCATCTGGCCGGCCATGCTCATGGCGGCGGGCCTGCCCGTGACGGGTACCGTGTTCGGTCACGGCTTCCTTCTCACCAAGGGCGAGAAGATGTCAAAGTCCAAGGGAAATGCGCTCAAGCCTGCCGATCTGTGTGCCATCTTCGGCGTTGATGCCTATCGCTACTACTTCATGAGCGACGTACAGTTTGGCCACGACGGTTCCATCTCGCTCGAGCGCATGGTTCAGGTGTACAACAACGAGCTTGCAAACACCTGGGGCAACCTGTGCAGCCGCGTGTTCAACATGACCAAGAAGTACTTCGGCGGCCTGGTGCCCGATCTGCCCGCTGAGTTTGCGAATGCCGAAAACCCGCTTGCTGATGTGGCTGCCGGCCTGTATGCCAAGTACGACGCCTGCCTGGGTGCCGTAGACTTCACCGGGGCTGTTGCCGCAGTGCAGGAGCTCGCAGGCGCCGCCAACCTCTACGTTGAGCAGCAGGCGCCCTTCCGCCTCGCCAAGGATCCCGAGAAGCAGGGCGAGCTCGCCTTCGTCATGTACAACCTGCTCGAGGCTATTCGCATCATCGCCCTCTACATGGCTCCCTTCATGCCCAATACTTCCGCAGAGGTGTTCAGCCGTCTGTCTTTGGGTGATATCACCGCCGTGACGGACATCGAGGCAGCAAGCGTTTGGGGTCAGCTGCCGGCGGGCAATGTGGTTGAGACCGGCGATCCGCTGTTCCCGCGCCTCGACCTTGACTCCATCGACATCAACGTGGAGTAGGCCGCTGGCTTTAGCAGCAAGCACGTCCCGCGAGGTTTGGAACCAATATGACTGAAGCAATGCAGCAGCAGTTCGGCGACGCCCGTTTCAGGCGCAAGCGCAAAAACGGTGAGTACGAGGTGATCGAGGCTCCCGATCTGCCTGGCTTTGTGGCGGATACGCATGCGCACGTGCACATGCTGAAGGATCCGGCTTTCTCCATTGCCCGCGCTGCATGCTGCGAGGTTCGCTTCATCGAGGAGATCGTAGATATTTGCGAAGATGACCTTGCCGTCTTCGATCATGTGGCGAAGTGGACGCGTCAGGCTGCGGTGAAGATTCCCAGCATGACTACGGTCATGTACTGCTGCAAGCCCGCACCTCGCGTGCCGCGCTTCCGCTTTGCCCTTGGCTGTCATCCTCATAACGCCAAGAGCTTCGACGGGGCGGCCGAGGCGCTTCTGATTGAGAAGCTGCACGATCCCCGCGTAAGCGCAGTGGGAGAGATCGGCCTCGACTATCATTACGACCTCTCGCCGCGCGACGTGCAGCGAGAGGTTTTCCGCCGCCAGATCCGCATCGCCAAAGCGGCGGGCCTTCCCGTGGTGCTTCACCTTCGCGAGGCTCATGACGACGGTTTTTCCATTTTGCAGGAGGAGGGCTTCCCTGAGGCGGGCGTGCTTCTGCACTGCTATAACCTGGGCCCGGATGAGCTCAAGCGTTGGATAGATGCCGGTTGCTATGTGGCTTTCGGTGGGCCTCTGACGTTCAAGAAGGCGGAAGAGGTGCGCGAGGCGGCTCGTATCGTGCCGCAGGACAAGCTGCTTACCGAAACCGACGCGCCCTACATGACGCCCGAGCCCATGCGCGGCATGGAGTGCGGGTCCGAACACGTGATCTTCACCGCTGCGAAGATGCTCGAAGTGCTCTGCGCTGATCCCTTTGAGGCCGAGGGCCTTCTGAAGGGCCTCTATGAAAACGCCCTGTCCCTGCTTGATCGTGAACCTACTGCTTGGCAGAGGGGAGAAGAATAATGCATCGTGTAATTGTGGTTGGCTCTCCGCGCCCCGACGGCCGCAGCGCCTCTTTGGCTGATGAGCTGTTCAACGCCTGTATCGAGGAATGTCCGGAAGACGGCGTGTCCATTGTGTCGGTGGCAAGCCTTGAGGTGTCGCCTTGCCGTGGCTGCGATGCCTGCAGGGAGGCAACTGCCGCGCCCGAAAAGCTCCCCGAAAGCGATGATAATCTGGCCATCATGCCCATTGTGGCGCAAAGCGATGCCGTGCTGCATCGCTGCGTCATCCATGATGATATGACCGACGTCCGCAAGCACATCGATGCGGCTGATGAGCTCATCGTGGTCACCCCGGTGTACTTCGCGAGCGTCCCCGCCCAGTTGAAGTGCCTGATGGACCGCATGCAGCCCTACTACTGGTCTGATGTGCGCAAGCTGGGCAGGCGTCCGATGGTTTTGCACGTAGTTGGCGAAGGCGGCGACCCTCATGGCTTCGAGCCGCTCATCGGCACGGTGAGATCTTCCTTCGGCGCCGTGGGCTTTGACCTGGAGCTGGTGCTCGATTGGGTTGGCAAAATAGACGAATCTGGTGAGATCGTAGCTGAGGCTGAGGAATACCCGCTGCCTCCCGTTGGCGGTTTTGCTGGCTTTACCATCGATGGCGATGAGTTTGAGATCGTCGAAGTGGACGGCGAATTCCCCGAGGGCTTCTCCTTTGATTTCGGTGAGGACTGGGAGGGTGGAGAAGACCTCTTCTTCGACGAATTTGAGGAAGGCGAAGATGAGGGTGACTTTGATCCCGAACCCGTAGAGGAGAAGCGCTCCCCCAAATCTGCTGGTGAGCGCGCGAAGCTTACTATCTCCCAAGATGCGCCCAAGAAGGCCGGGGATTCTGGTCGCGGCTCTAAGAAGGCCGCTGGCAAGGGTTCCGGCAAGGGAGGATCTGGCAAGGGCAAGGCCTCGTACGGCAAGAACAAGCAGACCAAGTCAGCCAACAAGGGCGGTAAGCGCCGTGGCTAGCGATCAGCGCCTGTCGCCTCTGGCGAGCGTTTCGGCTACGCGTGCGGTTCTTGAATCCCACGGTTTGGCAACCAAGCATGCCCTGGGCCAGAACTTCCTCATCAACGACGACATTCTGAAAAAGATCGTTGCCTTAGCCGAGCTTGAGCAGGGCGATTTCGTTTTGGAGGTCGGTCCCGGCATAGGCACGCTCAGCATTGCCCTGCTGAAAAACGCATCCCATCTTGTCTCGGTGGAGCGCGATAACGATCTTCCCGCCGTCCTCGACGAAACGCTCGCCCAATGGAGCGATCAGTTCTTCCTGGTGAGCAAGGATGCTCTCGATCTGACGACAGATGATTTGCTGCAGGCGGCCTCGGATCTTCGTGCTGAGGAGGGAAAGCTGCCCAACAAGTTCGTAGCCAATCTTCCCTATGCCGTAGCGGCAACCCTGGTGCTCGATTACTTCCAGCGCTTCGATCATATCGACAGCGCAACGGTGATGGTGCAAAAGGAAGTGGCCGACCGCATGAGCGCAACGCCCGGCAACAAGAACTACGGCGCCTACACGGTAAAGCTCGGCATGTACGCCGAGCCCGCGGGGCGCTTTGCCGTGGGACCTGGTAACTTCTTCCCACCCCCTCACGTGGACAGCGCCGTGCTGCGACTCAATCGCCGCAGGCCTCTCGATGATGCGGGCGAGGCCCTTGACGCCGAAGCCATTCGCGCCACATGCATCATGGCTGACGCCGCCTTCGCAAGCCGTCGAAAGACCCTCGCCAATTCCTGCAAGACCTATTTCACGGGACGCGGGGATTCGGGTAAGGAGACGGCGGAGAAGCTGCCTGCCATCTTCGAAGCAGCGGGAATTGACCCCAAGCGCCGTGGCGAAACGCTCGACCAGGCTGAGTTCATTCGCCTGGGTAAGGCTTATCTCGCTCTGCGCTAAAAGCCCGGCCCGGATAATTCATCGTCCAACAAAAGGAGGAGCCGCCGTTGCGACTCCTCCTTTTTCGTTAGCTTGAGTGGGCGCACGTTTTGCGAGGCCTTAGTAAGTGATGTCAGCGTGGATGGCCTGCAGGCTCTTCACGCCCGTGTTTCCGTTGTCCTGCATTTCCTTGATACCAAGAGCTGAGGCATAGCCAGCGGCCATGGTGGTCATGTAGGCCACGTGAGCCTTGATGGCGGCCTTGCGGATGTAGCCATCGTCGCGCACGCTGGCGGTGGTGTTGGACGGCGTGTTGATGATCATGTCGATTTCGCCGTTGGTGATGTGGTCAAGCAGGTTCGGGCGGCCTTCCTTTGCCTTGAGGACACGACGCGCCGGAATGCCTGCCTCGTTGATCATCTTGCAAGTGCCGTCGGTTGCCACGATGTCGAAGCCGACCTCATGGAAGGCGCTTGCAACCTTGATCAGGTCGCCCTTGTCAAGGTCGCTCACGCTGATGAGCACGGTGCCTTCAATCGGCAGCACGGTCTGGGTTGCTTCCTGTGCCTTGTAGAAGGCCTCGCCGAAGGTGGATGCCAGGCCCAAAACCTCGCCGGTGGAGCGCATCTCGGGACCGAGGACGGGGTCGACCTCGGGGAACATGTTGAAGGGGAAGACGGCTTCTTTCACGCCGTAATGCGTGTAGTGAGCTTCCTTGAGATCGCCAACCGGCGACGGACGGCCGGTGAGCTCGGAGGTCATGACGTCGGTTGCAACCTGAACCATCTGAATGCCGCAGACCTTGGATACAAGCGGAACAGTACGGCTTGCGCGCGGGTTGGCCTCAAGGACGTAAACGGTGTCGCCCTCAATAGCGTACTGCATGTTCATAAGGCCGACGACGTGCATTTCCTCGGCGATCTTGCGGGTGTAATCCTTGATTCTTGCCAGCTGGTCATCGGAGATGTTGCAGGAGGGAAGAACGCAGGCGGAGTCGCCGGAGTGAATGCCGGCCAGCTCGACGTGCTCCATAACAGCGGGGACGAAGGCGTAGGTGCCGTCGCAGATCGCGTCCGCTTCGCACTCAAGTGCGTGGTTGAGGAAGCGGTCGACCAAGATGGGACGATCGGGGGTTACGCCAACGGCGGCGGCCATGTAGGCGCGCAGGTTTTCGTCGTCGTAGACAACTTCCATGCCGCGGCCGCCAAGCACGTAGCTCGGACGAACCATGACCGGATATCCGATCTTGTGAGCGATCTCGAGAGCTTCGTCAACGGTGACGGCCATGCCGGCTTCAGGCATGGGGATCTCCAGCTTGTCCATGATCTCGCGGAAGCGATCACGGTCCTCGGCAAGGTCGATGATCTCAGGGCTGGTGCCCAGGATGTTGACGCCTGCAGCCTCAAGCTGGCTTGCCAGGTTGAGCGGGGTCTGGCCGCCGAACTGGGCGATAACGCCAAGCGGCTTCTCCTTCTCATAGATGGCAAGAACGTCTTCGGCCGTCAGCGGCTCGAAGTACAGCTTGTCGGAGGTGTCGTAGTCGGTGGAAACCGTTTCGGGGTTGCAGTTGACGATGATGGTCTCAAAGCCGAGCTTCTTAAGCGACATGGCGGCATGGACGCAGCAGTAGTCGAATTCGATGCCCTGGCCGATGCGGTTGGGGCCGCCGCCGAGGATCATGATCTTGTCGCGGTCGCTCGAGGGGCTTGCATCCGGGGCATTGTAGGTGGAGTAGTAGTAAGCGCTGTCTTCGGTGGAGCTGACGTGCACGCCTTCCCAGCCTTCGACAACGCCGATCTCGTTGCGGCGTGCGCGGATGGCAACCTCGTCAAGGCCGGTGATCTGAGCCAAGTAACGATCGGCAAAGCCGTTCTTCTTGGCGCTTTCCAACATGGCGTCGGGAAGCATCTCGTCCGGGTTTTCGGCGGCGAAGGCGAGAATCTCCTCTTCTTCGGCAACCAGCTCGGCCATCTGCTCGATGAACCACTTCTTGATGGAAGTGAGCTGGTGCAGCTCGTCGACGGTAGCGCCCTTGCGCAGCGCTTCATACATTACGAACTGGCGCTCGGAGGTGGGGTAGGCCAGAAGCTCGATGAGCTCTTCTTTGGTCTTGTCGTTGAAGTCCTTGGCGAAGCCCAGGCCGTAACGGCCGGTCTCCAGGGAGCGGATGGCCTTCTGCAGGGCTTCCTTGTAGGTCTTGCCGATGGACATGACCTCGCCGACGGCGCGCATTTGCGTGCCCAGCTTGTCTTCGACGCCCTTGAACTTCTCAAATGCCCAGCGGGCGAACTTGATGACGATGTAGTCGCCGCCCGGGACGTACTTGTCGAGCGTGCCGTGCTTGCCGCAGGGGATCTCATCAAGGGTGAGACCGCTTGCCAACATGGCGGAGATAAGCGCGATCGGGAAGCCGGTAGCCTTCGAAGCTAGCGCGGAAGAGCGGGAAGTACGCGGGTTGATCTCGATGATGACGTCGCGGTCGGTCACCGGATCGTGGGCCCACTGGACGTTGCAGCCGCCGATAACCTCAACGGTGTCGACAATGCGGTAGGACTTCTCCTGCAGGCGCTTCTGAACATCTTCGGAAATGGTGAGCATGGGAGCTGAGCAGAAGGAGTCACCGGTGTGGACGCCAAGCGGGTCAATGTTCTCGATAAAGCAGACGGTGATCATGTTGCCCTTGGCATCGCGAACGACTTCGAGCTCAAGCTCCTCCCAGCCGAGGATGGACTCCTCGACCAGAACCTCGTGAACAGGGGAAGCCTGCAGGCCGCGCGCTACAACCGTGCGCAGCTCTTCGATGTTGTAGACCAGGCCGCCGCCGGTGCCGCCCATGGTGTAGGCGGGGCGCAACACGCAGGGGTAACCCAGGCGGCTGGCAATGTCCACGGCCTCTTCGACGGTGTGGGCCACTTCGCTACGGGCCATTTCGATGCCCAGCGAATCCATGGTGTCCTTGAAGATCTGGCGGTCCTCGCCGCGTTCGATGGCGTCAACCTGCACGCCGATGAC
>CAYZCY010000002.1:0-68205 GCA_964477115.1 uncultured Eggerthellaceae bacterium | reverse complement strand
GCAGTTGAGACAGGTCAAATGTTGTCGACTGAATGATGGGTGATGCAATTTCACCAGCGTATCAACATCAAGGATTAATCAACTATGTGCTTTAGGCCCGCAGATAGCGCCATTGGAGCAACTTCTGTAACCTGCGCATCTTGCGGCAAAGAGGAGCTCATCGCGATGTTCTAGCGAACTTGCAGCATAAACGTACCGTATGCCAAAGGGTCCGGCTTGCTGTGGTGCAAGCTGGACCTGACGTTTCTTCTTCACAATTAGCTAATCTTGGGAATACTGCCAGTGCGTTCACCCGTAGATGCTGTTTTGTGAATCTAAGGCCGCCAGTCCCTAGTGGTCAACTTGAAGCAAGCCTTCCCTAATGCGCTTGTGTGCTTGCTCGAGGTCTTCGAGCAAGCGGGAAGCCGCGACGGGCTCGCCTTCGCGAAGGTCTTTGCACACCATGCTTGAAATATCATAGAGCTGGGTAAAAGAGAGGTTGCCCGCAACCCCTTTAAGAGAGTGCGCTTCGCGATATGCCTCGTCGTAATCGCCTACGGTCATGGCGGCAACGCAGCCGTCGAAGTGAGAGTCGTCCAGATAGCGCAGGGCTAGGCGTTTGTAGAGCTTGACGTTGCCGTCAAAGCGGTCCATGGCATCATCGTAGTCAATGCCGTACGATGCGATGTTGTCCATTGTGGTCATGAGCTATCCTTCCCGATCTTTGATAGCAGTCTAAATTCAGTGGGGGAGGGCAGCGGTGCAAACGAGGTCTTTGTTACCGATTTGACATATTATGGAGTTGAATCCAGCTATCTGTTTTAGCGAATGCCAATCACCTAATGTTCCTATAATTAACAAGCTATTTGCTCGCGTATAATTCATCTTTGTGTATTTGCGCGCTCTGGTTATGCGACGGGGACAAATCCCTGTTCAACACATATATTGCACTTAGAGGAATAGTAACGAATGATTGAAATCAAGAACCTCAACAAGGTTTTCTCAGGACGTACGGGGGACCACCACGCCCTGAAGGACGTTAACCTTACTATCAATGATGGTGATATCTTCGGCATCATCGGTCAGTCGGGTGCCGGCAAATCTACGCTCGTTCGCTGCATTAACCTGCTCGAGCGTCCGACTTCCGGCTCTATTGTCATCGACGGTCAGGATGTCACCGGTTACGAAGGCCGTGATCTGCTCGATCTTCGCGCTAGCATCGGTATGATCTTCCAGCACTTCAGCCTGTTTCAGCAGCGCACCGTTCTCCAGAACGTCACCTTCCCGCTAGAGCTGCGCAAGGAGCCCAAGGCCAAGCGCGAGGCTCGTGCGCTCGAGTTGCTCGAGGCTGTTGGCATGAGCGGTTATGAGCACCGTTATCCGAGCGAGCTTTCCGGCGGTCAGCAGCAGCGCGTGGCCATTGCCCGTGCACTTGCCAATGACCCCAAGATCATGCTGTGCGATGAGGCTACGAGTGCTCTCGATACCCGAACCACGGTTGCCATCCTCAATCTTTTGAAGGAGATCAACCAGAAGCTCGGCGTGACCATGGTGGTCATTACCCACTCGCTCACGGTTGCGCAGAAGGTATGCAACCGCATCGCCGTCATCGATTACGGTGAGGTGGTGGAAGAGGGCGTAACCGAAGATGTCTTCGCCAACCCGCAAAGCCCCATCACCCGTGAGCTCATCGAGAACGACAGCCTGAGCGCTGTTGCTGTTGACGAGGGCTCCTCCCGTGGCAAGAAATACGGTCCCGCTGCCGGGGCTGGCGCTTTCGCCATGGCCTCTGCCGGCGTGCCCACTGCGGTCGTTGGAGCTGTGCTTGACGCTACCAAGAAGGAGGCGAAGTAAATGGAATTCCTGTCCGCCTTCTTCGAGCAGTACGGTCTGCTTTTGGTCGATGGAACCATCGATACGCTGGTTATGACCATTGCATCCACCTTCTTCGCCTACGTGCTTGGCATTCCCATCGGCGTTTTGCTCATTGTGACCGCGCCTGATGGCCTGCGCCCCCACGCGGCACTCAACGCCGTGCTTGGTTGGATCGTCAATATCGGACGTTCCATCCCCTTCATCATCCTGCTCGTTGCCATCATTCCCTTTACCAGGCTTATCGTTGGCACCTCGCTCGGTGTTCCCGGCGCCGTCGTCCCGCTGATCGTTGCGGCAGCACCCTTCGTCGGCCGCATGGTCGAACAGTCGCTCGCCGAAGTTGACAGCGGCCTTGTCGAGGCGGCTCAGAGCTTTGGCGCAAGCACGTGGCAGATCGTCATGAAGGTGTATCTGCGCGAGAGTCTGCCGAGTCTTATCCGTGGCGTCTCCATCACCTTCATCACCCTGTTCGGCTACTCCGCCATGGCCGGTACCGTTGGCGCCGGTGGCTTGGGCGATATCGCCATTCGCTACGGCTATCAGCGCTACCAGACCGATGTCATGCTGGCCGCCGTCATTCTGTGCGTGGTCCTGGTCCAGGTCTTCCAGAGCTTTGGTGACGTGCTGGCTCGCAAGATCGATAAGCGCAGGTAAACGGCGCCTTTTCAGCAGCTGCTTTAGATTGGGGCCTTGCCTGCTTACAAGGTCCTGATTCGTATATTCGCTAAAACCGATAACTGGGTATTCGTAATTAACTATTTACGACGCGCGGTTCTAGTGGAATACTGATCGACGTCCAAATAACGGGCGTTCTGACTTTGGCTTATCTCCGAACGGGATAGCAGATAGAAGGGAAGAAATAACATGAAGAAGTCTTTTAAGTCTGCCGTTGCGGCCGGTCTGGCTGCAGTGGCACTGACTGCCCTGGTTGGCTGCGGTGGCGGCACCAGCTCTACCATCACCGTGGCAGTTCCGTCTGACCCCACCAACGAGGGCCGCGCACTCCTGCTGCTTCAGGATCAGGGCCTCATCACCCTGAAGGACGGCGTTGGCCTTACCGCTACCGTCAACGACATCGTTGACAACCCCAACGATCTTGAGATCGTCGAGATGGAGGCTGCTGCTATTCCGTCCGCAATCAAGGACGTTGATTTTGCTGTCATCAACGGCAACTACGCAATCGGCGCTGGCATTGACACCGCTACTGCCCTCGCTAACGAGGATGCTGCAGGTGAGGCCGCTCAGATCTACGCGAACATCATTGCTGTGAATGAGGGCGATGAGAACTCCGAGAAGACCAAGGCTCTCGTTGCTGCTCTGTCTCAGGAAAAGGTTGGCGAGTACATCGCTAATACCTACGACGGCGCTGTCGTAGCTGCTTATGAGCCCGTTGCTGCTATCCCGGCCGCTACCGGCTCTGACACCACCATCAAGGTTGGTGCTTCTCCGGCACCTCATGCTGAGATCCTCGCTCTTATCAAGGACGACCTGGCTGCTGCTGGTTGGACGCTTGATGTCATCGAGTTCTCCGACTACATCCAGCCCAACGTCGCTCTCGTTGACGGCGAGCTTGATGCTAACTACTTCCAGCACATCTCCTACCTCAACGACTACAACGCTGAGAATAACACCGCCATCGTGAGCGCTGCTCTCATCCACTTCGAGCCGCTGGGTCTCTATCCTGGCAAGAGCACCTCTCTCGACTCCCTGGAGAAGCTTGCCTAAGTCAAGTTACTGACTGGCATCTTTGATCGAAGTCATGCGGGACCCGTCTTTAGCGAGGCGGGTCCCCTTTTGTGCGGTACCTAAACCTTGAGCCGCGGACTGTGTCTTACGGACAAAGGTTTACACTTAGCGCTGGATAACTATCAAAGTGGGGAAGGTGGGCTCTGTGCTCTACGTGCTGACCGGCAATGTTCAAACGGGCAAGACGCGCTGGCTGCAGAACATGATCGAGGTGCTCGCAAGTGCTGGTGTCGAATGCCATGGCGTGCTGGCGCCTGGTGTTTGGCGAGAGAGATCTGACGACGAAATCGCCGCTCTTGTAGAGCAAGGTCAAGCCAAGCCTGTGCGCTTTGATAAGCTCGGTTTCAACAATGTGCTTCTTGGTAGCGGGGATGTGGTTCCCATGGCAAGAAGACGTGACTTGGCCATCGCTGAGGACAGCTACGTGTCTAGCAGTCAGAGCGCACGTGCCAGCTTAGGCTGGGAGATATCTGAGGATGGCTTGCATCGCGTCAATGAGCACCTAAGTGCTCTGCGAAGCTTGGAGGCCGAAGGGTCAGATCGCAGGCTTCTCGTTATTGACGAGGTTGGCCGTTTGGAACTTTTGCGCAACGGAGGCCTAACATCTGCGCTCGATCTGCTTGATGCGGGTCCTGTTCCTGCATTTGCCCATACGCTCATCGTGGTCAGGGAGGCCTTGCTCGATTGCGCGCTTGAGCGCTTTGGAAGCGTATGGGGCGAGGTTCGCGTCATTTCTGGAGATGATGATTCCCTGAAAATGCTAGCTGCCGAATTCGGCTTTGACCTTGAAGCAGCATAATCTCACAGGATATATACTGACTTCCAACAAGCACACTCGAGCAGGAGGATTATATATGAACGTTGAGCTTCTGTACCATACGCCCGATCCCGAACGCGCCATCGCGACAGCTGCTCGTCTGTGCTATGCCCCCGTTGGCGCCGCCGAGCTTATGGAGAGCATGCCTGAAGAGCGTGTAAAGAGCGTTTTATCCACCATCATGAAGAGCGGGCATTTCTCCACGCTTGAGCACGCGAGCTACACCTTTGCCATTGACGGCGTTTCCCGCGCTCTCACCCATCAGCTGGTCCGTCATCGCCTTGCGAGCTTCAATCAGCAGAGCCAGCGATACGTCAAGTTTGCCAATGGACTTGAAACCATCAAACCCGATACCGTAGCCGAAAATCCCGAGGCCAATGCTTTGTTCGATGAGGCTATCGAGTTTGCGAAGGACGCCTACGTCAAGCTTCTCGACATGGGTATTCCGGCTGAAGACGCACGTTACCTGCTGCCCAACGCCGCTGAAACCAAGATCGTTGTCACCATGAACGTGCGTGAACTTCTGCACTTCTTCGAGGTTCGATGCTGCAACCGTGCTCAGTGGGAGATTCGCGATCTGGCTCATAAGATGCTCGAGCTTGCCCGTCCGACCGCGCCCTTTGTGTTTGCCGACGCGGGCGCATCCTGTGTGCGCGGCACCTGCCCCGAGGGTAAAATGACTTGCGGCACCCCGTTTCCGCGCGTGACGAGGGATTAACAAGATGACCGATTCCAAGCTTTCGGAAACCGAAGATAGCGCTCGCTCTGCCACACTCAAGCAGAGCGAGTTTTCCCGTGCTTTCGCAGAAGACGGTGCACGTAAGACGCACATCGGCGGTCAGGCCCTGATCGAGGGCGTGATGATGCGCGGCAAGTATAACTGGGCGGTTGCCGTACGTGAACCCGATGGAAGTATTTACGTCGAGGAGCATGATCTGGCCTCAGGTAAGGACAAGAACGGCTGGATGTACTGGCCCCTGGTCCGCGGTTGCCGCGCCTTGGTGGAGTCTCTCACACTTGGCTTTAAGGCCCTGGAAATTGCCGCCATGCACGCCTTTGATGATGAGGAAGATAACGAATCTGATTCCGGTGAGCAGAAGGGCGAAGGTGAATTCGGTCACACCGAGATGATGATCTCTATGGTGCTTGGCTTGGTGCTCGGCGTCGTACTGTTTGTTGTGGCGCCCGCCTTCATCACCAACCTCATCGTGGGCGAATACGACCAGAACACCCTTTTGTGGAACATAGTTGACGGTGTGGTGCGCGTTGCGGTGTTCATCTCCTACATTTGGATTATCAGCCGCATGCAGGAAATCAAGCGCATGTTTTCCTATCATGGCGCAGAGCACAAGACCATTCACTGCTACGAGAACGGTTTGCCCCTCACGCCTGAAAACGCTCGTAAGTTCCCGCGTTTGCATGTGCGCTGCGGCACCGCTTTCCTCATTATGGTCATGCTGATAGCTATCTTCGTCTATACGGTGGTTCCGCTGAACGCTCTTATCTTGGCATGGGGCGTGCCAGACGGCCTTCCGAAGCTCTTGCTTGTCATCGTGGTGCGCATCCTGCTCATGCCCGTCATTGCCGGCGTGTCTTATGAAATCACGGTGAAATGGGCGGGCAATCGCCCGGATAACCCTCTCGTCAAAGTGGTGCTGTGGCCGGGTATGCAAATGCAGCGTCTTACCACCAACGAACCCGACGACTCCATGCTCGAGTGCGCTATAGCCTCCATGCAGGCAGTTCTTGACCGCGAAGAGAAGGAAAGGCTTGCATCTCAGCGATAGCTTATCTTCCCTTTGCGTTTTTTCCTTGTCAGAAGTCACGCTTCGTGTATCATTCGGCAGTGCTTCTTCTAAGCCGCAGTGCTTGGTCGAGGCGCGTCATTCCCCGCACACGTTAATAAACAAGTTGGGGAGTCCTGTTTGCATTTGATCATCATGCTCGAATGCAAGCGCGGGAACCGTGTGAACGCGATGCCGCTGCCCGGTAGGGCAGAGCGGCATGACAAGGAGGTACTCCGTGAAACTGGTCGTTACCGAGAAAAACGACGCGGCTCAGAAAATCGCCGATCTGCTTGGAGCGTCTAAGCCTAAAGCCGACAAAGTATTTTCCACCCCCGTATACAGATTCGAGCTCAAGGGGGAGGAATGGGTAGCTATCGGCCTCAGGGGTCACATTCTCGAACCCGACTTTGCCCCGCAGCTTGTGTATAAGAAGCGCGGCGGCTGGCGCGGCGTAAGTGCTGAGGGCGAGGTCTTGCCCGCCGATATTCCGGCGTCTTTGCCTAAGCCCCCCTTCAAGAAGAAAAAGCCCTTTACTGAAGATGGCGTCGAGCTTAAGACCTGGAAGATGGATGCCCTGCCTTACCTGGTGTACGCGCCCATTGAAAAGCTTCCCAAGGAAAAGGACATCATCCGTTCCCTCAAGAACCTTGCGAAAAAGGCTGACTCCATCATCATTGCAACCGACTTCGATCGCGAAGGCGAGCTCATCGGAGCTGATGCGCTCGCGTGTTGCCGTGAGGTAAACCCTACGGCACCCGTTTCTCGTGCTCGATATTCCGCTTTTACGAAGGCGGAGATTGCCCATGCCTTTGACAATCTGGTCTTAATGGATGACTGCCTTGCTCAGGCAGGCGCGTCTCGCCAGGATATCGACCTTATCTGGGGCGCGGTGCTCACGCGCTACCTTACGCTGGTTAAGTTTGCGGGTTATGGCAACGTTCGCTCGTCTGGTCGAGTGCAGACGCCCACCCTGGCTTTGATAGTCGCCCGCGAGCGCGAGCGCTTGGCCTTCGTGCCTGAAGACTATTGGGTTATCAAGGGCGCTTTTGACTCGGCCGCCCAATGCGGTCCCACCTCGGGCGAGGGAGAGGGCGCTTTCGAGGCAGGTCATAGCGTCGCTCGGTTCAAGGACGGCGCACAGGCTGAAGCCGTGATGGATACGATCAAGGGGGCCAACAGCGCTCGCGTTGACTCCGTCGAGACCAAGCAGCGCAAGGTGGCACCGCCTGCGCCCTTTAACACCACCTCTCTGCTTGCCGCAGCTTCTGCCGAGGGCTTTTCGCCGGCGCGCACCATGCGCATTGCCGAGAGTCTTTACATGGATGGCTATATTTCCTATCCGCGCGTGGATAACACGGTGTATCCCAAGTCACTTGATCTTGCCGAAGTGGTTCGCACTGTTTCGGGAAACCCCGCTTACGCACCCTTCTGCAAGCAGCTGCTCGCAAAGGGCAAGCTTACCGCGACGCGCGGCAAGAAGGAAACCACCGACCATCCGCCCATTTATCCCACGGCTAAGGCCACGCCTGATGACCTGCCCGCAGCCGAGTACAAGCTCTATAACCTGATCGCCCGACGTTTTTTGGCAACGCTTTCAGATGCGGCCGTGGTCGAGGGCACTAAAGTTTCGCTTGATGTTGCCGGCGAAGCTTTCGTGGCAAAGGGCGACGTTTTGGTCACGTCGGGCTTCCGCGCTATCTATCCTTACGGCCTCAAGAAGGACGAGCAGCTGCCCGTGCTCTCTGTTGGTCAGCAGATTGCCTTCAACGGCGCCACGTGCACGAAGAAGCAGACCGAGCCTCCCGCGCGCTACAGCCAGGGCAAGCTCATTCAGGAGATGGAAAAGCTCGGCCTTGGCACCAAGTCCACGCGTCATTCCATCATCGAGCGATTGTATGCGGTCAAGTACATTCAGAACGACCCCATTGAGCCGAGCCAGCTTGGCATGGCGGTAATCGATGCGCTGGGAAAGTTCGCCCCGCATATCACGCATCCCGAAATGACCGCAGAGCTCGAGCAGGGCATGGATGACATCGCAGCTGGGCAGACCAGCCGCGAGGAAGTGGTCAGCGCCTCTCGAAAGCTCCTTTCCGAGCAGCTTTCCGTCTTGCTTCCTCATTCCGAGGAAGTGAAGGAGGCCCTTGCTGATGCCGTGGCGGCCGATGCCTATGTGGGTAAGTGCCCCAAATGCGACCACGACCTGCAGATTCGCGCTTCTCAGAAGACGAAGTCCATGTTCATCGGCTGCTCGGGTTGGCCTGAGTGCGATGTCACCTATCCGCTGCCCCAGGGAAAAATCGAATCGCTCGAGGAGCTGTGTCCCACCTGCGGCATGCCCCAGGTGAAGGTGACGGCCTTCAGGTCCAAGCCGCGTATTGCCTGCATTGACCCCAATTGCGAAACCAACCAAGAGCCCGAGGTGATGGTGGGACTTTGCCCGGTATGCGGTGATAGGGGTATCGACTCCCGTCTGTTCGCCCGCCGTAACCCGCGTACGCTCAAGCGATCCGTTACCTGCGAAAACTTCGATGAATGTCAGACGCGCTATCCCTTGCCTCAGTACGGAAACCTCACGCCTACCGAGGAGGCATGTGAGCACTGCGGTGCCCCCATGGTCATCGTGACTACCGCGCGTGGTCCCTGGAGGCTTTGCCCGAACTTCGACTGCCCGGGCAAGGAAGAGGAGAAGGCTCGCAAAGAGGAGGCAGCCGCTGCGCGCAAGGCGGCGAAGAAGCCTGCGAAAGCTCCCGCTAAGAAGAGCGCCAAGAAGGCGTCGACGAAGTAGTTGGGGGCTATTGCGCCTGTTCGATCATGCGATAGAGGTCGTTTCCCTGGGTGTCGATGGCGACGAAGGCAGGAAGGTCTTTGACCGTCAGCTTTCTAAGCGCTTCGGTGCCCAGGTCTTCCCATGCAATGACGTCGCTCTCTACGATGCAGCTCGCAAGCAGTGCGGCGATTCCCCCTACGCAGGCAAAGTAGATGCAGCCGTGCTCTACGCAGGCATCCGCAACGCTTGCGTCGCGCTTGCCCTTTCCTATGCACGAGCTGATTCCCGCTTCGAAGAGTTGCGGCGTGGCAAAATCCATGCGTGAGGCCGTGGTGGGGCCGATGGACCCTAAGGGCCTTCCCGCAGCGGCGGGCGTGGGCCCAGCGTAGAAGAGCGTCTGTCCATCAAGGCCGAAGGGCAGCTCGCCCGTGTCCTCAAGGTGCTTAAGGCAGCGCTTGTGCCCTGCGTCGCGCATGGTGTACATAGTGCCGCTGAGCAGCACCTCATCGCCCGCTTTGAGCTTTGCGAGATCTGTCTTGCTGGCAGGGAGGTTCAGGCGGATGGCCTCGTTCATTTAGATCGCATCCTTATCGGCAATGAGGACTGTGGATCGAGAGCGCATAGCGCAGCATCCCATGTTGATAGCCAAGGGCAGCGCCGCGATATGGCAGGGTGCGGTTTCGAGGTGTACGGCAAGTGCCGTGGTAGCGCCCCCGAGAGCTCCAGGTCCTATGCCAAGAGAGTTGACGGCAGCAAGAAGTTCCGCTTCGAACTCCGCGTGCTCAGCACTTGCCGCCGCCGATCCTATCGGCCTGAGCAGCGCATGCTTGGCGAGCCCCGCCACCTTGTCGAAGGTGGATCCCACGCCGATCCCGATGAGCAGGGGAGGGCAGGCGTTGGCCGCCTTGTCGCACACGCAGTCGAGCACCGCTTGCTTGATGCCCTCGCTGCCTGCGCCCGGCGCCAGCATGATCACGCGGGAGGCGTTGTCGGATCCGCCGCCTTTGAGCATGACGTGAAGCGTGGCTCCCTTGCCGGGAACGAGCTTGAGCTCGCAGAAAGCGGGTGTGTTGCTGCGCGTGTTCTCGCGATCGAAGAGGGCGTCGCGCACGATGCTCATGCGCAAGGCGCCATCATGGTAGGCCCGGGAGACGGCATTGTCTACAAGCGAAAACACATCTCCGGGAATGGTAAGCTCAAAGCCTGCTTCAAGGCAAACCCAGACAGAGCCCGTATCTTGGCAGATGGGCACGCGATCCTCATCCGCGATGCGCGCGTTTTCCACGATTTGACCCAAGATGCGTGTCGCGCGGCCTTCGCTTTCGCAGCACTGGGCTTTCCCGACAGCCTCAAGTACATCGGGTCTTAGGTGCGTAGCGCAGTCAAGGACCGCATCGTAGACGGCATCGGCAATGGTTTGCGCGCTTAGCTGCATGACCGGGGGACCTTTCATTCGTGGAGTCTTTCGAAACAGTTTAGCATTCGGTCGTGATGAGCTGGGCATAAAGGAAATCTAAGGTTTACAATATGAAGGTTAATGTTTAGAAAGGCTGATGCATGACCATTGCTGAGCGCTCCCTTGATCTGCATGCGCAGTGGCAGGGGAAGATCGAAACAAGCCCCAAGATGAATCTGTCCACGCGCGATGACCTGGCGCTTGCCTATACTCCCGGCGTGGCACAGCCCTGCAAGGAAATAGCCCGTGATCCCGAAAAGGCCTACGATTACACCATCAAGCGCAACACCGTTGCGGTCGTAAGCGACGGAAGCGCGGTTTTGGGCCTCGGCAACATCGGCCCTCTTGCCGCCATGCCGGTCATGGAGGGCAAGGCCGTGCTGTTCAAGGAGTTCGGCGGCGTGAACGCCTTCCCGATTTGCCTGGATACCCAGGACGTTGATGAGATCGTCGAAACCGTCATTGCCCTGGCGCCTACCTTCGGCGGCATTAACCTCGAAGATATCTCCGCTCCGCGTTGCTTTGAGATCGAGGAGCGCTTAAACGATGCTCTGGACATCCCCGTCTTTCACGATGATCAGCACGGTACCGCCATCGTGGTGCTGTCCGGCCTCATCAACGCGCTCAAGCTGGTCGGCAAGAGTGCGAAAGACGTCCGCGTTGTCATCAACGGAGCGGGCTCTGCGGGCATTGCCATCGCTCGCTTGATGCTGGCCTACGGCTTTGCGCATATCACTCTGGCAAACAGCAAGGGCCTTGTGTCCTCGGAGTGCGCGAGCAATCAGGTGCAACGCGACATGCTCGCCTATACCAATCTTGATAACCAGGTGGGCAGCTTGGCGGATGGCCTGCGCGGCGCTGATGTTGTGGTCGGCGTTTCGGCGCCGGGCGCCATTACGGCGGATATGGTTACGTCCATGGCTGACAAGGCCATCGTGTTCGCTCTTGCTAACCCCGTCCCTGAAATCTATCCCGATGAGGCCAAGGCGGCTGGTGCCTATGTGGTCGCCACCGGCAGGTCCGACTTCCCGAATCAGGTCAACAACGTCGTGGCTTTCCCCGGTATCTTCCGCGGCGCCCTTGAATCGCGCGCCGAGCGCATCAGCCTCGACATGAAGCTTGCCGCTGCGCGAGCGCTCGCCGACCTCGTGGGCGAAGATGAACTAAACGCTGATTTCATCATGCCCGATCCTTTTGATCCCCGCGTTGCGGCCACGGTGGCCAAGGCTGTGAGCGACTGCGCCCTTCGCGCAGAAGGCGAGCGCTAGATGAGCCGGGACCTTGGAGCAGGCATCGCTGCGCGTAAAGGCGTCTTCATCACCTTCGAAGGTGGTGATGGCGTTGGCAAGTCCACGCATATTCGCTTTTTGGCCGACAGCTTGAAGGCTCGCGGCATCGAGGTTGTTTGCCTGCGTGAGCCCGGTGGCACCGTGATCGGCGAGTCTTTGCGGGCGGTGGTTTTGGATCCCGCCCACGACAAGATGTCGGATGAGGCCGAGCTTCTCATTTACGAGGCTGCTCGAGCTCAAATTACCGTCGAGGTCATCATGCCCGCCTTGGAGCGAGGGGCGGTGGTTTTGTGTGATCGCTTCTATGATTCCACCGTGGCTTATCAGTCTTTCGGACGTGGTTTGAGCCGCGATTTCGTCGATGCGGCCAATGCGTTCTCGACGCAGGGCTTGAATCCCGATCGTACCATTCTTCTGGTTCTCGAAAGCGCCGAGCAGGGCTTAGATCGCGTTGCTGACCGTGCGGCGGCCGATCGTCTTGAGCTGGCGGGTCAAGACTTCCACAGCCGCGTTGCGGCGGGTTTTCGCGCTATTGCCGCAGAGGAGCCTGATCGCGTTCGTCTGATCGATTCGAGCGGGGATAGGTCCACCACTGCGGCGATGATCTTCCACGAGTTGAGCGATCTGTTTCTCTGGATGCGCGATAGCGAAATTTGCGATGAAGCCTATTTCGCCATCCTCGACGACGTATTCGGCCCTTATGGCGGTGTTGGCTCGAAGCGTGCTGCGGCGGGTGGCGCCGTGAAGGCTGGCTAGCGTGGCGGATGCTTTCGAGAACATACTGGGGCAGCCTAAGGTACGCGAGTTCCTGCGTACGTCCATGATGTCGGACAGGGTGAGCCATGCCTATTTGTTTACGGGTCCTGCGGGTTCGAACAAAACCATGGCGGCTTACGCTCTAGCTCAGGCAATCATCTGCCCGAAGGGTCCTGCCGGCCCCCGTGGCGGGGAATGCGGCGACTGCGCGGGCTGCTCGCGCGTGAAGCGCAAGAAGCATCCCGATGTCCACTATTACGCTCCAGGCGGTGCGAACGGCTATCTCGTCGAGCAGATTCGCGAGATCGTTGCTGACACCTCCCTCGCCCCCATCCAGGCTAAGGTGAAGGTGTACATCATCGACCGCGTTGAGCTTTTGGGTACTGCGGCTGCCAACGCCTTCCTCAAAACGCTTGAGGAGCCGCCTGCCAACGTGGTTATGATCCTTCTGGGAAGCACGAGGGAAAGCGTTCTGCCCACCATTTTGTCGCGATGCCAGGTGGTGCCCTTCCGCCATATACCGGCAACTGAGGCAGCGGGCATCGTGAGTCAGAACACAGGGGCCTCAAAGGAGATGTCCCGCATTGCCATTGAGGCCTGCGGCGGCTCTATCACGCGTGCCGTTGAGTTCTTACGCGCGCCCGGTAACGAACGCCTCGCTTTTCGCAATCGCGTTCTTACCGTGCTGGCCTCGCTTCGCCGTGCCGATGATTGGGATGTTATCGGTTATGCTGCGGATCTGGTTCTGGCATCAAAGGCTCCGCTCGATCATGTGCGCGAAGCCCAGGAGGCGGAGCTTGCTGAAAACGCAGACTTCCTCGCAAAGTCGGCTATTCGTCAGATCGAGGCGCGCAACAAAAGGGCGCTTTCCGCTAAGACCACCGAGTACCTTCGTCAGCTTACGGCCATCATCAGGTCTTGGCTGCGTGATGTCATGGTGGTGTGCTCGGCTGCTCCCGAGCTGGTTATCAACGTAGATGCGCGCGCTGCCATCGAGGATGCCGCATCGGCAACCGATGAAGTGCGCGTGGCTTTGGCCTTGAGGGCGGTTGACCGCTGCGATGAGGCCATTTCGTATAATGTATCCCCTGAAACATGCATAGATACTTTGCTGTTTGAAGTAAGAGAGGTATTTGATGGTTCGGGTTGCACCGATTAATCTTGCATACAACCCTCGTACGCTCTGGTTTGATCCGGGCGACATCGAGGTGAGAAAAAACGATCCCGTCATCGTGGAAACCGCCCGTGGCACCGAGTTCGGCTATGCCGCCAACGATCTTGTCGAAGTTTCCGATGAGGAGATCGACGCGCTCAAAAGCCCGCTCAAGCCCGTTTTGCGCATAGCCTCTGAGGAGGATGTCGAAAAGGCCCGAGAGCTCGAGCAGATGAGCAGGGACGCCCTGCCCGCCTTCAAGGAGCTTGCCGCCGAGGCTCATCCCGACATGCATCCCGTGTCGGTGGAGTTTCTTTTCGATGGTGACAAGGCCATCTTCTACTTCGAAGCCGAGGAGCGTATTGACTTCCGCGAGCTCGTTCGTCGCCTGGCGTCGCACTTCAAGGTACGCATCGACATGCGCCAGATCGGCGTACGCGATGAGGCGCGCATCGTCGGCGGCCTTGGCCATTGCGGCCAGGAGCTGTGCTGCAAGCGCATGGGAGGTGAATTCTGCCCGGTGTCCATTCGCATGGCCAAGGAGCAGGATCTCTCCCTTAATCCGCAGAAGATTTCAGGTTTGTGCGGCCGCCTCATGTGCTGTCTGCGCTACGAATACGAGGCATACAAGGACTTTAAGAGCAGGGCCCCCAAGCTGAACGCTCAGATCAATACTCCCGACGGACCGGGTAAGGTCGTCGAGCTTGACGTGCCCCGCGAGATCGTTTCGGTGAAGGTTGGCGAAGAGAAGCCCGTTAAGATTCCGCTTGAGGACTTCGATCAGCCCGAAGAGGGCGCACGTCCTACCGCCATCAGCTCCGATGCCTGGGAGTTTGCCTTGGCTCAAGCAGTCAACGGTTATCGCCAGGACCCCGTCACCTTCCTCACCTCTCAGTTCACCGGTGCTGACAAGCTTGCCGAGAGGGGAGCGGTTCGCCATACGCCCGCATCTCAGAAGAGCAAGCGTGCTGAAAGCGAAAAGACAGCTTCTTCTCGCTCTCGCGCAGCGAAGAACTCGCGCGGGTCGCGATCGCTCGAGCGCGAGTCCGCTTCCGTTGCGGACGAGACCCGCAAGCCGCGCCGTCGTCGTTCGACCAAGCTCAATGCGGGCGAGGCTTCTGAAGGCACAACCATGGAGAAAGTGCAGCTTAAGGATGCGGCTTCTCGTGAGGCGTCAAAGGCGGAAAGGTCTTCCGAGAACAGGTCCGAAGGCGCTTCGCGCCAGCGCCGCCGCAGCAAGGCCTCCTCTGAAGCTCGAGGAGAAGTCAATCCCTCGGCTGCATCTGAGAAAGAGTCCAGCTCCGAAAAACCCCGTAAGGCCAAGAGCTCTTCTCGCCGTAAGCAGGATGAGTCCAGGGATCAGGCATCGAAGTCCTCTTCTGGTGGAGCGCGTCGATCCCGTTCGCGCAAGGAATCTTCCAATTCCGCCGATAATCCACCTCATGAGAAGATTCAGCCCCTTAAGTCAAGTCCGCGCCCGGGGCATAAGTCCTCTGCTTTGCGCGCTCAAGCCGATGCCGCATCCGCCGTCCGCGAGGACGGCTCTGGCAACGGCGACGAGACGCCCCGTCGCCGTCCGCGCCGTCGCCGTCGCTCGGGAGGCTCCGGTGAGGGGTCTTCCGTTCAGGGAATCGAGAACAACTAGCCACTAAGGAGGCGCTTTAAGGTGCGCATCGATCACGCTATGCTCACAGACCTATATCAGATCACCATGGCTCAGGGATATTGGGCTTCGGGCAAGGGTCAGGAGCAGGCCTGCTTCCACATGTTCTTCCGCAACTACCCCTTCAAGGGCGGTTACGCTGTTGCGTGTGGCATGGATCAACTCGCGGATATGATCGAGTCCTTCGAGTTCACGCAGGAAAATATTGACTACCTGTCCTCGCTTACCGCGCCAGGCGGCGGTCCCATGTTCGATCTCGAGTTCCTCGAGTATCTCAAGGACTTCCGTCTGAGCTGCGATGTCGATGCCGTACCCGAAGGCACCGTGGTATTTCCCCATGAGCCCATCGTGCGCGTTGTCGGCCCCATCATGCAGTGCCAGCTCATCGAGACGGCGCTGCTCAACTTCATAAACTTCCAAACGCTCATCGCCACCAAGGCGGCCCGTGTATGTCGGGCTGCCAAGGGGGCTCCCGTTGCCGAGTTCGGACTGCGCCGCGCTCAGGGTCTGGGTGGGCTTTGGGCATCGAGGGCGGCCATCGTGGGCGGCTGTTCCAGCACCTCCAACGTCTTGGCGGGGGAGATGTTCGGGCTTCCGGTGTCGGGTACGCACGCCCATTCCTGGGTTATGGCCTTCCCTGATGAGCTCACCGCTTTCCGCGAGTACGCCAAGGCCTTCCCGACCAACTGCACGCTGCTCGTTGACTCCTACAATGTCGAACAGGGCATCCGCAACGCCATTACCGTGGGCCTCGAGATGAAGGAGCGCGGGGAGCACCTCAGCGCCATCCGCATCGATTCCGGCGACCTGTCCTGGCTGGCTAAGATGGCTCGCCGCATGCTTGACGAAGCTGGCTTAACCGATTGCGGCATCGTGCTTTCGAATGATCTCGATGAATACTCCATCAAGTCCATCCTTGACGAGGGTGCGCCTGTGAGTTCGTGGGGTGTCGGCACTAAGCTTGCCACTGCCTACGATCAGCCTTCTCTCGGCGGCGTATACAAGCTCTCGGCTGTGAGGAGCGATGAGTCCCAGCCCTGGATCAACCGTTTGAAGATCTCAGAGTCGGCAGCCAAGCTCACCATGCCCGGTGTTCTTGGAGTTCGTCGCTATTACCACGATGATGGTCGTATCGCCGGTGACATGGTCTATGACGTGAATTTCGGGGTGAGCGATAGCGAGATCATCGTTGATCCGCTCGACAGCATGCGTCAGAAGTGCCTTAAGGGCAAGCGCTACGAAGACCTTCTTATGCCCCTTGCCCGATGTGGCAAGCTCGTTCTCGGGCATGATGATCGCAGCGCTCTTGTGGCTCGCGATCGTGCCCGTGCGGGCCTTGAGCGTCTCGATGAGACCCAGCTGCGCATGCTCAATCCTCACACCTATCCCGTTGGAATGGAAACCGACCTTCACGCAAGGCGCAATCAGCTGGTTGCCGAGCTTCGTGGAATTGCCCCCGTCTCGTAGGTCTTTCGCGTGCGCCTTATAGGTTAAAGCCAGGCATTAATGTTAAGCTGATTCGATGCAGTAGAACTCGAACTTAGGAGCCTATTCTCATGCCTAAGTGTCATCTCATTTTAGACTCATGTTGCGACCTTCCTCCTCGCGTTATCGAGCAGGAGGGCGTCTACCTTCTAAAGTTTCCCTATATCGTGGGCAGCACTTCATACGAAGATGACATGTTCCGCACCGTTTCGGCGCACGATTTCTACGACTCCATGCGTTCTGGTTCGGAGCCTTCGACCTCCCAGCTCTCCATTCCCGTCTTAAAGGAAGCCTTCGAGATGGCGGCTCAGACGGGCGTGCCTACGGTGTACCTGTCTTTCTCGAGCGGTCTTTCGGGCAGCTTTGACGTCGCCATGCTTGTGCGCGACCAGGTGCTTGCCGAGTATCCCGATTTCGAGCTCTATGTGGTTGATACCCGTTTGGCCTCTATTGCCGAGGGCACGCTTGTGTTCGAGGCCATCAACCAGCGCGAACGCGGTCTGAGCGCATCCGAGCTTGCCTCGTGGGCGGAAGAAGCTCGCTTCTTCGTCAACGAATCTTTCATGGTGGATGACCTCGGTGCGCTTCGTCGAGGTGGTCGTATTCCGGGTTCTGTCGCCCTTGCGGGTTCGGCGCTTGACGTCAAGCCCCTGCTTGCCATCGACGTCGACGGCAAGCTCACGCTTACCGGTGTTGCCCGCGGGCGCAAGAAGGGCGTCAAGCAGCTTACTGAGTTCTATGCCAAGCACGTCGCCAAGAAGACGGCGGCGCAGATTGTCACCATTGGCCATTCCGATTGCCCGAAGGATGCCGCTCGTTTGAAGGAGCTCCTCCTCAAAGCGGATCCCAACATTCAGGTAATCGAGTGCAACATAGGTCCGGTTATCGGCAGTCATGTCGGCCCCGGCATGGTGGCCGTGAGCTTCTGGGGTGGCGACAAGCGTGAGCAATCTTCGGTTGCGGACAAGATCGCACGAAGGGTCAAGGGAGGAAACTAGCATATGACTAAGGCGTTTGCATACAGCGGTGATTCGGGATTCCTCGCGGCTATCACGCCGCGCATGCGCGAAGCGGGTTACGTGCGCGTAAGCGACTGCGCCTCAGCTGATATTGCCATAACCTTCTGCACCACGCAGGCTGAGCTTGAGGAGCTGTACTTCGGTTCCGAGGGCTTTGTTTCCATGATGGCTCCGGGTTCTTTGCTCATCGACTTTTCCGCGGCAACGCCCAATTTCGCAAGGGAGCTCTCTGCTGTTGCCATGGTGAGCGATCTCGTTATGGTGGAGGCCCCCCTTGTCGTTGACAACATGGTTGCCGAAGATGCCTTTGCCCGCGAAAACATCTCGTGCTTCGTCGCGGGCGAGGAAGGCGGCATTGAAAGGGCTCGTGAGCTTCTCGACCTCATCTTTAGCCGTGTGGTTCCCACGGGTGGATTTGGCACTGCGCAGCTTGCGCGTGCGGCGTATTCTGTGCAGGTTGCGGCTCAGGTCATTGCCGCAATCGAGGCAGACGCCCTTTACCGGGCGTTCCGTCGATCGGTGACGGGGTCTGGCTTGGAGGATGCCCAGGCTGGCGCCATCACTCCTTGGGCAGAGCTTATGATGAATGCGGTAAGGCTCGGTCGTTTCGAAGGTGACTACACCGTTGAGATGATGCTTTCCGAGATGAGCGCCGCTCTCATGGCGGCAGATGACGCCGAGCTTATTCTTCCCCAGGCGG
Source organism: uncultured Eggerthellaceae bacterium (assembly GCA_964477115.1). Classification (GTDB taxonomy): domain Bacteria; phylum Actinomycetota; class Coriobacteriia; order Coriobacteriales; family Eggerthellaceae; genus RGIG3135. The sequence continues at coordinate 49,713 of CAYZCY010000002.1, read as the reverse complement.
AGGCTGCAAGTCATTTGCTCGAGCTTCTCGCCGTGATTGGCGGAGCCGATAAGTCCCCGGCTGCCCTATCTCTTGTGTATGGAGAAGAGGGGGCTTGCGCCGAGGCGGGGCTTGACTGGACGCGTGCTGAAGAGGTATACGGCGGTCATTCCTGCGACTGCGATGACGACGACTGCGATTGCGGACACCATCATCACGGTCATGACGATTTTGACGAATACGGTTTCGATGAGTTCGGCTTCGGTTATTCCGCCAACTAACCGCCCTTGATGAACGAGCTCCTTCCTTCAAGCTGTGACCTCTGTCCTCACGAGTGCGGTTTGAATCGCGCTATAGGTGAAGTGGGCCTTTGCGGCGCTTCCGATGAGCTGATCGTCGCCCGCAGTGCGCTTCATATGTGGGAGGAGCCGCCCATTAGCGGCGAGTCAGGCAGCGGCACCATATTCTTCTCGCACTGCCCCCTGCATTGCTGCTACTGCCAAAACACCGTCATTGCGCATGGTCAAACCGGTCGTGCGGTAAGCATCGAGCGTTTGGCAGAGATGTGCCTGGAGCTGCAGGATGCAGGGGCCCTTAACGTGAACATGGTGACGCCGACGCACTATGCGCCCTATATACGTCATGCTGTGAGGATGGCGCGAGAACGTGGCCTGCATCTGCCCGTAGTGTGGAATACGGGCGGATATGAATGCGCTCGCGCCATCCGCGACAACCTGGGTACGGTTGACGTCTACCTGACTGACTTCAAGTATGCATCTGCTCAATTGGGCATGCGCTATTCGGGCGTTTCCGATTATCCCGCGCGCGCTCTTGAGGCCCTCGACGAGATGCTGAAGTGCGCGGGGCCTGCCCGCTATGACAGCTACAGGGGAGAGGAGCGCATGGTGGGCGGCGTGATCGTTCGCCACCTTATGCTGCCGGGATGTCTCGAGGACTCAAAGGCGGTAGTGTCCCTTTTGCACAAGCGTTATGGCACCGACGTCCGCATGTCCATCATGAACCAGTACACGCCGGTTGTGGCAAGCGCTGCTGCGCGAGGAGACCTTCAGGCGAAACGCACCCTTATGAGCTGTCCTGAACTTGCCGAGCCCGTTTCCAATGACGAATACATGGAACTGCTCGATTTTGCCGATGAGATCGGGGTTGAGGATTACTTCTGGCAAGAAGGCGGAGCCTGCGAGGAGAGCTTCATTCCGCCTTTTGACTGTACGGGAGTGTAACTTTTCGAAAATACTTCGGTTTTCGTTTCCAGACCGAGCGACAGGGGTGCGGATGCGGCAATCCGTAAGTTTGTTGCAAGTAGCACGAGGTATGAGTTTGATTGCATAGCCCATTGCTTGGCGTGGGGGTGAAATCCTTATGCCACAGTATCGTATCTATTGAAGGGAAATACGAAAAAACAGCGTTTACGCTGGTGTTTGCCGTTTACCGTTCACAATCTATTTTGTCCGACGGTTTTGATTTCAGGTGCTTGCATGCCAATTTGCTGCGCAATAATACCGTCAGGCTTTGAAGACCATACCGCTACGGACCACACGAGCACCACACGGAGAAGCCTCATGTTTTATCAGCAATGTTGAAGCTTGCTTCACGTGTATTGGTAAAGGCGGTAAGGTTGGCAGAGCAGCAGGTGCACGGTGTTGCCGGTCTTAAGAAACATGACATCAAGGTTTCGGGCATCGTGTTTATGCTCTATTGCCTGGTTGCCGCAGGTGCGTTTGGCATTGAGGAGATGATTCCTCAATCTGGTCCGGGCATCACGCTGTTCCTCTTAATCCTCTTTCCCTTTGTTTGGGCGTATCCCATTTCGAGCATGGTTGCCGAGTGCAGCTCTGTTCTTCCCACGGAGGGCGGCATCTATATCTGGGCAAAAGAGGCCTTCGGCGAGTTCTGGGGATTCCAGGCCGGTTGGTGGGAAACCATGTCGGCCTACATCACCAACGGCGTGTATGTTGCCCTTGTTGCCGGCTATGTGAGCCAGATGATCCCCATGTCTGAAGCTGCGGTCGCCACGCTCAAGGTGGGCATGATCGTCATCTTCACCATCATTAACCTCATGGGCTTGCGCGAGGTGGACAAGGTCTCCACGGTTCTTTCCGTGTCCATTGTGCTGGCTTTCGCCTTGGTAGCCATCGTCGGTTTTCTCAATTGGAACACCAACCCCGTGCAACCCGTCATGCCCGAGGGTTCTGATCTTCTGAGCAGCATAGGTGCAGGGCTATGTATATGCGTATGGATGTACTGCGGCTACGAGCGCATTGCCAACATGGCGGGAGAGATCAGAAATCCGCAGGTCATTCCCCGTGGGCTTAAGATTGCCATGCCGCTTGTAGCGTTGAGCTACGTGCTTCCCACCATCGCCGGCCTCGCCGCGCTTCCCGAGGGAAGCTGGGCTTATTGGTCGACTGAAGGCGGCTTTGATGGGCAAAGCGTGGGGTATGCCACCGTGCTCACCACCTATATGGGTCCTGCTTGGGGCTACTTCTTCTTGATAGTGGCCATCATTTCCCAGTGCGCTATCTTCAACACCTATCTCGCATCGGGATCGCGTGGCCTGTTCGTCCTCTCCAACGACAATTTGTGTCCGAAGTTTTTGGTTAAGGTGAGTCGTAAGCGGGGCGTTCCCTATAACGGCATTCTCTCTTTGTCCCTTGTGACCTTGGTCCTTGCGCAGTCTGACTTTACGACGCTTGTCAGCATGGAGGTTATGTTCATCCTCGCGCTGTACGTGATCCTTCCCATTGCGGTCATAAAGCTGCGCAAGCGCATCCCCGTTGAGGAGCGTAAGAAGCGCGGCCTGTATGTCATGCCCGGTGGCGTGGCTGGCCTGGTCTTCTATTGCGGAGTTCCTCTCTGCATTGCCATCTTTGCCATGCTGACCAACGGCACCGACTACTTCTCCGTCGGCATGCTGGCCGCATGCTCGGGACCGGTTGTCTATGTGTTCGTCAAGCGAATTTACGGCGGTCTTTCTGACCGCTATCCGGTTAACCCCGCTACCCGCCTTGCCGAAGGCGACACTGTTCGCATCGGCACTTTCATGGTGATCATGGGCGCCTTTGCGTTCCTGGCTCAGATTTGGCTGGGTTGGTACGAGCTTGACTTCGGGGGATGGGTTGCCGAAGACTATGCCATGATGGGCGCCTACATCCCCCTCGTTCAGGATATTTTGCAGTGGGCTGGCTTGGCGATGCTTCTTGCCGGTCTTGCTGTCGTTTTGCTTCGCTACAAGGCAGACCCCTTCTATGCAGAGGCCCCCGTTGATGTGAACACGCTTCCCATTGACCCTATGCATTTGCCGAAGGATGCGAGCGAGGAGATCGTCAACGAAGCTCATCGTATCGAAGCCGAGTTGGGCCTTCCCGTGGACGATGGAGCTTTTGTCGATGGGACGGAAGCTGTAGGGGGAGACCTTTCTCGTGAGGGTCATGTCGGAATCTAGGTATGTGCCCGGCCCAAAGGCTGGCCTCGTATTCGTGCTCCTATCGGCTGTTTGCTTCAGTCTTGCAGGCGTGCTTATCAAGCTCGTTCCCTGGGGTGCGCTTTCGGTAAGCGCAGGTCGCAGTCTGTTTGCTGTCCTCGTTATCTATCTCTTCATGCGTTGGCAGGGTAGGCGTCTTGTTTTCAATAAGGCTGTTATGATCGGCGCGGCCTTTAACTTCGTCATGTCGCAAACATTCGTGTTTGCCAACAAGCTCACCACTGCGGCCAACGCCATTGTTCTTCAGTTCACAGAACCCGTGTTTGCCATTTTGATCATGTGGCTTGTCTTTAAGCTTAGGCCGAGCAAGCATGCGGTTATGACCTGCATCGCCGTCATGGTCGGCATCACCTGCTTCTTTTTGGACGAGCTGTCTGCGTCCGGTATGATTGGAAACGTTTTAGCCGTGATATCGGGTATGACCTATGCGGGCGTGTTCTTCATAAAGAAGCTCCCCGGGGGCTGCTTTGAGTCGGCTTCCATTATCTCCCTGCTTGCTTGCTTTGCAGTGGGCCTGCCTTCGCTTGCAGGTGATTTGGCGTCGCTGATGTCAGGCGCCGGCGCGGTATGCACTCTCCCGTCGGGTCCTTTGGCGGGATTGAGCTGTTCGCCGATTGCGGTGATGGCGCTTATGGGGATAGTTCAAATGGGCTTGTCCTACGTGTTTCTGTCATTGGGTCTTGACGCGGTGTCCCCTGTGACCGCCTCGCTTACCTCGACCATCGAGCCCATTCTCAACCCCATTCTCGCTGCGATTGTTCTCGGTGAGAGCATTGGGCCCCTCTCCATGTTTGGAGCGGCTCTGGTAATCGGGTCTACGACAATCTACAATGTGTTCTTCGCCAACGACCAGGAACAATGACGAAGGATTATGCTAACGATGAGTGAAACGAGCCAAGAGATTTCGACGGAGGAACCTCAGGCAGGCCTCGCTAACAGGGGCGAGGCAAACGAAAAGGTTCTGCGCATGGGCACGGGTTCCATCCCTAAGCTCATTCTGGAATTCGCGATACCTTCGGTTTGCGGCATGCTTGTCAATGGTGCCTACAATCTGATCAGCTCTATTTTTCTCGGTCAGGCCATGGGAGAGATTGGTTTGGCGGTTGCAACCGCAGCCAACCCCACGATGGTCATCTTCATGGGCCTCTCCATGCTCGTCGGACTTGGCGGCAACGCCCTGTGCGCCCTGCGTTTGGGCGAGGGGCGTAAGGATCTCGCAGAAAAAACCTTGGGGAACACGGTGACCCTAAGCTTCATCCTCTGGGTGCTCATCCTGTTTTTGGCCTTCTGTCCTATCACCGTTGATTTCCTGCTGACATTGTCGAGTGCCACCGACGACATTGCTCCTTACGCAAAGACCTTCGTCCAGATTTTGAGCCTAGGCTTCGTCTTCCAGTGTGTTGGCGCGGGCGTCAACAACTTCATCCGTACGGCGGGAGCCCCTAACCGAGCCCTGTTGACCATGGTTATCGGCGCGGTTTCATGCACGGCTTTCAGCTATGTCTTCGTCTTGGTTTTGGGTTGGGATGTTCCGGGCAGTGCCTTGGCTACGGTGTGCGGACAGGCTGTGTCGGCTGCCACCGTGGTGTGGTACTTCACCCGCACGAAGAACGTTCCCTTGAGGCTCAGGCTTCGCTGCATGTCCTTTGACCCGCGCACTGCGGGAAAGATCATCGCTCTCGGCTTGGCAAGCTTCGCCGTACAGCTGGGTGCTTTCCTGGTTGGCTTGGTCAGCAACTTCGTGCTTGTTAAGTACGGCGCCCTCAGCCCTATCGGTTCAGAAGACGCGCTTGCCTCCATTGGCGTCGTTCAGCGCATTGCCATGTTCTCGGTGCTTCCCATCATCGGCGTTTCGGGAGCCATTCAGCCTTTGCTCGGCTTTAACTACGGTGCTCGCAAGATTCATCGAGTGCGCACCACGCTTGCATGGGGTATCGGCATTGCAACCGGGCTGTCTGTTGCGTTCTGGGTGCTCGCGCATCTCTTCTCCGTTGAGTTGGTGTCCCTGTTCGGCATAACGAAGCCCGCCTTAACCGACTTCACGGTATTTGCTCTCAATGTTCAGTTGATCCTGCTGCCTATCGTCGGCTTCCAAATTGTCGGTTCAAACTACTTCCAGGCAACTGGTCAACCCGTTAAGTCAACGGTGCTCACCCTGACGCGTCAGGTGATCTTCCTGATTCCGATGTATTTCTTCCTGCCTGAGGTTTTGCCCTTGCTGTTCCCGAGCTACACCGGTCTCGATGCGGTGTACTTTGCCGTCCCCGTTGCAGACTTCCTCGCGATCTTCACCACGACCATCTTCATGATTCTGGAACTGCGTCGCCTTAAGCGCATTGAGAAGGGCGAGCTCGAAGTAAAGATCTAGCGCTCGGCCTAAACGTTTGCAATCTTGGCCTTGATCTTTCCAAGGGGCTTGTTGGAGACGTGTGCGTAGGTGTTCCCGCTTGGTCATCTTCGCCCCGCTTTTTCTCACGAGCTGGAATTTCTCCTGAGTTTAGGGGCGGATTTCACTTGTTGGGCGCACCGCGATACCCTTGTTGCCTTGATGCTCGGGCGAAGTAGGCCTTACGTTTACAGAAGCAGGCCCGCGCTGCCAAAGGCAATGCCTATCAAGGCTCCCGCGATAACGTCTTTGGGGAAGTGGACGCCCCCTATGACGCGGATGAGCGCAATGCAGAAGGCGAGCACCGCAAACACAGCACCAAGGCTCAGCGAATACGACACCCAGCATGTGGCGATGGCGAAGCTTGAATACACGTGCTTGCTCGGGAAGGACTGCCCTTCGGTTTCCTTATGTATGAGCGCATCTATGCTGTGCAGCTCATAGGGACGTGCGGCGTTAATGCGCTTTCTCAGCCAGCTCACCAGGGCAAAACCGAGGGCTGGGGATAGAACGCAGGCGAATAGATGCTCGAATGCGGCAATGCCGCCTCCGTTTGACAGTCCTTCGAGGAAGAGTAGGACTGTCAGCACGGGATAGCCCAGGTAGAAAGAGGAGGTGAGTAATTTGTCGAGCGCAGGTATTGCCTTGAGTGCAAGGCTTGATGTGCGGAAGGGTGCGCTTATTTTCGCGTAAAAAGATTCGTACATGCGCCCTCCGTTTAAACGTTAGCGGTTCATATGCAGCCGTTCCCGCATCGCGTCGGCTCTTTGCATACAAAGTGTATCTCAAGTGCGTCCGATCTGCTATTATAGAAAAACTGTGGATAATCAAGAGGAGGTGCGCGCTTGCGCGTGCGGGCTTGCCTTAGCCCGTGAGTGCAGGTGCGCATTACTGAAAGGAGAGGTCTTTCGTGGCCGTCAAAGATGTGTTTGTAAAGTACGCAGAGATCAGCTTGATCAAGCGTATTCTCGTCGGTCTTGTCGTCGGCGTAGTTCTGGCGCTTACCATTCCCGGCAATACCGTCATCTCTATGCTCGGCGACCTGTTCGTCGCCGGACTTAAGGGTGTAGCGCCCGTCCTCGTATTCTTCCTGGTCATCAGCGCGCTGTGCCGTGCCAAGGCCGTCGGAAACATGAAGATGGTTCTTGCCCTCTATGCTGCCAGCACCCTCATCGCAGCTCTGTGCGCAGTGATCGCCAGCTATATCTTCCCGACCGCCGTCACCCTGGTGACCGATGCGGCAGTCGAGCAGGTTTCCCCCGCTGGCATCGGCGAGGTTCTTTCCACCCTGCTGCTCAACGTGTTCTGCAACCCCGTCAGCGCCATCATGAACGCCAACTACATCGGCATTCTTGCTTGGGGCGTTGTCCTGGGTATCGCGCTGCGTGCTGCTTCCGAAAACGTCAAGGACGTCTTCGGCGCTGTTTCCGATGCCGTATCCAAGGTCGTTCGCTGGGTTATTCAGCTTGCTCCCTTCGGCATCCTGGGCTTGGTTTACACCGCTGTTTCCACTAACGGCCTCGACATTTTCTACGAGTACGGCCAGCTCATCCTGGTGCTTGTCGTGTGCATGCTCTTCATTGCTCTGGTCACCAACCCCCTGCTCGTGTACGTGGTTACCAAGAAGAACCCCTATCCGCTGGTTCTTCGCTGCCTGAAGGATTCCGGCATCACCGCGTTTTTCACCCGCAGCTCTGCTGCCAACATTCCGGTCAACATGTCTCTTTGCGAGAAGCTCGGCCTGAACAAGGACGCCTACTCTGTGTCCATTCCGCTCGGCGCAACCATCAACATGGCCGGTGCGGCTATCACCATCACCGTTATGACCATGGCCGCGGCTCATACTCTGGGCATCTCGATTGATCCGGTTACCGCCGTGCTTCTGTGCGTGCTTGCTTCCGTTTCCGCATGCGGTGCTTCCGGTGTTGCCGGCGGCTCCCTGCTGCTCATCCCTTTGTGCTGCTCTCTGTTCGGCATCGGCAATGACATCGCCATGCAGGTTGTTGCAATTGGCTTCATCATCGGTGTTATTCAGGACTCCTGCGAGACCGCTCTGAACTCCTCCTCTGACGTTCTGTTCACTGCAGCTGCCGATTACCATCAGCAGCTCAAGGAGGGCAAGCCTGTCAGCATGGGCAAGGACGCTTAAGTTTAAGCTGTATTTTCGAACGGCTTGGCGTATCGGCTGCAAATAGAAAGACCCAGCTCAAACGAGCTGGGTCTTTGTCGTTAAATGGTGCGGGCGAAAGGACTTGAACCTTCACACCGAAGTACCAGAACCTAAATCTGGCGCGTCTGCCAATTCCGCCACGCCCGCATGCACTGAAGAATCATAGCACTGTAAGGTGTGGTATTCGGGATCATTTTTCCAAGTAGCAGAGGGCAGGCTTTGAGTTTGAAGGAGAAGTTTAGTCCGAAGTTTTGCCAACCGAGGATCCCCATGGAAGCCCGCTGGGATATCGTTGCGATATCGTTGGTCAAATTCTCGTATCTTATGGGTCGCTGTTAGTTGGTTGGCATCGTAAATTGTGCGATAATATCAAGTTGGCGCGTGTTCGTTTAGCAGTGTTCTCTGCAGACGAAACTCAGCGTATGCACAGAGGTAAACCGCGTCGTCATGGCGCTTTAATTAGTAAGCAATGGAGGAAAGATTCGTGGAGATTATCGTTAAGCCGCTGGAAGACAACGAGATAAGGGTCACTGTTACCGTTGAGGCTAGCACCGTTGACGCTGCCATCAAGGCTACCTACAAGGACCTCGCTTTCAAGTACAACTTCCCTGGTTTCCGCAAGGGCAAGGCACCCCGCAAGGTTATCGACAACGCCCTCGGCGCTGAGTTCGCTCTTGTGAACGCAACCGACACCGTTGTCAACGATGCTTACCCGCTCGCCATCGAGGAGAAGAAGATCTCTCCCGTTGGTCAGCCTGAGTTCGGCGAGCCGACCCTTGTCGTCGCCGGTGAGGACTTCACCTTCTCCTTCCTCATTCACGTGAAGCCCCAATACGAGCTCACCTCCTACGAGCCCATCGAGCTTGAGCTTCCCTTCGAGGAGGCCACTGAGGCAGAGATCGAAGAGCAGGTCAAAGCCATGCTCGAGCACTACAGCACCTTTGAGAACGCTTCTGCTGCCACCAAGATCAAGCCTGACAACAATGCTGAGCTCACCATCAAGGCAACCGATGCCGAGGGCAATGCGCTTGAGGCCCTCGAGGGCGAGGCTCGCCTGTTTGCTCCGGGCAGCGGCATGTATCCCGAGGCTTTCGATGCTGAGATTCTCGGTATGAAGAAGGGCCAGACCAAGGAGTTTGCCATCGAGGTTGCCGCAGATGACGACTCCATCCTTCTCAAGGGCTTCGCAGGCCAGACCATCAACTTCGAGATCGCCTGCAACGTCGTTAAGAAGAAGGTCGTCGCCGAGCTCACCGATGAGTGGGTTAGCGAAACCATTGGCTTTGATTCCGTGGAGGCTTTCAAGGCTGGCATCGCCGCCTCTCTTGAGTCTCAGAAGGCACAGATGATTCCCGACATCAAGGAGAACACCTGCGCCATGAAGCTTATCGAGCGCTTTGAGGGCGAGCTGCCCGAAACCATGGTTGAGGAGAATGAGACCGTTCTGCTCCAGGAGTTCTTCAACCAGCTGCAGCGTCAAGGCATGAATTTCGACGCCTACCTCTCTCAGACCGGCATGACTCCCGACCAGTTTAAGTCTGACGTCAAGCTGCAGGCAATTGATGAGGTCAAGCAGAAGCTCGCTCTTGATGCTTGGGCGCGTCACTATGAGATCGAGGCAACTCCCGAAGAGGTTTCCAACGAGTTTGTTATCGCAGGCCTTGAGGATCCCAAGGCCATCGAGGAGGAATGGCGCAAGTCCGGCCGTCTCCACCTCATCCGCGAGGGCATCGTTCGCTCCAAGGCAATGGATGACGTCCTTGACAAGGCTGTTGTCACCCGCGTTGACTTCGCAGCACAGGCATAAACTGCCTTTGATGCAAGTCGGGCGTCTTTGCCATCCAAAGGATTTGGCGAAGGTTAATCCATAGACGGAAAAGGCCGTTTGAGGTGGTCTAATGACCTCAGACGGCCTTTCTTGGTATGCGACTTTCATAGCTGATCTTGCCGAAACAGGCGGTCTGCTTCAATATGTCATGTGAACTAATGCGTGTTTGCGGCGGCAAGCATCCGTCGCATCGAAGAAAGAGAGGCAAACATGAGCATCGAACGTGTGAGTAACGCCCTTATTCCCTATGTTGTCGAGCAGTCTCCGCGTGGAGAGCGCAGCTATGACATCTATTCACGCCTGCTGAATGACCGTATCATCTTCCTTGGCGAGCAGATTGACGACCATGTCGCAAACTCCGTTGTCGCCCAGCTTCTTCACCTTGAGAGCGTTGACCCGGATAAGGATATCTCCCTCTACATTAACTCCCCAGGAGGTTCTGTGACCGCGGGTCTTGGTATCCTCGATACGATGAACTTCATCAAGTGCGATGTTTCCACCATTTGCATCGGCGAATGCGCCTCCATGGCAGCCGTCCTGCTTTCCTCGGGCGCCAAGGGCAAGCGCTTCTGCCTGCCCAATTCCATGGTTCTCATCCATCAGCCCCTCGGCGGTGCCAAAGGTCAGCAGACGGAAATCGCCATCGTGGCCGATTTCATGTTGAAGACCCGCCAGCGTCTGAACAGGATTTTGGCTGAGAATACGGGTCAGGATATCGACAAGATCCAGGCCGACACCGAGCGTGACAACTACATGACCGCCGAACAGGCTAAGGAGTACGGTTTGGTCGACGAGATCATTTATCGTCACGGCGCAAAGCCGGGGGAGAAGTAGTTTTCTCGCCAACAGCATGCTTTGTTTCGGGGCTGGCAGGACGTCAGCCCCTTTGTGAGAATTACGACGAAGAAAGCGTAGAAACATATGACCCAAAGAGGCTATAACGGAAGCGAAGAGGACATCTTCTGCACCTTCTGCGGCAAGCCGCCACATCTGGTGCATGCAATGATTTCCGGTCCGAACGGCGTATGCATCTGCGACGAATGCATCTCCGTTTGCGCTGACGCCCTCATGCGCGACCCGGGCTTTGCTCCTGGGGCTGTTGAGGCTTCACCTTCGCGAGCACGCACTGCTGAGTACTCGGATTCCTGCCCGAATTGCTGGGAGAGCGAACCTATTCCGGTTGAGGATGAATTCGACCCCTGTGACGTGCTCGACAATCTGCCCACCCCGCATGAGCTTTACGCGCGTCTGTCCGAGCACGTGGTTGGCCAGGAGGATGCAAAGCGCGCCCTCTCCGTTGCCGTCTACAACCATTACAAGCGCATTCAGATGGGTGCCGAGGCAGAAGAAGGAGACGTCGAGCTTGCAAAGAGCAACATCATGCTGCTTGGCCCGACGGGTTCCGGCAAGACCCTTCTCGCTCAGACCCTCGCTCGTACGCTTCAGGTTCCCTTCGCCATTGCCGATGCCACCACGCTGACCGAAGCCGGATACGTCGGCGAAGACGTTGAGAACATCTTGCTCAAGCTCATCACCGCAGCCGACTACGACATTCCGGCTGCAGAGATCGGCATCATCTACATCGATGAGATCGACAAAATTGCTCGCAAGGCCGAGAACCTCTCCATCACGCGCGACGTTTCGGGTGAGGGCGTACAGCAGGCCCTGCTCAAGATTGTTGAAGGCACCGAGGCAAGCGTTCCTCCCCAGGGCGGTCGAAAGCACCCCCAGCAGGAGCTTATTCATATCGACACTACCAACATCCTCTTCATTTTGGGTGGCGCCTTCGTCGGGCTTTCCGACATCATCGCCCAGCGCGTGGGCAAGACCTCCCTCGGCTTTGCCGCCGAGCTTCCCGAGAGCAAGAAGCAGGCGGAAGCTGAGCTTTTGGCGCAGGTTCTTCCCGAGGATCTGAACAAGTTTGGAATGATCCCCGAATTCGTGGGCCGTATCCCGGTCATCACCTCTTTGGCCGAGCTTTCCGAAGATGATCTGGTTCGCATTCTTACCGAGCCGAAGAATGCTCTCGTGAAGCAGTATCGTAAGATGTTCGATTTCGAGGAAGCGGAGCTCGTCTTTACCGATGAGGCTCTTCGCGCTATAGCTCACGAAGCGGTAGAGCATGGTACGGGCGCGCGTGGCCTGCGATCCATTTGCGAGCGCGTGCTCATGGATGTCATGTACGACCTTCCCGAACAGGACGGTCCCTGCGAGGTGCTGGTTCGTGACACCGACATCACCGGTGAGACAAAACCCGAGATCAAGCCGTGCGATCAGTAGATCGCAGAGCTGGGATGTACTGACGTTTCGGCACGGAGTGCCCCCCATATTTGTTAGATAGTGATTGACGAAAGAGCAGGTTATGGCTGATACGCAAGCAGAAAACAAGCAGCCGAAGAAGGTCGCTTACGACTTTGCCGCGCACGAGCGCCCCTTGTTCGAGGCGTGGAAGAACGCTGGCTACTTCCAGCGCTCCGAAGGTTTCGGCGAGCACAAGGACGATTCCTACACCATCGTTATCCCGCCGCCGAACATTACCGGCGTGCTTCACATGGGCCACGCTCTCAACGACACCATTCAGGATGCCTGCATCCGCCGTGCGCGCATGCAGGGCTATCAAACCCGCTGGATTCTCGGCACCGACCATGCCGGCATCGCTACGCAGACCAAGGTCGACAAGCATCTTGCCGATCAGGGCATCAACCGCCGCGAGATCGGCCGTGAGAAGTTCATCGATGCCTGCCAGGAGTGGCGCCGTGAATACGGCACCACCATCGTCAACCAGATCGCTACCATGGGCTGCTCTTGCGATTACGAAGACGAGCAGTTTACGATGAGCCCTGAGTTCTCCAAGGCTGTTCGCAAGGTGTTCGCCGACTGGTATCATGACGGCATCATCTACCGCGGCAAGCGCATCGTTAACTGGTGCCCCAACTGCACCACGGCAATTGCAGACGATGAGGCTGAGTACGAAGACGAAGCCGGGCATCTCTGGCACCTTCGCTATCCTTTGACCGAGCCGGTTGACGGTATTGAGTACCTGGTTGTGGCAACCACGCGTCCTGAGACCATGCTTGGAGACACCGGCGTTGCCGTGTCCCCTCAGGATGAACGCTACAAGAACCTCGTCGGCAAGACCGTTATGCTTCCCATCGTCAATCGCGAAATCCCGATCTTTGCGGACTTCTACGTTGACAAGGAGTTCGGTACGGGTTGCGTCAAGGTCACGCCTGCTCATGACCCCAACGACTTCGCCATGGGCGAGCGCAACAATCTGCCCAAGGTCAATATCTTCGATGAGACCGCGCACGTTGTGGAGGGGTATGGCAAGTTTAGTGGCATGTCCCGCTGGGAGGCTCGTGAGGCCGTCGTGGCTGAGTTCGACTCACTGGGCCTTCTCGATCACATCGAGGACCATGACCATTCCGTCATGCATTGCTATCGCTGTCACAATACGCTTGAGCCCTGGCTTTCCGAGCAGTGGTTCGTCGCCGTGGAGGAACTGAAGAAGCAGGCCTTTGAAGTTGTCGAAAACGACACCATCAAGTTCTATCCCGAGCGTTGGAAGCAGGTTTACCTCGACTGGCTCGCCAACCTCAAGGACTGGTGCATCTCCCGTCAGCTGTGGTGGGGCCATCGTATTCCCATGTACTACTGCGACGAGTGCGGTTGGCAGGATGCAAGCGTTGACGGCATCGACGTTTGTCCCGAATGCGCTGCTGCCACCCGTCAGGATGAAGACGTGCTTGACACCTGGTTCTCCTCCCAGCTTTGGCCCTTCGCTACGCAGAATTGGGCTGAGCTTGGCATGGAGTCTCCTGACCTGGTCAATCATTACCCCACGCAGGTGCTTTCCACCGCACGCGACATCATGGGCCTGTGGGTTGCCCGTATGGTCATGAGTTCTCTTTACTGCACGGGTGAGATTCCCTTCCAGGACGTCATCATCCATCCCACGGTCATGGGCGCCGATGGCAAGCCCATGTCCAAGAGCCGCGGCAACGGCGTTGATCCGGTTAAGCTCATGGAGGATTACGGTGCGGATGGCATGCGCTTCGGCCTGCTCATGCAGGTTACCGGTGCTCAGGCTATGCGCTTCGACTATCAGAAGATCGAAAGCAGCCGCAACTTCGCGAACAAGATTCGCAATGCCGCTCGCTTCGTCATGATGAACCTCGATGGATTTACACCCGGCGAGCCTGAGCCTTTGACTCCCGCTGATAAATGGATCTTCTCCCGCCTTGCAGGCTTGGTAGCTGACCTTGATGCTGCTTACGCGAGCTATGAGTTCGGTGAGATCACCCGCAGCCTCTACACCTTCTTCTGGAACGAGTTCTGTGACTGGTACATCGAGTTCTCCAAGAGCCGCCTGAACAAGGCGAACGATCCCGCCGATCGCCTTGCCTGCCAGCGCAACCTCGTGTTCGTTCTGGATACTGCGCTTCGCCTGCTGCATCCCATCATGCCCTTTGTTACCGAGGAGATCTATCAGGAGCTTCCCGTCAAGGCCCATGGTGAGTATCTGATCGGCGCCGAGTGGCCCAAGGCCGAGGAGCTTGCGCCTTATCGCGATGTCGATGCTGAGCGAGCGATCGAAATGGTTTGCGAGGTCGTTTCCGCTATCCGCTCCGCACGTGCCCGCTACGGAATCTCCCCGAAGGTGGAGCTTCCCGTTGTGGTGAAGGCACAAGGATCGGACGTCGAGCTCCTCAATGCACAGAAGCTTCTGCTTGCATCGCTTGGCAACGTGAGCGAGCTTACCATTGCCGCCGATGCCGCAAAGCCCGCTGAGTCAAGCGTGGCTTTGGCTGCCGGTCTCGAGGTCTATATCTGCCTGTCGGGTCACGTCGACTTTGCTGCGGAAAAGCAGCGTCTCGAAAAGGAGCAAGGTAAGCTTGCCAAGGATGTGGAGAAGCTTGAGAAGAAGCTTTCGAACCCCGGCTTCTTGGCCAAGGCCGCTCCCGAGATCATCGAAAAGGACAAGGCAAAGCTTGCCGAGATGTCCGATAAGCTCGAGCGTATCAAAGCTCAGCTCATTGAACTTGCTTAACGCATACCGCCCATGCCACGCGCGTGGGCGGTTCTTATATGGCATCGGATATGTGTCGATGATGCTATATAATATTTATTTGCGCTGATGCAAGCTCAGCGTTTTGGTAGATGAAAAGGGGAAGTTATGAGCGAATTGCTCTCGCAAATGTGGACGCCTCAGCTTCAGACCGCAGTGACGGTCATCGTTGCTCTGCTCGTCGTCCTGTATGTGCTCTCTATTGTTTGGGTTGTCCGTGACGCTTACCTTCGCGGTGCGCGTTGGTACGTTTGGGCTGTTGTCGCCCTCGTTCCCATCGTTGGCCTTGTGGCATACTGCCTGCTTCGTCCCGCCATGCTGCAGATTGACCGCGACGAGCAGGAGCTCGAGATCGCCTTGAAGCAGCGTGAGCTTCGCAAGTACGGTGAATGCGCAACCTGCGGCTACCCGGTGGAGTCCGACTACGTTCTCTGCCCGAACTGCCATACGCAGCTGAAGAACCTTTGCGGCCGTTGCGAGCATGCGCTTGATCCCGCATGGACGGTTTGCCCCTACTGCGCAACTCCGGTTGGCGCTGCAGGCGATCGTCGCGCACGCCGTCAGGCCCAACCTCAGACGCAGGCTATCTCCCAGCAGCGCAATGCCGTTCGCGAGCGCGCACCGCGTTCCGAATAGCTGCTTTTGGGATGGCGGTTTACCAACCGGTCCCGAACATATGTAGTTTCACGAACGGAGTCGCCTGCGGCTCCGTTTTGATGGAATAAGGCGCGCCATCGAGGCGCGCACGTTAGGAGCATCAGGGTACTCAAAGCCCTGGTGCGTGATGCGTGCAGGTGCTTTGTGTGCACCCGGCACGAGGAAAGGATGCACTATGAATATCGTTCTGCCCGATGGCTCCGTCAAAGAGGTCGCCGCTGGCGCTTCCGTTGCCGACGTTGCCGCCGCCATTGGCACTGGTTTGGCCAAGGCTGCTCTCGCCGGTATCGTGAACGACCAGCCCGTCGATCTTTCCGCTCCTGTGACGGAAGGCGATTCCGTAGCCATCGTGACGGCGAAGAGCCCCGAGGCGCTTGATCTTCTGCGCCACTCCACAGCTCATATCATGGCCGCTGCCCTCGTCGACCTTTACGGTGACGTGAAGTTCGGCGTTGGCCCTGCCATCGAAAACGGCTTCTACTATGACATTAAGTGCGAGAAGGCCTTGAGCCCCGAGGACTTCGAGGCAATCGAGGCGCGCATGGCCGAGATCATCAAGGCCGACGAAGGCTTCGAGCGCCGTGAGGTAACTCGCGCCGAGGCACTCGAGATCTTTGCTGACCAGCCCTTCAAGGTCGAGCTCATCAACGAGCTTCCCGAAGACGAGGTCATCACCACCTACACCATCGGTTCCTTCACCGATCTGTGCCGTGGTCCGCACATGCCCTCTACCGGTCGCATCCCGGCCTTCAAGCTCACTAAGCTTGCAGGTGCCTACTGGCGTGGTGACTCGGAGCGCGAGATGCTCACGCGCGTTTACGGTACGGCCTTCTTCTCCAAGAAGGATCTTGAAACTCACCTTCACAACCTCGAGGAAGCCGAGAAGCGCGATCACCGTAAGCTCGGTCGTGAGCTGGGCATCTACATGATGGATCCCATGGCTGGCGTTGGCTTGCCCATGTACCTTCCGAAGGGTGCTCGCATCATCCGCACCATGCAGGAATGGCTCCGCCGTGACCTGTATGACCGCGGCTACGAAGAGGTCATCACCCCGCATGTCTATAACGCCGATGTGTGGAAGACCTCCGGTCACTACGGCTTCTATAAGGACAACATGTACTTCTTCAATATCAACGAAGGTACCGAAGATGAGCCGCGTCTGTCCGAGTACGGCGTGAAGCCGATGAACTGCCCCGGCCACGTCATGCTGTACAAGAACGACCTTCACTCCTATCGTGACCTGCCGCTTCGCTACTTCGAGTTCGGTACGGTCTACCGTCATGAGATGAGCGGCGTTGTTCACGGTCTTCTTCGTGCCCGTGGTTTCACTCAGGATGACGCTCATGTCTTCTGCACGCGCGATCAGGTGGTTGATGAGGTTGTTGCCATTCTCGATATCGTCGATCACATCATGACCACCTTCGGCTTTAAGTACGAGGCCGAGATCTCCACGCGCCCGGAGAAGTCCATCGGCACCGATGATATGTGGGAGCATGCAACCAACACCCTCATGGAGGCTTGCGCTCGCCATAAGCTCGCTTACGAGATCAACGAAGGCGACGGCGCCTTCTACGGCCCCAAGATTGACATCAAGGTTAAGGACGCCATTGGCCGTACCTGGCAGTGCTCCACCGTTCAGGTTGACTTCAACCTTCCCGAGCGCTTCGGCCTGACCTACCGCACCGAGGAGAACACCGAGGAGCGTCCCTGGATGCTTCATCGTGCGATCTTCGGCTCTATTGAGCGCTTCCTCGGCATCTTGATCGAGCACTACGCCGGCGCCCTGCCGCTGTGGCTTGCTCCTCTGCAGGTAGTCGTCCTTCCGATTGCCGATCGTCATAAGGATGCCGCTTACGAGTTCGCAGCTGAGATCAAGAAGGCTGGCGGCCGCGTTGAGGTTTACGATCAGAACGAGCCCATGCGCGTCAAGATCGCTAAGGCTCAGAGCCAGAAGATTCCCTTCATGCTTGTTATGGGCGACAAGGAAATCGAAGAGGGAACGGTTAGCGTTCGCGATCGCGCCGAGGGCGATAAGGGTTCTTGGAGCCGAGAGGACTTCCTCAAGGTTATCTCCGAGGCTGCTCTTTAAGCCCATTCGAATTGACTCACCGCCAAACGAAGAGCCGCTGTGTCCGTACGGATGCAGCGGCTCTTCCGCTTACACCGCCTTGATCGGTGATGTTGATCGACGGTTCGAGTCAGGTCTTGGATCCGGATAAGCTTGCACCCGATGGTCCCCAGTCACGTCATGTGTTCTCGTAGGAGCTTTAGGTTTCGCATGCCTTATTCCTTGGCTATATCCACTTTTCGACATGCCAATATTGAAGAGTTTTCCGCCGATTCGCCAACGTTGAGAATTTCGTTTGGTGTCTGTATTTACAATAGGGGAGAACAAAGCCGTATGGTTCAAATAAGGTTTTCAAGCTGCTATCTAAGGAGGCTGCATCATGAGTGAGGTTATTTCCACTGCTGATTTCGAGAACAAAGTCCTTAAGGCAGAAGGTAAGGTCCTCATTGACTTCTTCGCCACATGGTGCGGCCCCTGCCGCATGATCGCTCCTGCAATCGAAGAGATTGCAGAAGAGAAAGCTGACGAACTGACCGTTTATAAGGTGGACATCGATCAGAGCCCCGATCTTGCTTCTCGCTACGGTATCCGCGGCGTCCCGACCCTTATGGTGTTTGAGGGAGGCAAGCCCGCAGGCCAAATAGTCGGCGCGCAGCCTAAGGCAAGCATCCTTCGGATGATCGGTTAAGCCCATGGTTGACCTTGCCATTATTGGGGCAGGGCCTGCTGGTATGACTGCTGCCCTCTACGGATCGAGGGCGGGCTTGTCGGTACTCATGTTCGAGCGCATCATGCCGGGCGGGCAGCTTGCTCAAACCGAGCATTTGGAGAACTATCCCGGTTACGCTCAGAGCACCAGCGGTTTTGAGCTAGCCATGGCCATGCATGCGCAAGCGGAGACCTTTGGCGCTAAGCTGGTGAGCGAAGAGGTTCTCGGAGTGGATTTGAGCGGTGAGATCAAGATTGTCACCACGTCCTCTGGCAGCTACCAAGCGCGAAGCCTCATTATCGCAACGGGTGCTCGTCCACGACATCTTGGCTTGTCTGGCGAAGACGAGCTTCAGGGGAGGGGACTTTCGTACTGCGCTACCTGCGATGGCAACTTCTTCCGTGGCGTTGACGTAGCCGTTGTAGGCGGCGGCAACACTGCGGCGGCAGACGCCCTTTATCTCTCGCGTATATGCAACAAGGTCTACCTCATCCACCGTCGAGATAAACTGCGTGCAACGGCAATCTATCACCAAAGACTTCACGGCATCGACAACATCGAGTTTGTCTGGGAGAGCGAAGTTCAAGATCTCTTGTCCGAAAACGGCATGCTCGTCGGCTTGCGCGTTTTCAATAAGCTTGATGAGTCGAGCAGGGTTTTGGACGTGGAGGCTCTGTTCGTTGCCGTGGGCACCACACCCAATACGGAGTTTTTGAACGGCGCCCTTGAGTTGGATGCTCAAGGCTATATCGTGGCTGACGAGTCAGGTAAGACCGCAACGGCGGGTGTGTTTGCTGCGGGTGATGTGAGATCTAAGTCATTACGCCAAGTGGTTACGGCGGTATCCGATGGCGCGGTGTGCGCCGAGGAAGCAGCAGCATACCTCAGTCTAAGTCACTAGCTCCCTGAAAACTTGTTCCCTCAAACATAGACGCCGCCGGAATGACCGACGGCGTCTTTTGCGATCTGAAATCAGAACTGCGCTTAGCTTCTCCAAGAGCTACATCATGATCTTGACGAGGTCCTTGAGGCGGTTGGAGTAGCCCCACTCGTTGTCATACCAGGAAACCAGGTTGATCATGTCACCCTTTTCGTAGTTGCCCTTACCGTTCATAACCTTGGTGAGGGAAGCGTCGAAGATAGAGGAGTGCGCATCGCCGATGACGTCGTTGGAGACGATGGGGTCCTCGGTGTAGCGCAGGATGCCCTTGAGCGGGCCGTAGGCTGCGGCGCGCATGGCCATGTTGACGTCGTCAACGGTAACCTCGCTACCAAGGACGGCAGTCAGGTTGACCATAGATCCGTCGGGGGTGGGAACACGGGTTGCAAAACCGTCAAGTTTGCCTGCGAGCTCGGGTAGAACCTTTGCCACGGCGCGAGCGGCGCCTGTGGTGGTCGGAATCATAGACATATTGGCAGCACGTGCACGACGAAGATCCTTATGGGCGGCATCCTGAAGTTTCTGGCCACCCGTGTAGGCGTGGATGGTGTTCATGAAGCCGCGTTCGATGCCGAATTCCTCGAGAAGGACCTTAGCGACGGGAGCAAGGCAGTTGGTGGTGCAGGAAGCGTTGGAAACGATATGGTGCTTTTCGGGATCATAGAGATGATCGTTGACACCCATGACAACGGTGAGGTCCTCATTCTTGCCAGGAGCGGTGATGATGACCTTCTTAGCGCCGGCATCGATATGAGCCTGGGATTTGTTTGCATCGCAGAATGCGCCAGTGGACTCGAGAACAACGTCAACGCCAAGCTTCTTCCAAGGAAGGTTTGCGGGGTTGCGGTCATAGACAACTTTGACGTGGTGGCCGTCGACGACAAAGCCGTCGCGCACAGCGTGGGCGTATTCGAAAGCAGGACCCTGAATGGTGTCGTACTTGATAAGGTGAACCATGGTCTCATAGTCTGCGGAGCCATTAACGGCAACGATCTCAATATCGGGGTCGCCAGCCATGGAGCGGAACACCAAGCGTCCAATGCGGCCAAATCCGTTGATGCCAACCCTGATCGCCATTGATATCTCCCTTCGTAGTGCAAAATGCATAGGACTTTGAACGTCCTTTCTATCTTACCCATTCATCGTATTTCTGATCACCATTCATTTGCCCAATGAACGAATTTCTCCTTGCGCGGCATCCTAATTCGTCTTCGCGGGACTAATCAGTGCGTTTCGCAGTTCTATTGCTATTGGATGTGTGTGTCGGGTATGTTCGCTTCATTCTGGTAAAATGCTCAGTTGCTTGAAATTCACCACTTACCTTAAAAGGATGCTAGATATGTCTGATATGCGCGATAAGCTCGTTAAGATCATTTCCGCTTACGAGGAACTCCAGATGAAGATGGGTGATCCCGCCGTTCTTGCAAACCAGAAGGAGTACAACCGCCTGGCTAAGGAATATGCAAACCAGGGCCCCCTTGCCAAGAAGGCAACCGAGTACGTGCGAGCTATCGAGGATCTGGAGGCAGCCAAGGAGATGCTTTCCGACCCGGATATGAAGGAGTTCGCCCAGGAGGAGATCTCTGAGATCGAATCTCGGCTTCCGCAGCTTGAGGAAGATATCAAGTTCATGCTCATTCCGAGCGATCCCGCTGATGAAAAGGACATCATCGTTGAAATCCGCGCAGCAGCAGGCGGTGACGAGGCGGCAATCTTTGCGGGTGATCTTTACAAGATGTATATGCGCTTTGCCTCAGAGCAGGGCTGGAAGACCGAAACCATGGATGTCTCCGCATCCGAGGCTGGCGGTTATAAGGAGATTCAGTTCAAGGTGAAGGGCGACAAAGTCTTCTCCGTCATGAAGTTCGAGTCTGGTGTGCACCGCGTTCAGCGCGTTCCTAAAACCGAAAGCCAAGGTCGTATTCATACTTCTACGGCAACCGTTGCCGTTTTGCCTGAGGCGGATGAGGTTGAGGTCGAGATCCATGAAAACGATCTTCGCATTGATGTGTATCGCGCCGGCGGCCCGGGTGGTCAGTGCGTTAACACCACCGACTCCGCTGTCCGCATCACCCATCTTCCCACGGGTGTTGTGGTTCAGTCTCAGGACCAGAAGTCTCAGCTGCAGAACAAGATTGCGGCGATGGCCGTTCTTCGCGCACGCCTCTATGAAAAGATGCTTGCCGAGCAGCAGGCTGCCGAGGGCGCACAGCGTCTTGCCCAGATCGGCTCCGGTGACCGCGCGGAAAAGATCCGCACCTACAACGGCCCGCAGGATCGCGTGACCGATCATCGCATTGGCTACAACGGTACTTACAATGGCGTGCTTCTCGGTGCCGGCGGTGCGGGCCTTCAGGAGCTTATCACGGCCCTTCAGGCTGCCGACCGCGCTCAGAAGCTTGAAAACGCTGTCGAGTAGTTCGTGTCTACCGAGATTTGGACAGTTAAGGCCGCCCTTGATTGGACGGCCGGTTACCTTGAGCGCAAGGGTGATGCCACGCCGCTTGTATCGGCGCAGTGGCTGCTTTCCGAGGCCACCGGGCTTTCGCGCATCGAGCTCTATATGAACTTCGAGCGCCCCCTTACGCTTGCCGAGCGCGATGTTTTACGCGGCTACGTTACGCGCCGGGGTAGGGGGGAGCCTCTGCAGTACATCACCGGTGAAGCGGCTTTTCGCCATATCACGCTTAAGGTGCGTCCCGGTGTCTTGATCCCGCGTCCTGAAACCGAAGTTTTGGTGAGCGAGGTCTTGGCGGGTCTACCTTCTGCCGAACGTCCCCGCTGTGCGGAGTTTCTCGCTGAGATGTCGCTCGATCCCGTAACCTCCGATGAGGCTGCCTCGGCTTTGTCCGAAGAGGATTCTGACGGCGAAGCTTGGCGCGTGCGGGCCCTTGAGCCCGAGAGGCTGCTGGTGGCTGACATCTGCACTGGTTCTGGCTGCATTGCCTGCTCGCTTGCATACGAGCATCCCTTGATTGACGTCATTGCGACGGACATTTCGGCCGAAGCCTGTGACCTCGCGCACGAAAACATTGAGAGTCTCGACCTGGCGGATCGGGTTACGCTTTACCGCGGTGATCTGGGGGCAGCTGTCCCCGAGGACAAGATCGGCTGCTTTGACGCCGTTGTGAGCAATCCGCCTTATGTTCCCAGCGCCGTCATGGCTGAGGTTCCTCGAGAAGTTGCTGATTTCGAGCCCGCTCTAGCCCTCGATGGCGGACAAGACGGCCTTGATTTGTATCGCCGTTTGCTACCGTGGGTGCTCGTGGCGTTGAAGTCGGGGGGTATCTTTGCCTGTGAGCTGCATGAGACCTGCCTTGACGAGGCTGCTCATCTTGCGCGTGCCGCAGGCTATGTGGATGTGCGCATCGTTTATGACCTGGTTGGCAAGCCTCGCATTTTAACCGCGCGGAAACCTTGCATGGAGTAGATTTGTTGCCGATAAGACGAGCTGATGCCCTGTGCTTCGGATAGCTTGGCCGGCACGTGTTTAGAAAGGTGATCAATGAAGCAGATGAACCTTAAGGCTATGTTGGAAGAATCCTGCTCGGTCCTTGACGAAAGACTCGAAGGCAGGCGTCCTGTCGTCGGCATCATTCTGGGTTCTGGTTTGGGGCCTTTGGCCAATCGCATCGAGGATGCGGTGTGTATTCCCTTCGCCGAGATCCCCTATATGAAACGCAGCACGGCTACGAGCCATGTCGGCCGTTTTGTGTGCGGAACGCTTTCCGGCAAATGCGTTATCGCTATGCAGGGCCGCCTTCACGGATACGAGGGTTACAGCGCCCAGCAAGTTGCCTATCCTGTATGGCTGATGAGCATGCTTGGGGTTAAGAGCCTCATCACCACCAATGCCGCTGGCGCTATAAACGCAAGCTACAGCGTCGGCGACTTCAACATCATTACCGACCACATTAACTTCACGGGCCGAAATCCCATTGCAGGTGCCGACCCCAATGAAATCGCTTTCAGGTTCTTTTCCATGTACGAGGCCTATGATCCCGAGCTTCGTGCCTTGGCTCGCCAAGTTGCTGATGAGTGCGGTATTCGCGTGCAGGAAGGCGTGTACCTGGGCCTTCTGGGACCGAGCTTTGAAAGCCCTGCCGAGATCAGGGCCTTCCGCGCTTGGGGCGCTGATACGGTTGCCATGTCGGTTGTCGAAGAAGTAATCGCCGCCCGCCATGTCGGCATCAAGGTGCTCGGCATCAATCTGGTGAGCAACATGGCGTGTGGTGTGGAAAGCTCGAATCCCAACGACATGGAGGTTCTCGAGGTGGCCGACAAGCGCGCTGCTGACTTCGAGCGCCTTGTCGCAGGCGTGGTTGAAAGAATGGACGTCTAAGCCTTTGGCTACAGGAAAGGATTGCGATATGAAGCTTCTGGTCATTGGAGACGCAAAGAGGACGAGCAAGTATCTGCCCGATATGGATATCGTCAAAGATGTCGAGATTGTGGTTGCGGCTCGCGGATCCTTGGATGAGGATGTTTTGGAGCTCGCAGCTGACGCTGACTTCATCATGGCAGACGCCATTAGCGCTGTGAGCGCGGATCTCATTGCGGGCATGCCGAATCTCAAGCTTATCCATTCCGAAGGTGTTGCCTTCAACCGCATTGACTGCGCGGCCGCCAAAGAAGCTGGTATCGCCGTCTGCAACAACGCCGGCGTGAACGCCGGAGCTGTTGCAGAGCAGGCCATCATGCTCATGCTCGCGTGTCTGCGTGATGCCATTGCGGGCGACGCGGCTGTGCGCGCTGGCCGTCAGATCCAGAAAAAAGAGCGCATGATGGTTGAGGGCTTCCGCGAACTCGGAGACTGCAAGATTGGATTCATCGGTTTTGGCTCTATCGCCCAAGCTACCTCGCTTCGCCTTTCCGCTTGGGGTTGCGACATGGTTTACAACAAACGCACACCCCTGAGCGCAGAGGATGAAGAGCGCTTCGGCGCACGCTACGTCGATCTTGACGAGCTTCTCGCATCCTGTGACATCGTGAGCATCCACGTCCCCGTCACTTCTGAGACCACGGGTCTTGTGGACGGAAACTTCATCCGCAAGATGAAGTGCGGCTCTATCCTTATCAACACGGCACGCGGTGAAGTAGTCGACCAGCAGGCGTTGAAGGAGGCCATCATCACCGGCCATCTGTCCGCTGCCGGCCTCGATACGCTCTATCCCGAACCGGTGAAGTCCGATAACCCGCTGCTACACCTTCCCGCCGAATTCGAGAAGCGCATCGTTTTCTCGCCGCATATCGGAGGAGTATCCGAGGGCATGTTCTACCGTGCACACAAGACGGTGTGGGAAAACATTGAGCGCGTTATTTCGGGTGAGGAGCCGATCAACCGCGTGAACTAGCAATCAACTGCTTGCTTACCTTTACATGACGCCGTGCCTACGGGTGCGGCGTCTTTTCTTTTCCGATCTCGCTTTTGGATGATGCTGTGTTCTACAGGTTTAAGCCAGTAGAAAGGTGCTCAAATGAAGGCAATTGCAAAACCGATAACATCCCTTGCGGCAGTCGCCGTTCTTGCCTGCGTTTTCGCCTTGATCGCAACCGGATGCTCTTCGACGGTGGGTCAGGACGTCAGCGAGCGAATCGATGATCTGGAATCACGCGTTAAGGTCCTTGAGGACAAGATGGTCACCAAGGCCGAAGAAGCCAGTGATGCCGTGAAAACCTACAGCGACACCGAGGACTATGCCACCTACGACAAGTACCTCTCCGATATCGACAAACGCGTCGACGAGGCAGCTCGCGCAGCGCAGGCCGTAAGCGTTCCCGCTGACAGCGAGCAGAAAACGAGGGTCTACGATGAGGCTGTCATTCCGCTTGATAACCTCGACGAAGAGCTCGGTCATCTCGAGGATGCCATTGAGGCCGCCCATGCGAACGGCTATCTGACCGATGACGAGTACTACACCCTGAAATCCGGGGGAGAAAACCTCGCTGCCAAGATTGACGCTGCGGTCAATACCGTCAAGGAAAGCTTCGGAATCCTATCCTGAACCTTTGCAGCTGGCTAAATTGCACATTAGCCTAAATCAAATGCAGAGGCTTATTCGAGGGCCGATAGTACATCGGCCCTCTGTTCAACATTTCAGGGCAATTTGTGGCAATTTGTGCGTTAACAATAAGAAACATTACTCCCCGTTATCCTGTGATCGATATAAAATATTTAGCTAACTTTCGCGCCGTTTTGGCTCTCGGCGCGAGGATGTTCAGGAAACAGGAAAAGGAGTAAAAGATGGCAAGGGTGTATAACTTTGCGGCAGGACCGGCGGTTCTGCCCGAGGAGGTCCTCAAGCAGGCAGCGGAAGAAATGCTCGACTATCAGGGTACGGGAATGTCCGTCATGGAGATGAGCCATCGATCTGCCGCCTTCAAGAAGATCATCACCGATGCCGAGTCCGACCTTCGCGAGATCATGGGCATCCCTGAGAATTACAAGGTGCTATTCCTTCAGGGAGGCGCCACGCAGCAGTTCGCGGCTATTCCTATGAACCTTTTGAAGACGGGCAAGGCTGACTATATCGTTTCCGGCTCTTGGTCTAAGAAGGCATACAAGGAAGCTCAGATCTACGGTGACATCACGCTGCTGGCAACATCCGAGGACGAGAACTTCAGCTATGTCCCGGATGTCGATGCTATCGAGGTATCCGAAGATGCCGACTACGTCTACATTTGCCAGAACGAAACCATCTACGGCACCGTCTACCACAAGCTGCCCGACACCAAGGGCAAGCCCCTGGTTGCCGACGTCTCTTCCTGTTTCCTCTCAGAGCCTATCAACGTGTCAGAATACGGTCTTATCTACGGTGGTGTACAGAAGAACGTCGGTCCCGCCGGCGTGACCATCGTCATCGTTCGCGAAGACCTCGTTACCGATGAGGTGCTGCCCGGCACTCCCACCATGCTTAAGTACAAGACCCAGGCAGACAACGGCAGCCTCTACAACACCCCGCCGTGCTACGGCATCTATATTTGCGGACTGGTGTTTAAGTGGATCAAGGCCCAGGGCGGTCTCGAGGGCATGAAGAAGCTCAACGAAGACAAGGCTGCCATTCTCTACGACTTCCTCGACCAGTCCAAGCTCTTCAAGGCAACGGCTCGCAAGGAGGACCGTTCCATCATGAACGTTCCCTTCGTCACGGGTGACGCCGAACTTGACGCGCTATTCGTGGCCGAGGCGAAGAAGGTCGGCATTGAGAACATCAAGGGCCACCGCAGCGTCGGCGGTATGCGCGCCTCCATCTACAACGCCATGCCCAAGGCTGGTGTCGAGGCCCTGGTCAAGTTCATGGCCGAGTTTGAGGAAGCTCACGCTTAAGCCCCGATCCGTAGGTCGACTCAATTATTCCCCGTATTCCAAAAGAGTGCGGGGAATTTTAATTAGGAAGCTGGTTTGCGAGAGCAGACTCTTCAGGCTATGGCTGCCGATTTGCTCAGTTTGGATGCATTTAATGCAAAAGTTTGAGAACATAGACAAGTTATGAGTTGTCAAGGTGTTTCGACTGGCCAAGTGTCTTAAGTGGTTAGACGAAAGCAGGGAGATATCTTTAAAGAGCGATTCGCATGATCTGCAATCACAAGAAAGAGGGGGAATCCATGGAACGCATCTACCCGAATCTTTGCAAACCTCTGCGCATTGGCGGTATCACGCTTCGTAACCGTATGGCCTCTGCGCCTCTGGGTGCAACGGACATTCTGGCTGACGGAACTCCCGGTCCACGCACCCTGGGTTTCTATGAGGCACGCGCGCGTGGCGGTGCAGCTATCGTCACGGTGAGTGAGCTTGTCGTTCATCCGGAGACCGACGGGTCCCAAATGCTTCATCTCTCCCTTTCAACTCCGGGTCAGCTCGGACAATTTGCCTACGTTGCCGACGCCATTAAACGTCATGGTGCAGTGGCCAGCATCGAGCTCTCTCATTCCGGCCAGTACGCCGGCACCTACATGGTGGATAAGAAGGCAAAATCAGAGCTGTGCATGTACGGCCCGAGTGACGGAACTCGCCCTGACGGCATTCCGGTCAAGTCTCTTACCCATGAGCAAATCAAGTCTATCGTGGAGGCCTACGCAAACGCCGCCGTTCTCGCCAAGCGTGCCGGTTTCGAAATGGTCATGGTGCATGCGGGACATGGTTGGCTCATCAACCAGTTCCTGTCCCCTTACTTCAACAAGCGTGAAGACGAATATGGCAAAACGCTTGAAAACCGCGTGCGTTTCGCTCGCGAAATACTCACTGCCATTCGCGCAGAAGTGGGACCTCGTTTCCCCATTGAGCTGCGCATGAGCGGCTCAGAGCTCTTCGAAGGGGGATATGAGCTCGCTGACGGCGTTGAGATCGCCAAGGCACTCGAGGATCTTGTTGACATCATCCAGGTGTCTGCAGGATCTTATCAGTTCGGCTTCTCCATTACCCATCCGTCGCAGTTCAGGGCGCATGGTTGCAACGTATATCTGGCCGAGGAGATCAAGAAACACGTAAGCGTTCCCGTTGCCACGCTTGGCGCCCTTTCTGATGCTCAGCAGATGGAGGACATCATTGCGCAGGGCAAGGCGGATATGGTGGTTATGGGTCGTGCGCTTTTGGCTGATCCTGAGATCCCCAACAAGATCATGGCGAATGCGGGCGACGAGATTGTAAAATGCCTGCGCTGCTATGTCTGCATGGCCGAGCGTCCCGTCACCCAAACGCGACGCTGCGCAATCAACCCGCGTATCGGTCGAGAGTTTGAGGGCTTGGTCGTCTCTCCTGCTGCTAAGCCCAAGAGGGTGCTTGTCGTCGGCGGCGGCATTGCCGGCATGAAGGCTGCTGAGACCGCGGCGCTTCGCGGACATGCGGTCACCCTGTGCGAAGCCAGCTCAGAACTCGGCGGCATTTTGCGCACTGAGGCGGCGCTTCCCTTCAAGGAGGATATGTATAATCTCGGCCTGAGCTATGCGAGGCTTATCGAGCAGGCCGGCGTTGAGGTTCGCATGAACACCTTGGTCGATGCCGCTTTCGTTGAGGATTTTGCGCCCGATGCGCTGATAATCGCCGTTGGCTCCGAACCCATGACACTGCCCGTGCCGGTGGACGCAGACGCCCGTGTGCTTTCCATTGACGAGCTCTACCTCGACAAGGCAGAGGTTGGTGAAGAGGTAGTTGTCGTGGGCGGTGGCCTTACGGGCAGTGAATGCGCTCTTCTGATGAGCCAGCTTGGCAAGAAGGCCCACGTGATCGAAATGCGCGAAGGCCTCGCTCTCGATGCGAACATCCGCCAACGCCCGATTCTGCTCGCGGAAATCGAAGCTGCCGACATCGACGTCGTTGTCGATGCCTGCGCCTGCGAGGTCAAAGCTGAGGGCGTTGTCGTTGAGCAGGATGGCGTAAAGCGCCTCATCCCTGGCGATACCGTGATCTGCGCTATAGGCCAGCGTTCTCGTAGCGCGGTGGTCGAAGAGCTCTACGATGGGGCGCCGTTTGTCCGCGTAGTTGGTGACGCGCGTCGTCCCGCTAACATCACTACGGCGATCTACGAGGCCTTCCACGCCGCAATGGATATCTAGCTTTGCATACGATGTGCGTAAACGCTCGTGCGCTCGTGCGCTTACCTTCTCAAAGGTAATTAATACCGAATTTGGTACTCATATCGACGGGGACAATGCATAATTAGAGATTATGTTTTTTTGAGTGCTTTCGATAGGCTATGAGTATTGAATGGAGATGGGAAATGTCTCAGGAAGAGAACAGACTCGGTCAGAAAATTACCACTTTGCGTACGGCGCATCATCTCAGCGCACAGGATCTGGCGGATCGTTGCAGCTGTGAGCTATCCGTGATCGAGGACCTTGAGTCTGGCAAGGCGCCTGCCTCCCTCGCTCCGCTTATCAAGATCACGCGTGCACTCGGTGTTCGCCTCGGTACGCTCATGGATGACGACGAGGACTTCGGCCCTGCGTATATCAATCAGGATCAGATGACTGAGGTTGAGCGCGTCAAGTCGTTCCAGACCGCTAACGACGGCAATGATCTGAGCTACTTCAGCTTAGCGGCCGGTCGTCCCTCGCGTCATATGGATCCCTTCATCATCACGGTTGACCCTAAGGGCGAGACCGAGCATGAGCTCGTCGGTCATGAAGGCGAGGAATGGCTCTTCGGCATGGAGGGCGAAATCGAGATCGAGTACGGTAAGGAGATCTACGTCCTCGGTCCCGGTGAGAGCATCTACTACGATTCCATCGTCCCGCATCAGGTGCGCGCTCATAATGGCCAAACTGCAAAGTTCCTTGCCTGCGTCTACACCCCGCTCTAGCCTCAGAGGGGTGTATGCACATCCGATTATTGAGCGACGATATCGCATATCGTGTCGCTGCGAGAAAGATATTGAACAATGACAGAAGAAGTTAAGCGCGAGCCCGTACCGGGCGATTTCGACTACCCCCTGCACTCCGAAAAGACCATCGGCCGTTATTTCCGCGACCAGGTTGCAATTGACCCCGACCACGAGTTTGTCATCTATCCCGATCGCGACCTTCGCTGGTCTTACAAGGACTTTGACGAGAGAACTGACAACCTGGCTAAGGGTTTGCTCGCTATTGGCATGAAGCCGGGCGATCACCTCGGCGTATGGGCCCGCAACATCCCCGACTGGCTGACCTTCATGTATGCCACTGCCAAGGTCGGCATCGTCATGGTTACCGTTAACCCCGTGTATAAGGGCCATGAGGTTTCCTATGTGCTCAAGCAGTCCGACATGAAGGCGCTTTGCATCATCGACGCATACCGAGATGTCGACTACATCCAGATCATTCGCGAGCTTGTGCCCGAGTCCCTCGAGCAGCCCAGAGGCTATCTCAACAGCGAAGAGTACCCGATGCTCAAGAACCTCATCTACATGGGTCCGGAAAAGCATCGCGGCTTCTATAGCGTTCCCGAGCTCATGCTCCTCGGCTCCTACCGTCCCGATTCCGACCTGGAGTGGGCTGAGGCTCAGTTCGACAACAACGATGTCGTCATGATGCAGTACACGAGCGGCACCACGGGCTATCCCAAGGGCGTCATGCTCACCCACCGCAACATCATGAACAACGGCTTCTACATTGGCGAAGGTCAGCGCCTGGGAGCCGAGGACCGCGTCACGCTTCCCGTACCCTTCTTCCACTGCTTCGGTTGCGTGCTCGGCGTCATGGCCTGTCTCACTCACCGCAGCACCATGATCATCATCGAGGACTTTAACGCGAGCCTCGTTCTGCAGGCGGTTCACAAGGAACGCGCCACCGCGCTCTACGGCGTACCCACCATGTACATCGCAGAACTCAATCATCCCGATTTTGAGAAGTACGATCTTTCCTGCCTTCGCACGGGCATCATGGCAGGCGCTTCCTGCCCGCCTGATCTCATGCGCGAGGTCATGGAGAAGATGAACATGCGCGAGATCACCATCTGCTACGGCCTCACCGAGACGAGCCCGGTGTTCACCCAGACCTCGGCCGACGACGACATCGAGCACAAGTGCGAGACGGTTGGCAAGAAGCACCCGCCGGTGGACGTGCGCGTCATCGACCCCAACGACGGTCACATCTGCGCACCCGGCGAGCACGGTGAGCTGTGCTGCAAGGGCTACAACGTCATGAAGGGCTACTACAAGATGCCCGAAGAGACCGCCCGCGCCATCGACGCCGACGGATACCTGCACTCTGGTGACCTGGGTACGGTTGACGAAGACGGCTATTACCGCGTTACCGGCCGTATTAAGGACATGATCATCCGCGGCGGCGAGAACATCTACCCGCTCGAGCTGGAGAACTTCCTCATGAGCATGCCCGAGATCCTGGACGCCCAGGTGGTCGGCGCACCCGATGAGAAGTACGGCGAGATCGTCGTCGCCTTCATCCGCGTGCACCCCGGACACGAGGATCTCACGGAAGCCGATGTTCGCGAGTGGGCCATCCCGCGCATCGCGCGTTACAAGGTTCCGAAGCGTGTGTTCATCGTCGACGATTTCCCAATGACTCCGTCGATGAAGATCCAGAAGTTCAAGCTGCGCGAAATGGCCGCTGAGCTTGTAAATTCCGACAAATAAAGACAGCTGTTCATTTTCGCCGCGCTCTCTGCTAGCGCAGGCGTATAATTTAGTCAATTGAGACAGGCCCGCATGATCAGGGGAGGATCATGCGGGCCTGTCCATGAAATTCGTTTTGGAAGGGGATTCTCATGACTGAGGAAATTACCGCTCAGGTCAACCCCGAGAACGAGGACAAGACTTCCAAGCCCTGGTACAAGAGGTTCTCTCTCACCACTTGGATCTTCATTGCCCTGGTACTCGGCGTAATCTGCGGTCTTGCCCTGCAGGGCTCGCCCGAGATTGCTGACACCTACATCAAGCCTTTGGGCACTATCTTCTTGAACCTTATCAAGATGATCGTTGTTCCGCTCGTCATCTTCTCCATCATCGCTGGCGTTATCTCGCTCGAGGATGTTAAGAAGGTTGGCAGCATCGGTGGCAAGACCGTCGTTTTCTATTTGGCAACCACCGCTTTCGCCGTTACGCTCGGCATTGTTTTGGCAAACGTCATGAACGTGGGTGCAAACTACGTGCTTCCCGCAAGCGAGCTTGCCTACGAGGCCAAAGAAGCGCCGTCTTTCATTGACACCATCGTCAACATCTTCCCGTCGAACTTCGTCGAGCCCATGGCTAGCGCGACCATGCTTCAGTGCATCGTCATCGCTCTGTTCTTCGGCTTTGGCATTATCGGCGTTGGCAAGAAGGCAAAACCCGTTGCTGACTTCGTGAACGCTATGTCTGACGTGTGCATTAAGATCATGCACTACATCATCGCCGTTGCTCCCTTCGGCGTTTTTGGCCTCATTGCTCCCGTTGTCGCCAACAACGGTCCGGACGTGCTGCTTCCGCTTCTGTGGCTCATCGTCGTCGCCTACGTTGCGATGATCCTCCACATGACCCTTGTCTACTCTGGACTGATCAAGTTCTTCGCACGTAAGAGCGTTCTCGGGTTCTTCAAGTCCGTCGCTCCGGTCATGGGCTTCTCCTATGCCTCCGCATCTTCTGTCGGTACGCTGCCTCTGAACATGGACTGCACCGAGAAGAACGGTGTCTCCCGTGAGATCACTTCCTTCGTTCTTCCCCTCGGCGCAACCATCAACATGGACGGCACCGCGATCTATCAGGGCGTTTGCGCGATCTTCATCGCCTCCGTCTTTGGTATCGATCTCTCCCTCGGTCAGCAGGTCACCATCGTCCTCACCGCCGTGCTTGCCTCCATCGGCACCGCTGGCGTTCCGGGCTCTGGCATGATCATGCTCGCCATGGTTCTCCAGTCCGTCGGTCTACCGGTTGAGGGTATCGCTCTCGTCGCTGGCGTCGACCGCATCCTCGACATGATGCGCACCGTCGTCAACGTCACCGGTGACTCCTGCGTCGCTAACTGCGTTGACTCTATGGAGAAGCGCAAGGCTGAAAAGAAGGCAGCTGCTGCAGCATAAGCCAGCCGTATGCACGGTTATTGCAAGGGGTGGGTCGCATTTGCGGGCCACCCCTTGCGTCTTGGGTCAAAAGATGCTCGTTATACCTTGCCGCTCGCAGACACTTCATGGATGCTTGATGAATAAGCGCAGATCAGCACTATGAATAGAAACTGACTTGTGGTATAAATATCATGTCGTATGCGCTACGGCACTACAACTTTCGCTGATTTCGAGAAAGTGGGCTTGTCCCGCTTTCTTTTGTTGTTAGGGCATAGCGTAGGTTTTCAGCAGTAGATAAGGAGGTTGAACCGTGCTTACTGCTAAGGAGAAAAGTCTCCTTGAGGCTTTGGAGCCTCGAGCCCAGCAAGAGGGTGTCGAAATCGTCACCATAGAGATCACGGGTGCAAAAAAGTCGCCCACGATTCGCGTGTATGTCGATTCCCCCGAAGGTGCGAGTTTCGACGTCCTGGCCTCAACTCAGGCCTGGGTGAACGACATCATGGACGAAATCGATCCGTTCCCGGGTGCCTACACCTTGGAAGTCTCCTCACCCGGCATTGACAGGCCCCTTCGCACCGTCGAGCATTTCGAGCGCTTTGCCGGAGACACCGCGGTTGTCAAGATGTCTTCCGCCGAAAGCGGCAGGAGCAACTGGACCGGTGTTCTGCTTGGCGTCGAAGATGAGTGCGTCCTGCTGGAAGTGGAAGGGGAGCGCGTGAGCCTTCCTCTGAGCAATATCAAGAAAGCCCACATCAAGGGCGTTATCGAGTTTAAGTAATTGGAAAGGAAACGAAGACGTGGCAACTTCTGAACTGATCGAAGCTCTGCAGGCTCTTGCTCATGAGCGTAAGATCGACGAGTTTTACCTTATCGAGCGCCTTGAGGCTTCGCTTGCTCGCAGCTACCAGCATATCCTCGATCTTGAGTGGGATGCGCGCGTTACTATCGACCGTCAGACCGGTCATATCTACGTGTACGAGCTCGTTCCCGTTGGCGAGCCGGATGAGGAAACCGGCGAATACACTGAGTTCGAGGAGCGCGATGTCACTCCTGCGGACGTGAGCCGCATTGCCGCTCAGAACGCCAAGGGCGTCATTGCCGCCATCGTTCGTGATGCTGGCCGTCAGTCCATCTACGAGGAGTTCTCCGATCGCGTGGGTGACCTGGTCACGGGCACCGTGCTTCAGGGCACTCCCGAGTTCACCATCATCAAGATCCGCGACGGCGTTGAGGCAGAGCTTCCTCACTATGACGTGAAGCGCAACCCGGGTGAGCGCAACGAGCGCCCCAATAACGAGCATTATCGCCATAACCAGCGTCTGAAGGTTCTCATCATCGAGGTCCGCGACCCCAACTCTGATGCACCGCGTGCTCGTGGCGAGCAGGCCCGCCCGTCCATCGTGGTCTCCCGCACCCACCCCGACCTGATTCGTCGTCTCTTCGAAATCGAAGTTCCGGAGATCTACGACGGCGTTGTCGAGATCAAGTCTATCGCCCGCGAGCCCGGCGCCCGTTCCAAGGTTGCCGTCTTCTCTCGTGAGGCAAACCTTGATCCGGTTGGCGCATGCGTCGGCCCCAAGGGCTCCCGCGTCCGCATGGTTGTTGAAGAGCTGCGCAACGAGCGCGTCGACGTCATCCAGTGGAGCGAAAACCCGGCAAGCTATGTAGCAAACGCCTTGTCCCCGGCCAAGGTCACCCATGTTTCCATCGACGAGGACAACCATTACGCAACCGTCATCGTCCCCGACGATCAGCTTTCCCTCGCCATCGGCAAGGAGGGCCAGAACGCTCGTCTTGCCGCGCGTCTCACCGGTTGGCACATCGACATCAAGAGCGCAAGCTTTGCCGGCACCCCCGCGGTGAGCAATGTCCTCATTGACGAGGAGGAAGAAGAAGACGAGTCCGGCATTTGCTGCTATGAGGCAGAGGACGGAACTCGCTGCCGCAACCATGCTCGCCCCGGTAGCCGCTTCTGCGGTATCCATGCGGACATGGAAGACTAAGGACTGAGGTGCGTCACTTGACCCAGGGAGCACAAAAACGCCAGCGTAGCTGCATCGCATGCGGGAAGCAGGATGGCAAGTCCTCCCTGCACCGCATTGTTCGTTCGAGCGAGGGCTCTGCCCTTTTCGATGCGAGCGGTCGAATGGCCGGTCGCGGTGCGTACGTTTGCTCGGCTCAGTGCTTCGCGGTTGCACGCAAGGCTAAAAAGCTCGACCGTGCCCTTCGAATGAAGGTCTCCGAGCAAGATTACGAAACTATCGCGGGCAAGCTCGCCTGCGTCGATGACGCAAAGACATTAGATTAGGAGAGTGGTGTATGGGTAGCATGCGCGTACATGAACTTGCTAAAGAATTTGATATGACGAGCAAGGACTTGCTCGATCGTCTTCGTGATATGAAGATCCCGGCAAAGTCTCATGCGAGTATTTTGTCCGATGCGAACGTTGAGAAGATTCGCAAGAACATTGAGCCTGAGATTAAGCAGCGCACCGGTCATCTTGAAGCCGAGGAAGCCGCTGCTCTCAAGAAGGAGCAGGAGGAAGCCGAGCGCGCCAAGGCCGAAGCTGAGGCTGCACGTCGTGCTGCGGTTGAGAAGGAACTCGCCATGCGCGAGGCCGCTCGTTCGCGTCGCGTGAGCGACGAGCCCTCTGATGCTGAAGTTGCTCCTGAAAAGAAGCAGGTCAAGAAGGCTCCTGCAACGAGCGGTTTCGAAAGCCTCGTAAGCCAGATCGAGTCCGAAAAAGAGCGCGTTGAGCGCGAAAAGGCCGAGGCCCGCGCCCGTGCCCGCGCAGAGAAGAACGCAGCTGAGGTTGCCAAGAAGCAGGCAGTCGAAGAGGCCCTTCGTAATCGCGGCGGTAAGAAGGCTGCACCTGCGACAAAGCCTGGTTCAGAAAAGAAGTCCGCACCCGTATTGGGTTCGAGCCGCAAGTCCAACTTCAGCTCCCTGCTTTCCCAGATTGAATCTGAGAAGCAGCGCATCGAGTCTCAGAAGAACGCCCCCGCTCAGCCTGCGGCTAAGAAGTCTGCGCGTCCCGCAAACGACTCTGCATCTCGCTCTAAGAAGGATGCCAAGGCTCAGGGTGGCAAGAAGGGCAAGAAGACTCCCGTCCAGGTAGTTCCCGAGCTCGAGGTCCAGCCCGTGCAGGAAGAGGATCGCTACGCTCAGATGGCCGTTCAGGCTGAAAAGCTTCAGCGTGACAAGGTGCTCGCAGAGGCGCGTGCTGCCGTTGCCGCAGCAAGCACCCACGAGGGCGAGGGCCGACGCAAGAAGCGTAAGGAGAAGCGTGTAGCCGAAGCTCGCGAGCGTGCCGAGCTCGAGGCTATCGAGCGCGGTCTTGATCCCGATCTGGTTCTCGACGATTCCGTTGTCGAGATTCCGCAGGGTGCCACCGTGGCCAAGTTCGCCGAGCTTCTCGGCGTTCAACCCAACGAGGTCATCAAGCGTCTTTTCATGCTTGGCCAGGTGCTTACCCTGACCCAGACCATGGGAGACGACATGGTCGAGCTCATCGCTGACGACATGGGTCGCAAGGTTCGCGTTGTCTCTCCCGAGGAAGAGTACGCGATCGTGTACAACGACACTGAAGCTGATCTTAAGTCGCGTCCGCCGGTGGTTACCGTCATGGGTCACGTTGACCACGGCAAGACCTCGCTGCTCGACGCCATTCGCCATACCGGCGTGGCAGCGGGCGAGGCTGGCGGCATCACCCAGCACATCGGTGCTTCTGTGGTAAACATCGACGGTCGTCAGATCACCTTCATCGACACTCCCGGTCACGAGGCCTTCACTGCCATGCGTGCTCGTGGTGCCCAGGTCACCGACGTTATTGTCCTTGTTGTAGCGGCGGATGACGGCGTTATGCCCCAGACGGTTGAGGCCATCAACCATGCTAAGGCTGCCGACGTTCCGATTGTCGTAGCGGTCAACAAGATTGACAAGCCGGGTGCAAACCCCGACCGCGTTCGTCAGGAGCTTGTTGAGCACGGCGTCATTCCCGAGGAATGGGGCGGATCCAACATGTTCGTCGAGGTTTCCGCTAAGAAGAAGATGTTCATCGACGATCTGCTTGAGACCATCATTCTCCAGGCAGAGGTTCTCGAACTCAAGGCCAACCCGGATGCGCTTGCCTCGGGCTGCGTTATCGAGGCAAACCTCGACAAGGGTCGCGGCCCCGTTGCAACCGTTCTCGTGCAGCGCGGTACCCTTCGCACGGGTGACGTTCTGGTCGCAGGTACTGCCTATGGTCGCGTCCGCGCCCTTATCAACCCGCGTGGCGAGCACGTGTCCGTTGCCGGCCCGTCCGACCCGGTCGAGATCCTCGGTCTTTCCTCCGTTCCCACCGCAGGTGATGAGTTCCGTGTCTTCGAAGATGAGCGCGACGCTCGCAAGCTTGCCGAAGAGCGCGCTCTTCGCGCACGCCTCGCTGAGCAGGAGACCAAGTCTCATATGAGCCTTGATGATCTCTTCAGCCGCATCGAAGAGGGCAAGCAGACCGACCTCAACCTCATCGTCAAGGCCGACGTTCAGGGCTCCATCGAGGCTTTGCGTGACGCCTTCGGCAAGATGGATCAGTCCGAGGTTCGCATCAACATCGTTCATGCTGCAGTCGGCGGCATTACCGAGACCGACGTCACCCTTGCATCTGCATCTGACGCCATCATCATCGGCTTTAACGTTCGCCCGACCGGCAAGTCCAAGCAGCAGGCCGAGAAGGAAAAGGTCGACATCCGCTTGTACCGCGTCATCTACCAGGCAATCGAGGAGATCAACGCCGCACGCGTCGGCCTGCTTTCCCCCGATATCGTCGAGGTCGACACCGGTATCGCAGAGGTTCGCGAGACCTTCAAGGTTCCCAAGGTGGGCACCATCGCCGGCTGCTACATCACCGAGGGTGAGATCCATCGCGATGACAAGGTTCGCATCGTCCGTGACGGCACCGTTATTTTCGAAGGCTCCCTTGCCTCTCTGCGTCGATTCAAGGACGACGTCAAGTCCGTCAAGCAGGGCTATGAGTGCGGCATCGGCATCGAGAAGTTCCAGGACCTCAAGATCGGTGACACGATCGAGGGCTACACCATCAAGGAAATCGAGAGAACCGAATAATGAAGCAGAATTCTTCAAACAGGCGTGTGAACGAGCAGGCTCGCGAGGTGATCGCGAGCATCCTGCTCTTCGAGATCTCCGATCCGCGCCTTAGCATGGTAACCATCACCGGTTGCGAAGTGAGCTTTGACCGCAGCGCATGCAACGTGTACTACACCACCGAGCCTGAGCGATATGAGGCCGTCAAGGCTGCGTTCGATAAGGCTTCGGGTCGCATTCGCTCCCTGATGGCAAGGCAGCTTTCCTGGCGTGTTGCGCCCGAGCTGCGCTTCCATCTGGATAAGTCGGTCGACCTTGCCGAGGGTATCGCAAGTGCCCTCAACCGCGACCGTGATCGCAACATCGCAAGCGCTGAGCTTCGCGGTGAGGAAGAGGAGTACTAGTTCATGCAGCTTAGTCCTCGAACTAATATCACGCTTACCGAGATTGCGTCCCGTATCAACGGGGCGCAATCTTTTGCACTTTGCGGGCATGTGAGCCCCGATGGAGACTGCCTGGGATCCGAGCTTGCTTTGGCTTCGGCCTTGCGCGCCTTGGGAAAAGAAGTGCACTGCCTTTTGGCCAAAGCAGACTTCGTTGATCCCTCGCTTTCCTTTATGGAGGGCTTTGAAGAGCTTGTTCCTGCTTCTGAATGCGCTTGTGAGGTTGATCTCTTCATAGCGCTTGACGTTCCGACGCGTGAACGCTTGGCGGATGCTGCCGTCGTTTTGGATGGGGCTCGCAGCTCCATCACCATTGACCACCACGAATCCGATACTGCCATGACGGAGTTCACCTTTGCGGCCCCGGCAAGCGCATCCTGTTCGCTTTTGGTGTGGGATCTTGTCGGTCTTTTGGACGTGGAGCGTACCGCCGCCATTGCTACCTGCGCTTATACCGGCCTTATGACTGATACTGGGCGTTTTCAGTACCAAAACGCCGACGCCTTGTGCTTCGCTAAAGCTGCCGAGATGGTAGAGGCGGGTGCTAAGCCCCATGAGATTTCCCGTGCGGTATATCAGAACAGGACCAAGGCCTCCCTTATGATCGAGGCTATCGCGCTTGATCGCATGATTTACCTGGAGGGCGGCAAGCTTGCAATGAGTTGGCTTACCAAGGCTGATTTCGAGGCTTGCTCTGCCACGAAGGCTGATGCTGAACCTATCATCGACATCCTTCGCTCCATTAGGGGGATTAGCGTTGCATGCGTGCTTCGCGAGCAGGACGGTGTGGTTCGCGGCAGCTTGCGCGCTAAGGATGATGCCGATGTTGCCTCGGTTGCGCGAGAATACGGCGGCGGCGGACATAGAGCCGCGGCAGGCTTCAGTCTGGACATGAGCATCGATGAGGCGGTTGAAACCATGAAGAGCCGTCTGTCCTTGTTTGTGGCGGAGTAATCATGTGCGCGCAGAAGAGGGGAGCATCGGGTCTTTGCCTTGTTGTGGGCGTGGACAAGCCGTCTGGAATGAGCTCCCATGACGTAGTAAATCGTTGCCGACGAATCTTCGGTGAGCGAAGGGTGGGGCATACGGGGACCCTTGACCCGCTCGCGTCGGGTGTTCTTCCCATTTGCATCGGATCTGCTACTCGTCTTGACGCCTATATGACGGCCCATGACAAGCGCTACGTGGTCGATGTTGTCTTCGGTAGCGCAACCGATACCGACGATTGCGATGGCGAGACCATACGCACGGCGGACGTTTGCGATCAACTCTTCTCCTTTGACTTTGCGACAGAGTTTGTCGCCACGCTCGTTGGACCCCATAAGCAGCTTCCCCCCGTTTATTCGGCTATCAAAGTTGGGGGAGTGAAGGCCTGCGATGCGGCTCGCAAGGGCGTGGTGATCGAGCTTGAGCCGCGCGACATTGAGGTGTACTCGGCTGAACTGCTTGAGGTGTTTGAACAAGAAGATACCGGCGTTGCCGTGTGGAGGATTGCCTTTAGTGTGTCAAAGGGCACCTACATCAGGTCCCTCGCGCGCGACATTGGAAACAGCCTTGCCTGCCCGGCCCATGTGGGCGCCTTGAGAAGGCTTGAGGCTGGGCCTATCGGCATTTCCGATTGCGTTAGCCTGGAGGCTCTCGAGGAGCTTGGCGTCAAGGCCGCGCTCGACCCCGTGCGCCTGCTGGGTTATCGCCTTTGCTTCATTGACGAGCGCCAGCAAAAGGCGGTTTCCAACGGAAACTTCCTCAAGTCAGAGGATATCGATATCTGCGAATATCGCTATCCGCGCAGCGACTACGATCTTTGCGCCTGCACCTCGGGTATCCGTACGAGCGATGAGCCTCTGCGCGATGGCGAGCTTATCTGCCTCGTGGCTGAAAACAAGCTTGCGGCTATTTACGAATTCGAAGGGAAGCGCCATCTTTTGAAGGCGAAGTGCAATTTCCAGACGGGGGTAATTCGTGGCGGTAATCTGTAGTCTTCAAGAAGCTCATGACAGGGGTCTCCTAGCGGGGGCATGCTGCGCCTTCGGCGTCTTCGATGGCGTGCATAAGGGTCATTGCTATATCGTCGATCAGGCCTGCCGTGAGGCGCGCAAGGCCGATCGTGCGGCGATTGCGCTTACCTTCGACATCGATCCTGACGAGCTGTTCCGCGCAGACCGCTTGAAGAAGCTCATGAGCAACGAACAGCGTATCAAGCGCTTGGCCGAGCTGGGACTTGATGCTGTTGTCGTGCTTCCCTTCACACCTGAATTTGCCGCGCAGCAGCCTGCGGATTTCCTCGAGTCGAGTTTTGCGGGCGGGATTCCCTTCAGCATGCACGTTGGCTTTGACCTGCGCTTCGGGGCACGAGCCTCCGGCGGCCTTGCGGAGCTTGAGGAGTGGGGAAGCGCTCGCGGGATGCGTGTGCATGGCCATGACCTTCTGGAGCTCGACGGCAAGCCTGTCACGTCCTCTCGCATAAGGCTTCTTTTGGCGCAAGGCAGCATCATGGAGGCCAACTCCTTGCTCGATGCCAACTACTGCGTTTGGGGCGAAGTTCAGCAGGGAAGGGGAGAAGGCGGAGACTTCGGCTTCAAGACCGCTAACCTTCATGTTCCAGACATGCTCAAGGTCTTAGGCGACGGCGTGTATGCTGCCTATGCTTACGTTGACGGCAAACGTTTCAAGGCAGCTGTTTCCAACGGCGTAGCGCCCACCTTCGCAGATAGTGCGAAAGCCAACGTTGAGGTACACATTCTGGATTTTGAGGGTGATATTTACGGCAAGAGCATTTGCGTGGAGTTTATCGAGTGGCTTCGCCCCATGATGAGTTTTCCAACGCTTGACGAACTGATCAGTACCGTTATGGCTAATATCGATTGGGTGCGAAACAATCTATAGGCTAAGCAGGTCCGCTACGCTCTGGGCATCAAAGAGGTTGGCGTACTGTACGATGGCGTAATTGCTCACCACTTGCAAAGCGTCGGTGATGAGCAAGGCATCCCCGGTATCCTCAGCGTTTTGATCGCTTGATAAGGTGTCATCCGCATTTCCCGTGGGGTAGGCGTGCCAGATTCCGTCTGCGCTCATGTAGCCGTTTTGGTTGAGGGCCGGAACAACCGCCTGTGAGCTTTCAAGGAAGCTGAGGTAGGGCGAAAGGGGAAGCCCTGCAGCGTTGATCAGGTTTGCGCCCAAGTAATTGAGGCTCGTGTCGAGCTTGGTGCCTATGCCGGCTGCAGTTTCGTAATTTGCCCAGATGAGATAGGGAACTCCGTACATTTGCTGGAGCTCCTCAAGGTTCATATCCTCTGTTGCCTTGCCGTAGACTTCTTCGGCTGGTACATCGGTAAGGCTCGGCTGGTGATCTCCGAAGAACAGCACGATTACCTTCTCATCGAGCTCATCAAGCTGGCTGAGGAAAAGACCCAGGTCACAGTCCGATCGTTCGGCACACGTGGTGTATTCGCTGAGAGCCAGGTAAGAGCTGCCGTTAGCGGTGATATCGATGCAGGATATATCCTGAAGAAGACCGGAAGTATAGCCGCCATGGTTTTGCATGGTGATATCTAAGATGAACTGAGGAGCTTCGGCGTTCACGATAGCCTCAATGGAGCGCGTGTAGGTTTCGATGTCGGTGGTGTACCAACGAAGTTTCTCCGAGTCCTCGAAGTCAGTGATGTCGAGGAAGGCATCGAAGCCCAGTGCCTCGTAAACGCGATCGCGGCGCCAGTTTTTGGCCTCCGCAGGATGCATGGCAAGCGATTCATAGCCCAAGCCCTCAAGGTAGGTGACTAGGTTTTCGTTGCTGCTCAGGTCATACATGACGTAGGGGTAGACGTTGTCTCCGAGGTTGGTCATGGCGGATCCGGTAATAACTTCGAATTCGCTGTTGCAGGTTCCCGAGCCAAATACGGAGGCGTAGGCAATACCGCTCTGCACGGATTGCTCTGCGTAGTAGTAGTACTGGCTTAGCAGTTCGACATTGCTATCGACGAGGGGAAGCGTCGATACATCGGCGAAGCTTTCGTTCATGACCACGATGATGTTGGGTAGATCTTCTGAATCGATGGTTGAGTCGTCGCTGCTTGAGGAGCTTGCGCTTGCGGAAAGAATAGCCTCAGCTGCGCTGCTTGAATAATCGTCGGGAGGGTCGGGGAAGAAGTCCTGCACCCTTTTCAGGAAGCATAGGGTTGTGCCCTGGTTCTCGAAGTACCACAGCGTGTTCCATTGGCCTACCGCGCAGTCGAAGTCTTCCTGGATGTCACCTTCGTCAATGTAGAGGACAGATCCTGCGGTGAGAACCAGGGCAAGGCCGATGTTGATCCCTGTCAGCTTTCGATTCAGTTGAATCTTGGGGATGAAGCACAGTGCGCCAAGGCTCAATACGTAGAAAGAGATGCTTTGGATAAGGGGGGCGGACAGGTAAAGGTCGTATCCCTCTTTCACTTCGAGAGCAGTTTGTATTGCGAGGATATCGGCCGGGACCACGGGTTGGCCTTTGAATTGCACGAGGAAGTAGTCGGCGATGCCCATGACCAAGCAGATCGTCCAAAAGAGCGCTACGGTCAGACGGCTCTGCTGTCCCCAAAAGTACAGCACGCAGTATATGAACGCTAAGAACAGCAGGTTGGGTGCCAGGTAGCGCATCTCCATGCTGTAGGCTTGAGTGTTCCAGGTTCCTTCGATGAAAACGTAACCCAATAGCACGGCGATGCAGGCAAGCGCGACACGAGTAGGGATGGGGTGTCGGTCAAGGGCTGCACGCAGGCGTTCGAATATGTTGAGAATCTTGGTCATGAAACCAAGTCAGTATACAGTAATACCCCCATAAATTGAGCATGCCGCTTGCTGAAATCTTTGGACCTATTCTTTGCTTCCGCAGTGATTGGGGTCTTCACAAATAATTCAACTAACTTAAAATAGGGAGGTTACTGCCCTCCCGCGTCAGAATGCCGCGCTGGAGGACAGCAACATTAGTATTAGTAGGAAGTTCAAGGAGGACAGGACGTGACTACTTCAGTCGCCTGGCTTGCTCCGGTTTGCGCTGCCATCGGCATCGCGGTAGCAGGCTACCTCGGTTCGTGGGTTATCAAGCAGGACCCCGGCCCGGACAAGATGAACAACATCTCCCTCAAGATTCAGCAGGGCGCAAAGGCGTTCCTTTTGTCTGAGTACAAGCTGCTTATCATCTTCATGATCGTTGTTGCAGCCATTATGGCAATTGCGCTTTCTCCGATCACCGCACTCGCCTTCGTCACCGGTGGCGTTCTTTCCGCTGCTGCTGGTTACGTTGGCATGCATGTTGCAACCCGCGCTAACACCCGTACCGCCTATGCGGCTACCGAGTCTGTGGCTAAGGCTCTCAACGTGAGCTTTAAGTCCGGCCTCACCATGGGTCTGTGCGTTGCATCCTTCGCCCTTATGGGTCTTTCTCTCTGGCTCATCCTCCTCGTCTTCGGCGTGGACACCTATGAGCTCATGCATGAGCATGTCGGCATGGTCGAGGGTTTTGCAACCGGCGCATCCGCCGTTGCTCTCTTTGCTCGTGTTGGCGGCGGCATCTATACCAAGGCTGCTGACGTGGGCGCTGACCTCGTCGGCAAGGTTGAGGCAGGCATTCCCGAGGACGACCCGCGCAACCCCGCAACCATCGCTGACAATGTTGGCGACAATGTTGGCGACGTGGCCGGCATGGGTGCTGACCTCTTCGAGTCTTACACCGGCGCAATCCTCGCTCCCACCATCCTCGCAGTGACTTTTGCCTCTCTGGGCGGTTACTTCTCCGATGGTGATGTTATCTGGGCCATCTGCGTGCCTGTTATCATTGCTGCTTGCGGCATCATCACCT
The DNA here is from genome assembly GCA_964477115.1 of uncultured Eggerthellaceae bacterium. Taxonomy (GTDB): domain Bacteria; phylum Actinomycetota; class Coriobacteriia; order Coriobacteriales; family Eggerthellaceae; genus RGIG3135. The sequence continues at coordinate 5,574 of CAYZCY010000002.1, read as the reverse complement.
CCATCATCGGTCTGTTCGCAGTTCGAACCAAGGAGGGTGCGGACCTTCACAAGGCCCTCAACGCTGGCACTTATCTGGCTGCCGCTCTTGAGATCATCGTGATCTTCATCATCTTCTTCATTTGGAACCAGAACACCACCGAGGCTCAGCCGCTGTTCCTCATGGGTTCGGTCCTCTGCGGCCTCGTTGCCGGCCTTGCCATCGGCAAGATCACCGAGTACTTCTGCTCCGACCACAACAAGCCGGTTCACAAGATCGCCGAGTCTGCTGAGACTGGCGCAGCAACCGTTATCATCGAGGGCATCGGCACGGGCATGCTGTCCACCATCGCCCCGATCTGCCTTGTAGCTCTGGCTATTATCGGCGCTTACACCTTTGGCAACATGGCGTTCCCGAATGCTGATTCTGCTGGTGGAATCGCCGTTGGCCTCTTCGGCGTTGGCCTTGCTGCTACCGGTATGCTTTCCAACACCGCTATCACTATCGGCGTTGACGCTTACGGTCCTGTTGCTGACAACGCTGGCGGCATTGCCGAGATGGCTGGCCTGCCCGAGGAAGTTCGTGAGCGCACTGACTCCCTTGATGCAGTTGGCAACACCACTGCTGCTATTGCAAAGGGCTTCGCTATTTCTTCCGCAGGCCTTTCTGCAATCTCTCTGTTTGTTTCCTATCAGGCAACCATGCACCATGCTCTGCCTGACTTCGAGCTTGCTCTTACCGACCCGATGATCGTCGCTGGTATCTTCATCGGCGCCATGATGCCGTTTATGTTCGCAGCTCTCACCATGGGTGCTGTTTCCCGCGCGGCTCATGCCATGGTCGAAGAGGTTCGTCGTCAGTTCCGCGAGATCAAGGGCATCATGGAGTACGAGGCAGAGCCCGAGTACGACAAGTGCGTTGCTATCTCCACCAGCTCCGCTCTCAAGGAAATGATGCTTCCGGGTTGTCTCGCCATCATCGTTCCGGTTGTCATCGGTTGCTTTAACCCGGCAATGCTTGGCGGCTTCCTTGCCGGTGCCGTTTCTACCGGTATGCTTCTTGCAATCTTCATGTCCAACGCTGGTGGCGCTTGGGACAACGCCAAGAAGTACATCGAGCAGGGTTATCATGGCGGCAAGGGCTCTGAGGCTCATAAGGCTGCTGTCGTTGGCGATACCGTTGGCGATCCCTTCAAGGACACCTCTGGTCCGTCTATGAATATCCTCATCAACCTGATGACCATCGTTTCGCTGACCTTCAGCCCGCTGTTCATCATGGTTCAGAACCTGTTCTAATACGGTTTAAAACCTGGCATTCAGGCCCGCTTCTCCTTCATCGGGGAAGCGGGCTGTTTTTGTTTAGAGCGTAATTGATACTGAACTTATGCATGCAATACGCATCTGACCTGCGGTTTTGCAAAATCATTACTTTGCGTGATAGGCAAAAACGCTGTAATTGCTTAAATTTGTCTTGTTGTAATGATCCTTTCAGGAAGAGGTTTTACTTATGAAGATCCTTGGCCTTGGCGTGCCCGAGCTCGTAGTCATCCTTGTTGTCGTCCTTTTGATCTTTGGCCCTAAGAACCTTCCCAAGCTCGGCAATGCTATCGGTAAGTCCATCAAGGGTCTTCGCGAGGGTATGGGTGGCGACAAGGCCTTTGAAGAAGATGAAGAGGTCGTTGAGGAGGCTGCGAAGGCGTCCGAGGCTCTTGAAGAGGCTCCGAAGAAGAAGGTCGTCAAGAAGGTCGTCAAGAAGTCTGAAGCGACCGAGGAAGCTGCTGAGTAATTTCCCGCTAGAGATTTTTATCGCCTGAGGTATAAGTCATAATCCCCAACGAGCACCCGCTTATGCGGGTGCTCGGCATTTTGGGTAAAATATGAGGGTTGCGAATTCATGCAAGCGTCAATCAACTTGCGAAAGGAGGTAATGCGTGACTGAGCAGAAGCGTGAGCAGCACAGACGCTCCTGGAGCACTATTTTGGGCTTTGCTTGCAACCAGGGTTTTCTTTACGCTTTGTTCTACCTTGAGCCAAAGCAGGATCTGAACCTTATGGGAATGAGCGTAGAGCGTGCGGAGCAGATGGGTGTTCTTTTGTTCATGTGCCTTGCTTTCTACGCGGTAGGCTCTTTGTCCCCAAAGCTTCGCGATATATGCCTTTCTCCGCGATTCGTTCTCGGTTATGCCATTATCCTCGTACTCGGCGCAGGGGTGCCCGCGTTTGCTGGTACGCAGGACCTGTTGAGTCTGGCCTACGAAAGCATTTGCGTTGGAATTCCCTCCGCGCTTATGCTGTGCGCTTGGGCAAGCGCGCTGTGCGGTATCGGCGTAAAGGGATGCGCTCCAGACGTGCTTGCGGGTATGGGTCTTGGAGCCGCTATTTGCTTTGTCCTTTCCCTTGTCCCAGTGGAGGGGATTTATTCCGTTTTGTACTTTGCGCCGCTAGGAAGCGCTATTTTGCTGAGGCGAACCGTGAATCAAGCTGGCTCGGGTGATGTTCGCATAACAAGCGATCGTCCTCTTGATGATGGCGTGGTTGCCCTGTCCTTCAAAATCTTGGCCGGTACGGCGATGTTTGGCTTTGCTGTTGGTCTTATAGAGGTTGATGCGCACCGTTTCGCTTCTGTGGAAAGCACCGTTACCGTAACTTTCTTCCTGTTCGTATTGTTTTGCTTGGCAGCGCTTCAGTTGTATGAGCCTTGTGAAACCCGCAAGCACCAAGGCAGAACGGGGAATGTCCAGTGCTCCTCTGTGAAGACGAGGGAGGAAAGCCCGCTTGACAGCTCGTATCGCCTGGCTGTTCTTCTCATGGTGAGCGGTTATTTGCTTACGCCTTTCCTGGACCAGCACTTAGGGGTGAGTGGCGAATCTATTGTTTTGGTTGGCTATTTGGGGCTCACCGCCGTGCTCATCACCCTCTTCCTTCTGATGGCCTATGTTCTCTCGCATGATGCACCGCTTGCTTTTGCCCGAGGCTTTATGGCATTGTTTGCCGGCGAGTTTTTCGGTTTGGCGGTTGCCAATCTTGTTTACGACCTCGTTCCCTTTGAAGGTGTCGGCCCTGCGCTTTGCGCGCTTGCCGGCATTGTTGTCCTCGTGGCGTATTTGTTCCTTTTCACAAACAGGGATATGAAGGAGCTCTCGGTTGCCGTTGAGCGTGTTGACGGTTTCAAGCTTGCGGTTGATGCAATCGTGTCCGATGCCGGGCTTTCGAAGCGCGAATCGGAGATTTTGCCCTTTGTGCTTCGTGGTAGATCGAGCGAGCGCATTGCGGGAGAGTTGTTCATATCGAAAAGCACGGTGGACACCCATATTCGCAAGATCTACCTCAAATGCGGCGTTCATAGCAGGCAGGAACTCCTCGATTTGGCGGAACGCCTTCAGTATGGGCCGCGTTAAGGCAATACCTTTAAGGAGATCACGTGGAAGTAAGCTTGTATGCAGATGGCGCGTCGAGGGGAAACCCCGGCCCGGGTGGTTTTGGCGCAATCCTTCGATGCGTGCTTTCGGATGGACGTGTGCACGAGAAGGAGTTTTCGCAGGGTTATTCGTGCACCACGAATAACCGTATGGAGCTCTTGGGCATTATCACGGGCTTTGAGGCGCTGAAGCGCCCTTGCGAAGTTGTCGTGTACACCGATTCTCAATATGTCGTGAATGCCTTCAACCAACATTGGGTTGACTCATGGAAAGCGCGCGGCTGGAAGAACGCAAAGAAGGAACCCGTAAAGAACATCGACCTTTGGCAAAGGCTGCTTGGGGCCATGGAGGGCCATCAGGTGCGTTTCGTGTGGGTTAAGGGTCATGCCGGCCTTGCGGAAAACGAGCGTTGCGATGAGCTGGCCACCTCCGCAGCTGATGGTGCTGAGCTTCTTGTTGACGAGGAGTTTATGCGCAATCGGGAGCGTTTGCTCTAATGTGGCGAGGCATGCTTTTCAGAGGCTTGCGACGTAGCCCCTCATTGCGATGCTGCGCGTCTTGTTGGGGAAGAGGTGTTCGTAGACTGACATGAAATAGCTGTCGGTCATGGAGGCGATGAAATCGACGACGACGATATTGGGGTCTTGGTTCAGGTACGTGTCAACGTCAAAACTGCGTGATGCACGCTCGAGCTGTTTGACGTGATGGCGGTACAGGGGAGAGTCGAGGTTTCCGGCCTTCGCTTCTTCGAGCAGTCGATGATATAACTCGAAGAACATCTCCTCAACAATGTTGGAAGTGTCGTCAATCATGCCTTCCTTGAGGTAGATGATCTCGTAGTTTTGCCTCTTTGCGCGTTTGAGGTCGGCAAACACCTCTTCGCTCATGGCGATCCTGTCCGTGCCGAAGCTGTTGTTTACGATGTCTACCGTGAGGTTGTTGATTATACGTGCGTTGTCGACGCCGATGATGCTGCTCTTAAAGCAGTCCAGTGAGTCTATAACGCCCATGGCAAGCGCATCTTGCCTGTCTTTGCCTATGTAGGCGATCATGTCGCTTACCCTAACGACGCAGCCCTCAAGCGTTGAGGGCCGAAGATTGGCGATGTGCTGCTCGTCTTCGACACATGCGCTCACCTTCTCATCGAGTTTCTCGAAGCTCGTGATGTCGCCAAGGCGCAGTACCTGCTGCTCAAACTCCCCGTTATGGCACAGTACGCCATCAAGCGTCTGTAGCGATATGTTTCTGGGATAGAGAACGTCAAGCACGCGCACCGAGTGTACGTTGTGGTTGAAGTACTTGCCCGTCTGCTCGTGGTAGCAGCTGCTCAAGAATCGCTCTCCGGCATGACCGAAGGGGCTGTGGCCCAGGTCGTGTCCGAGGGCAATGGCTTCGATCAGCTCGCAGTTGAGCCCCAGAAGCGATCCAATGCCTCGAGCGATGCGGCTCACGAGCTGCACGTGGAGGCCGCGTCGGCTGATGTCGTCGTTTTTTACGAAGGAAAAAACCTGCGTTTTGTCGATGTAGCGGTTATAGGCTGGCGTGTTGATGATCTTTTCGATATCGCGTGCAAAGGCGCTGCGTGTCAGAGTCGCATAGTCGTGGGGCTTGTCTTCGCGGCGACATACGTTTTCATCGAGAAACCGATAGGGGTTCAGCTTACCCGCTTCCCGCGCATGAACAATAGCCGCCTCAACGGCGGGGTCTAGCTCAAGGTAGGGAATGCTTGCCGTGTGCGACCTGTACATGAGACGGTCCTCTCGCTCGCGCAATTCGAACAAGCTCATTGTAATTGAAAGCACGCTTTAGGCTTGATCGATAACGCGTGGTATTATTCTTGAGATATATGCGAAAGGAAGATCCGTGGTTTACACAATAGCTGCCGCACTCATCTTGATAGCCTCGTTTGCCGGCTTGCTGTTCGTTAAGAACGGCGAGCTGTCAGGTCTTGGGAGGGAGCACACGCGCGGGAGCTTCCGTTCGCCCCATGGAAGGCTCGTTCGCACGAAGAGGCTCGATAGCATCGAAGAGAGCGGATTCGTTCGAAAGCTTGCCATCACGGGCGGCATCGTTGCTGCAATTACGGTGGTGGTTTTAGGGGTCTGTCTTTTGGGAATCATAGATTTCGGCAGCCCCGTAGCGCTTTTCGCGCACTTTGTTCTTGTAATGCTTGCGGC
>CAYZCY010000001.1:27333-79176 GCA_964477115.1 uncultured Eggerthellaceae bacterium | reverse complement strand
TTATATCATTGCCGCGCATGAGCTACTTTGGTAGCATACTTTCGTCCCATGGGGGAGTAGCTGGCATATATATGCGGTACGTTCAACATCGTGGCGGCCCACAGTTTGTTGACGGTTCGTCTGGCGTACCTTAAATAGCGAGACTCATGGCGTAGTCTGTTTGGTGCTTATGTTTCCAATCGGTCTGCGCCATGAGTCTTTTTTTGTGTCGGGCGTTATTCCCTAACTAAGAAAGCGTATGAAGGAGCAAGAGTGGACTTTTCAATTTTCGCGACACCAGAAGCCTGGATCAGCCTCCTGACCCTGATTTTCCTTGAGATCGTATTGGGCGTTGACAACTTGGTATTCATCTCGATTACCACCGATCGCCTTCCCAAGGAAAAGCAGCATCTCGGTCGCAAGCTTGGCCTTGCCGGCGCGCTTCTCATGCGAATCCTCTTCCTATGCTTTGCTTCTTACCTGGTCCATATGACCACCCCTCTGTTCAACATTAATCTTGGCTTCTATGAGCATGGCGTCTCCATTCGCGACTTGGTATTGCTCATCGGCGGTGCATATCTCATCTACAAAGGCATTAGCGAGGTCCGTGAGGTTTTGTCTCTCTCCGAGATCAAGGCTGAAACGAGCTCCGAGCACAAGGCCTCCCGACAGCTCGGCTTGCCTCAGGCTATCGGCACCATCATGGTGATGGACCTTGTCTTCTCCATCGATTCCGTTATCACGGCTGTCGGTCTGGCAGAGCATTTGATCATTATGATCATCGCCGTTATGGTTGCCGTGATTATCATGATGGTGTTCATCGATCCCATCTCCAACTTCATTAACAGCCACCCTCAGATGAAGATTTTGGCGCTGGTGTTCATCGTGGCCATCGGTGTGCTGCTTGTTTTGGATTCTCTGGCTATTCATTCCGGTATCGAGGTTCTCGGTATGCACATGGAGAAGCTGATGGTCTACTTTGCCATGATCTTCTCCATCATCCTTGAGCTCATTCAAATGAAGTATCTCTCCAATCTGGAGGCATGGCGTATTGAGCAGGGTGAGATTGTCGTTTCCTCTGAGAAGGTCGAAACCCCCGCAATTGAGCCTGAAAGCAAATCTGAGACCGAAGAGGCCTCAGATGGCGATGAGGCTTAGCGCAAACTAAGCCATATTCGAGTTGAGCGAGAGGCCCTTGGTTTATCCGAGGGCCTCTCCATATAGTTTCCTGCATTCTTCAGACACGATAAAGCGCGCTGCCTTCGGGAGCATGCGAATGGTGAAAGGCGTGGTAAGGCTTGTCACTTCGCCATCGTATTGCACCTGCAGCGGGGGATCGGCTTCTATGGTTACATTGCAGCCGCGATGGATTTCGAGCGCGTCGGTGCGGCTGGGGTATCCACCCGATCTGTCGAGCAGGCCGGCAACAAGAGCAGGGATGAGGCCGAACGCGTCCTTGGCCTTGAGGATGGCGATGTCGAAGATGCCGTCACGCGGAAGATTCTCGTGCACGACGGAGATATCAAACTGGATTTTCGAGAAGTTGATCATTAAAACGCCGACGCCTTCGCTTTCGATGCGCTTACCGTCGATATCGATGACGTACTTTGAGAACTGGGGTGTAGGATTGGCTATCGCTGCCGTGAAGTAGGCAAGAGGCCCGAGGAGCTTCTTCGAGGGAGCGGCTCCCTTCATGATGGTCGCATCGTAGCCAGCGCCCGCCATGACGCAGAATCCGAAGGTCTCTCCTGAGGCCAACTCGATTTCGCCAAGGTCGAAGTCGAGCGTGGACATATCGCGGGTGAGCTTTGCGAGCGCATGAGGCTCGGTGGGAGACGCGAGGTTTATCGCAAGGAGGTTTGCCGTTCCCGCGGGGAAGGGCAGGATTGGGATGCCGCTGTTGCGCAGCTCGTAGGCAACGGTAGCCACTGTGCCGTCTCCTCCGCTGGCAATGACGACGTCAAATTCCTTGGCATCGCTGAGGAACCTGCGCGTGTCAGAAGAGCCGTCGGTCGAACGAATGACGACTTCATCGCCATCTTGGATGATATTTCGAATATAGTCGTGAATTGCGCCGTCTCCATATCCGGAGATCAGATTATTGATGACGAGTAGTTTCACAGGTATCCTTTCATTCGATATTTTGATGGTACTACAAACGAGTGGCATTGGAAGTAAGGATCATCTTGCAGTACGTATCTAATCAGGGAGAGCTCGAGGCGTTTGTTGACCGCGCTCGCTCATCTTCGGTGCTTGCCATCGATACCGAGTTTCTTCGCGAGAAAACCTATTACGCAAAGCTTTGCCTTCTGCAGCTGGCAACCGATGACGAGGCTGTCATCGTTGATCCTTTTTCCGTTAAGAGCATTAAATGCCTGGCCGTGCTTTTTGAGGATCCTTCGATCGTAAAGCTGTTCCATGCAGGCGGCCAAGACCTGGAGATACTGTTTCGCGAGGTTGGCGTTTTGCCCAAGCCCGTCTTTGACACGCAGGTGGCTGCCGCCCTCTTGGGTCACACTCTGCAGATCGGCTATGCGGCATTGGTTCATTCCGTTTGCGGCGTTACCCTGAAGAAGACGGACTCCTTTACCGATTGGTCCCAAAGGCCGCTGTCGGATTCCCAAGTTGCCTATGCGGCGGATGATGTGATCTATCTTCCCGAAATGTATGCCGCCATGCGCTCTCGTTTGGAAGAGAAGGGGCGCCTGTCTTGGCTTGACAATGATTTTGCCGAGCTTACCGATCCTGCCAACTATCAGGAGGACCCGCGCCTTCGTTACAAGCGCTTGAAGCGCGTGGCTTCTCTTTCTCGCAGGCAGCTTTCCGCCGCGCGAGAGCTTGCCGCGTGGCGAGAAACCGAGGCTCGTCACAGGAATATTCCGCGTAAGTGGGTTCTGACTGATGAGCAGATTGTCGAAGCGTGCAAGCGCGATGCCAGAACCATTGACGAGCTCTTCATGGTGCGCGGGATGAGAGACCGTCTGTCAACGCGAGATGCACGCAAGGTCGTCCAGCTGATATGCGCGGGAATGGATTTGCCGGCTGAGCAGTGGCCGGACTACGACCGAAGCTCCAAGAACGAGCCGAACGTAGATGCCGAGCTCGACCTTATGACCGCGCTCGTACGTTTGAGGGCGAAGGAAAACGACATTGCCATGCAAACTTTGGCGAGTCACAACGATCTGAGTAATTTGGCCCGTGGATACCGCGACAACGTCGATGTTTTGCGTGGTTGGCGTCGCGCTATCGTGGGCGAGGAGCTTTTGGATCTTCTTGCCGGAAAAATCCGCTTGAGCCTCTCGGGCGGAACGCTTGTGGTTGAACGCGTGCAGTAGGGGATTTGCCCTAATCCAGCGTCTGCCTATGAGTATTGTCTATAAGGCATGTGTGCTGCTGGTGTTGCTTTGCCTGGGTGCTTTTGGAGCTTCCGCCGATCGTACGCCTGTCTGGTATACTTTCTTCGAGTAATGTGCAAATGAGCTTACAAGGAGCGAAAGACATGGATTACTGGACTTTTATTTTTCTGACTATTGCCATTGGCGCCATTGCCACTTGGCGTGTTAATTCTGCTCTGAAGAAGTATTCAAAGGTTGCAAGCGCCAGCGGCATTACCGGTGCTCAGATGGCTCACGCCATGCTTTCGGCGCATGGTGTAACCGGTGTTCGCGTGTATAGCGGTGCGGAGGGTCAGGATCACTTCGATCCCCGATCCAATTCCATTTCTCTTTCGCCAAGCGTATACAACGGACGCAGCATCACTGCTATGGCTACCGCTTGCCATGAGGTTGGCCATGCCTGTCAATATGCCCAGGGTTATGTTCCCATGAAGATTCGCGGTGCTTTGGTTCCCGCCGTTAACTTGGCTTCTAATGCGTGGATCTTCCTTCTCATGCTCGGTATTTTCTTCTATGTTAACGAGCTTGTTATGGTTGCTATCATCATGTACGCAGCAGTGGTTCTCTTCCAGTTGGTCACGCTTCCCGTTGAGTTTAATGCTTCGAGCCGCGCTATGAAGTACCTGACTAATGCCGGTGCGGCTCAAGCTGAGCTGTCGGCGTCCTCCAAGGTTTTGCGTGCCTGCGCTTTTACTTATGTGGCCGCAGCGCTTACCTCCGTTCTGCAGCTTTTGTGGCTTCTTGGTCAACGCCAGGAGTAAGGCGATAGAACCATGCCCGCCGAGTCCTACCAAAGCGAACATGACGACTCATCTGCGCTGAGCGTTTCGGCTGCCATGGCTCTGGCGAAGGGCGCCCTTGAGTCTGTTACCCTACGTTTGGTGGGTGAAATATCCGAACTGTCGAACAAAGCGGGATATAAGGCCGTGTACTTTACCGTCAAGGATCAGACGGCCGCCTTACCCTGCATGATGTGGAACAACCGCTACCTCGCATCTGGCGTCAACTTGAGCGTTGGCGCGCTTGTGGAGCTGACCGGGCGCTTTACGCTCTATGCGGCTAAGGGTAGGATGAACTTCGAGGTCTTTTCCCTGTCTTTGGCGGGAGAAGGCAAGCTGCGCATGCAGGTGGCGGAACTTGCAAAAAGGCTTCAGGCTGAAGGATTGATGGATCCTGTACGTAAAAGGCCCCTTCCTGCCTATCCGCAGAAAATTGGCCTGGTCACCTCGCCGCGAGGTGCCGCCGTACACGATGTTCTACGTACCCTGCGCAGACGCTACCCCATGGCACAGGTCATGCTTGCGGGCGTACCTGTTGAAGGTGCGCAGGCCCCTCGTTACCTTCAGGAGGGAATAAACTGCGTCGCTTTGCAGGGTGCCGAGCTTATTCTTCTCGTCCGCGGCGGAGGTTCTTTCGAAGACCTCATGCCCTTTAACGACGAAGGCTTGGCGCGCTGCATTGTTTCCTGTCCCGTGCCGGTGGTTACCGGCATCGGCCATGAACCCGACACCTCTATCGCCGACATGGTTGCCGACCTGCGCGCTTCTACACCCACTGCTGCCGCGGAAGCCGTCGCCCCCGATCAGGCAAGCATAATTGCCCAAGTTGATTCTTGCGCTCAGCGTTTATCCTCGCGTCTTCTCTCGCGTATTGAGAGATCGCGCCTTCACCTTGATCGAGTTTTGGCGCGTGACATATTCTCGCGGCCGGAAAGCCTGTTTGCCTCCTACGGTCTTATGCTCGATGAACTTGCGACTCGTTTGCCGTATGCCATTCCGCGCGCCCTTGAGCGAGATCGCATGCATCTCGAAGCAAAGGAAAGCCGCCTCTATCGCGTGATGCCCGATTTGATTTCACGCCATCGCTGTGTCCTTGATTCAGCTTCCGCTGACCTTGACAGGGGTATCAAGGAGGTGTTGGCGGGTGGTAAAAGTCGTATGGCCTTTGCGGCGTCGCGTCTCAATGATCTTTCACCGCTTGCAGTCATTGCGCGCGGCTACGGTATGGCAAGAGACGGTGAAGGTCGGCTTGTCAAGTCGATAGGGCAGCTTTCTGTGGGTGATGAGTACTGTCTGCAACTAGGCGACGGCGAAGTGTTCTCTCGAGTTATATCAACCAATCGCGTTGATACCAGTGTTCACAGTTTGAAGGAGTTGTTATGAGCGAAACCCTGCGTCCGGTAGAAGAGCTGAGCTTTCGTGAGGCCATGGCGGAGCTGGATTCCATCGTGGGCGTCTTGGAGAGCAACTCGCTCGAGCTCGAGCAGAGTCTCGTGAGCTACGAGCGAGGCGTTACTTTGCTGCGATCCATGAAGCAGCGTCTCGATGCCGCCGAGCAAAAGGTGGTAGTTCTCATGGGTGAGTTTGAGTCGGGACCTGACGACATCACTCGTGATGCAAATCTGTCTTAAACGGATCAATCGGTAAGAAAAGGAAGAGGTGCGCCATGCAGAAGGATGATTGCCTGTTTTGCAAGATCGCTCGAGGAGATATCCCCTCGACCAAGGTGTATGAGGACGAGAGGGTGCTGGCTTTCGAGGACATCAGCCCCATGATGCCTGTTCATACTCTTATCATCCCCAAAAACCATTACGACAACATCGCTGACAACGTGTCTCCTGAAGATCTCGTCGCGGTTTTCGGCGCCGTGCAGAAGGTGGCAGAAGCTAAGGGCATCGTCGAAGAAGGCTTCAGGACTCTGGCCAACACCAATGACCACTCCTGCCAGTCCGTCCATCACTTGCACGTTCATGTGCTCGGCGGCGCCCAGATGAATGACGGCAATCCTTCGCTTGCTTAACGCTTGCTTTCCACTCGCCGAATCAGGCATGGGTACGGTATCAGGCTTTCGGCTGTCAGCCTACAATTAGTTAATTGAATGTTGAGGAGGCAGATCGTTGAACGTACTGGTAATCAATGCAGGATCATCTTCCTTAAAGTATCAGCTCATCAACGTTGAGCGTCAGGAAGTGCTCGCCAAAGGCATTTGCGAGCGTGTTGGCTCGGATGATGCTTTCCATAAGCACGGCCTGAGCGTTTCTCAGCTTGATCATGTGCCCATGCCCAACCACGACGTAGCTATGGGTTTTGTTCTTGAGGCACTTGTCTCAGGTCCCACCCAGGCAATCAGTTCCTTGGATGAAATTGACGCCGTGGGTCATCGCATCGTGCAAGGCGGCAGGTATTTCGATCGTTCCGTTCGCATTGACGATGACGTCATTGTCAAGATCGACGAACTTGCGGAGCTGGCACCGCTACACAACAAGGCTGCTCTCATGGGCATTTATGCTTGTCAAAACCAAATGCCGGGTAAGCCCATGGTTGCCGTTTTCGATACCTCTTACTTCCAGACTTTGCCGCCTAAGGCGTATATGTATCCCTTGCCGTATGAGCTTTATGAGAAGTACGGCATCCGAAAGTACGGTGCTCACGGAACCTCTCATCGTTACATCGCGCAGCGCGCCGCTGATTTCCTGGACGAGTCCTTGGATGACCTCAAGCTGATCACCTGCCATCTCGGCAATGGATGCTCGATGTCGGCTATCGACCACGGCGTGGCTGTGGATACCTCCATGGGCCTGACTCCGCTCGACGGTCTCATGATGGGATCGCGTTGCGGTGCTATCGACCCCGCCATCGTTCCCTTCATCATGGAGCATGAGAACCTCACGGCAGCCGAAGTGAATGATCTCATGAACAAGAAATCGGGTCTTCTCGGCATTTCCGGCTTGTCAAATGATCTTCGTGCCATTCGAGAAGCATCTGAGGCGGGACACGAGCTCTCCCAGCTTGCCTATGACATGTACTCTCATTCCGTGAAGAAGTACATCGGTCAGTATATTGCGGTTATGGGCGGCGTTGACGCCATTGTCTTGACTGCCGGTGTTGGCGAAAACTGCGACAAGATGCGCCGTATGATTTTTGCGGGTTTGCAGCCCCTGGGCATCGTGCTCGATCGCGAGAAGAATCGCCTGACAGAAGGTGAACGTGAAATCTCCACCGATGATTCGCAAGTCCAGATTCTCGTCATTCCCACCAACGAGGAGTACATGATCGCCCGCGACACCTATGAAATTCTTCACGAAGGCCTGTAGCGTTCATTTTCCGCATACATGCAAATAACAGGAGGGCTTCCAGCAACGGAAGCCCTCCTTGCATAAGGGGCTGTATACCCCGTGTTGTCTAATTTCGAGCTATTTTGCTTGTGCTTGCACGCAGGTAATGGTGACCACGCCGACGATGTCATCAGCCGAGCATCCACGGGAAAGATCGTTAACCGGAGCGGCTAGGCCCTGGGTGATAGGGCCGTAAGCCTCGGCCTTCGCAAGTCTTTGAACCAGCTTGTAGCCAATGTTTCCGGCATCCAGGTCGGGGAAGATGAGCACGTTGGCCTGTCCGGCAACGGGGGATTGCGGAGCCTTCGCCTTGCCGATTTCTGGGACGATGGCGGCGTCGAGCTGCAATTCGCCGTCGAGCATGGTTTCGGGAGCCAGCTCCTTTGCCAGGGCGGTTGCCGTGACTACTTTGAGGGCGTCGTCGTTTCTTGCGGAGCCGTAAGAGGAATGGGAAATCATGGCTACCTGCGGTTCGGTGCCGACTAGGGTCTTCCAGGACTTTGCGGAGTTGACTGCGATGTGCGCCAGACGTTCTGCATCAGGCTGGACCTCGAGGCCGCAGTCCGAGAAGAGGAAGGTGCCGTTTTCGCCAAGATCGCAATCGGGGACGATCATGATGAAAAACGAGCTCACCAGCTTAACGCCCGGCGCGGTTTTGAGGATCTGGAGGCAGGGGCGCAGCACGTCGCCCGTGGAATGGCAGGCGCCGGCAACCATGCCGTCGGCACGACCGGTCTTTACCATCATTACGCCGAAGTACAGCACGTTTCCTATCAGTTCGTTGGCCTGCTCTTGAGTCATGCCCTTTGCCTTGCGCACCTCGAACAGCTGATTTGCGAGCTCGTCGCGCAGTTCCGATCTTGCGGGGTCGATGATTTCCGCACCGTCGAGCTGATAGCCGCCTGCGCGGATTTCGTCTGCGTTGCCCAAGATGATTAGATTGGCGATATCCTGCTCAATGATCTTTTCTGCTGCCTGCAGGGTCCTCTCATCGCTTCCTTCGGGAAGGACAATCGTTTGTTTGCTGGCTTTGGCGCGCTCGATCATGGTCTGAAGAAATGAGCTCATCGGATTCCTTTCCAAGAGGGATCTGTTTGGGAAAAGATTAGTCGATACGGCATAAGGCGCCCTTGCCAATCGACATACGGGCTGAATTATTCGGTTTGTATGATTACGGCGCAACTTGCCTGAAGCTAATCCGCAAACAGCTAAAATACTGTGGATTGCAAAACGTTCGAAAGGTGCCTAATGGCCGTTAATTACATTGACTTTAAGGATGTCCGAACTGAAGACTACGATGCTTTGGTTGTTGGGAGCGGTTTTGCCGGAAGCGTCTGTGCACGCGAACTTGCCGAGCGTTCGGGTCTGCGTGTCCTCATTATCGAAAAGCGCCCCCATATCGGCGGCAACATGTACGACGAAAAGGACGAAGCTGGCATTTTGGTGCACCGTTACGGACCGCATATCTTCCACACCAACGACCAGCGAGCCTTTTTCTATTTGAGGCGTTTCGGTGGTTGGACCAGCTATCAGCACAAGGTCCTCGCTGACTGGTACGGCACTTACATGCCCGTTCCCTTCAATAAGACTTCTATGGAGATCGCCTTTGGCAAGGAGAAGGCGGCGGTTCTCATCGAGAAGCTCATCGATGTCTTTGGTGATGAATGCAAGGTCACCATTAACGAGCTTCGTGCCCAGGAGGACCCCGAGCTCGCCCAAATCGCTGACTTCGTTTACGAGAACGTGTTTTTGTACTACACCCAGAAGCAGTGGGGCCTGACGCCCGAGGAGGTCGATCCCTCCGTTACCGCCCGCGTCCCCGTGTTCATCTCTCGTGACGATCGCTATTTCCAAGACAAGTACCAGGGCATGCCGCTATTGGGCTACACTGACATCTTCAACAACATGCTTGACGTCGAAGGCGTTGACGTTTGTCTCAACACCGAGGCGGAAAGCGTGCTCGAGCTTGAGTTTGAGAGCGACGAAGAGGACGCTCAGCTTTCCGCCATCAAGATGAAGGGTGTTAAGATCGACGGCCCCATCATCTATACTGGTCCGCTCGATGAGTTCTTCCACGCACGTTTCGGCCGTCTTCCGTACCGCAGTCTCGACTTTGTCTATGAAACCTACGACGAGGAATACAAGCTTCCCTGCGGTACTGTTAACTTCACCGTGACCGAGGATTACACGCGCATCACGGAGTTCAAGCATCTCACCTTGCAACGCGGGCCTAAGACCACCATCATGAAGGAGTTCTCGCGCTCCTATGATGACCCGGCAACTCAGACTCCCTACTACGCCATCATCAACGATGAGAACAACGCCCTGTACGAACGCTATCGTCATCTGACGGAGTCTTTGCCGAACTTCTACCCCTTGGGTCGCCTGGCTGAGTACCGTTACTACAATATGGACAAGATCGTTTCTCTTGCACTCGAGCTTTCCGATGAGATCATCGGAAAGAAGAACTAGTCGCAAAGCAGCTGATCAGGAAGAAAGCAGACCGGTTATGAAGACGCTCACGTTTGCGGTACCTTGCTATAACTCCGCGGAGTATATGGATAAGTGCATCGAATCGCTTCTCAAGTGCGGCGATGACATAGAGATTCTGATCGTTGACGACGGCTCCACTAAAGACAACACGGCCGAAAAGGCCGATCAGTGGCAGGAGCGCTACCCTGATATCATCAAGGCCGTCCACAAGGAAAACGGCGGCCATGGGTCTGCCGTCAACACTGGTCTTGATTACGCAACGGGCCGTTACTTCAAGGTGGTTGATTCCGACGATTGGCTTGATGAGGACGCCATGGTTCCCGTCATGCGCTATCTGCGTCGCCAGATGGAACTGAGGGATGCGACAGACCTCGTCATTGCTAATTACGTGTATGAAAAGGTCTATGATGGCACGCGTACCGTAATGAGCTATGCAAACGTCTTCCCGGTCGAAGAGGAGTTCGGTTGGGACGAGGTGGGTCGCTTCAACCCCAGCCAGTACCTTCTGATGCATTCGGTCATCTATCGCACGGAGCTGCTACGCGACATAGAGCTGCAGCTTCCGCATCATTGCTTCTACGTTGACAACATCTTCGTATATGAGCCTCTGCCGCATGTGGAGTCCCTGTACTACATCGATGTTGACATGTATCGCTACTTCATTGGCCGCGAAGATCAGTCAGTGAACGAAAAGGTCATGATGGGACGCATTGACCAGCAGCTTCGCGTGACGCGTACCATGATTGACGCCGTTGACGTGAGCTCCATCGAGGAAAAGCGCTTGCGCGGGTACATGGAAAACTACCTCGCCATGATGATGTGCATTTGCTCGGTCTTTCTTCGTATGCGCAACACTCCAGAAGACGAAGAGAAGCGCGAAGCCATCTGGCGTTATTTGAAGGAAGCCGACCCGGCGCTTCACAGACATATCAGGGCAAACGTTCTCAACTTGGGAACCAACCTTCCTACCGAATTAGGCAGGCGTGTTGGCCTTGGCGGCTACCACATTGCGCAGAAGATCTTCAAGTTCAACTAGCGGGAGGCGGTCATGTGGCCGCTTCTTCTTTTCTCGATGAATCTAGAACTCCTTAGCGGGACGAGTTGAGGCTTTAGCGATAATCCGCTGGATTTTTGGGGCTTGATCCGGTGGTGTTGCCTTCGTTTCTCAGTTCCCGGCCAAAGCGTACGGCGCCTTCGCCAAACTTGTCCCTGAGCTTATCCGTTGCCGTAATGAGCTGCCTGCGTTTGTCTTCTGCAAGTTTTGCATTTGCCTGAAGCTCGCTTTGATCGGTGTCGAAAAGCGAGAGCTGTTCGGAAGCAGAAGAGTCGAAGTTGGTGAGCGCCAAGCCTAGAAGCCTGACTTTCATGCCCGGCCTCCAAAGCTCATCTACCAAGGTCTTTGCAGCTTCGAAGAGGATAAACTCGTCATCAGTCGCAGCGTGAAGCGGCCTTTGCGCGGACTTGACGCTTCTGTCCTCATAGCGAACTTTGAGGGCGATTGTTGAACCCCGAAGCCCATTCTTCCTGAGTCTTCTGCCAACTTTTGCGGCTATCGTGCCAAGCGCTGCGTCGATTTCCTCACGCGAGCACAGGTCTTTGGCAAAGGTAACTTCGTTTGAAACCGACTTAGCCTCATCGTCGGCAATAACCGGTGATGAGGCTGCTCCACGTGCACGCCTTCTCATGAGTTCTGCGTTCTTGCCGAACACTTTTCTCAGAATGGATTCGTCGGCCTCCGCGAGGTCCCCTAAGGTTTTGATGCCCAAGGCAAGCAGGCTCTTTTCTGCTGAGGGGCCAATGCCGCTTAAGGTGCGAACCGGGATGGGCGAGAGAAACTTCTGCTCTTCCCCTGGATAGACGATGGTGATACCACGGGGCTTGTCCATATCGGAAGCTATCTTGGCGACGGACTTGCTCGTGCCAAGACCGATAGAGCACGTGACCCCGAGCTTTTCCACGCGCAGCTGAATCCTGTTAACCACGGATACGGGATGCTCGCGGTTTGTCTTTGTCGGGGTGATGTCGCAGAAAGCCTCGTCGATGCTGACCTGTTGGACATGCGGCGTCTCGTCGCGAAGGATTTGCATGATCTGATCGGAAACTTCGCGATATCGGGCGAAATTGCCGCCTGTCCATATGGCGTCAGGGCAAAGCTGCCGCGCGAGAGAAGAGGCCATGGCGCTGCGGACACCGTACGTACGTGCTTCGTAAGAGCAGGTGGACACAACGCCGTGTTTATCGGCGTCTCCTCCAACGATCACGGGTTTGCCACGCCAGGCGGGGTGGTCAAGCTGTTCCACCGATGCGAAAAAGGCGTCGAGGTCTACGAGTATGATGGCCGGGCCACGCCACTCGTCAAATCCAAAGAGACCTGTTTGCACACCTTGCTTCATGTGCTCATTGTCTCATATTGGTCGCAAATTCGATCCCTGTGGCTTTCCGCGAGGGAGCGCGCCGGCGAGAACGCGCTCCCTCGCCATGAGCAGATAGCAGGCGAAGACGAGT
Organism: uncultured Eggerthellaceae bacterium; assembly: GCA_964477115.1. Lineage (GTDB taxonomy): Bacteria > Actinomycetota > Coriobacteriia > Coriobacteriales > Eggerthellaceae > RGIG3135. The sequence goes on along the minus strand of CAYZCY010000001.1, from coordinate 66,690 downwards.
TCGATCGAAAGGTCGACGACGGTGCCCACGACGGCATCTCCCATGCTCGGATGGGTTGCGCATCATGCCAAGCCGCCTACGCCTCAGACATGGACCTCCGCAGCGCGGCCGTGGCGTTTGCGAGGTCTGCTCGATCGACGTCGGTCATCTTTTCGGGCTTTTTCGCGAGGAGCTTACGCACGGCGCTCAAGTCGCCTTTCAGGCGCTTCTTGACATCCTTGTCCATCTGCTTGCCGCGTTCGGCCAGCAGCACCTCGGCCTCCCCGGCGGCCAGCTTCGCCTCGCTCGTCGACTCGAGAAGTTCGCGTCGTGCCTGATCCTCGGCGGCGTAGCGCTCGGAGTCGCGGATGGCCGCCTCTATCTCGGCATCGCTCATGCGCTCGGAGTCGGTGATGGTGATGGACTGCTCGTTTCCCGTGCCAAGGTCCTTGGCCGATACGGTCAGGATGCCGTTCGCGTCGATGTCAAAGCACACGTTGATCTGCGGTACGCCTGCGGGCGCGCGTTTGATGCCCGTGAGCTGGAACTTCCCGATGGTCTTGTTGTCTCGGGCCATGGGTCTCTCGCCCTGCAGCACGTGCACCTCGACCTTGGTCTGGAACGACGCCGCCGTGGTGAAGACCTTCTCGTAATGGATGGGCAGCGTCGAGTTGCGCTCGATGACGCGCGTGGCGACGCCTCCGACCGTCTCGATGGCGAAGGAAATCGGGACCACGTCGAGCAGGAGCAGCTCCTGCCCGCACGGGATCATCCCGCTTGCCGCGTTCGCAAGCGTCGCGCCTTGTATCGCGGCGCCCTGCGCTACGCACTCGTCGGGGTTGACCGAGCGTGACGGCGTCTTTCCTGTGAGTTTTCTCACGTGCTCCTGCACGGCGGGGATGCGCGTAGACCCGCCGACTAGGATGATCTCGTCGAGCTCGCTCGCACTCACCCCGGCGTCTGCAAGCGCCTGTTGGACGGGGCCCGAGGTTCGCTCCACCAGGTCGTAAGTGAGCCTATCGAAGCTTGCCCGCGTGATGGTTTCCTCGAGATGTGCCGGCCCGCTTGCGCCCTGCGCGAGGAAGGGGAGGTTCACCGTGGTGGACGTTGTGCTCGAGAGCTCTTTCTTCGCGGTCTGTGCCGCTTCGCGAATGCGCTGGTAGGCCATTTGGTCGCGCCGCGCGTCAATCCCCGAGCTCTTCTTGAAGCAGTCAGCGAGATGTTGCGCGAGGCGCTCGTCAAAGTCGTCGCCGCCGAGTTTGTTATCTCCGGCGGTCGCTAGCACCTCGACCACGTCGTCGCCTATCTCTATGACGGAAACGTCGAAGGTGCCGCCTCCGAAGTCGTAGACCATAACCTTTTTCGCGCTACCGCTGCCGAGGCCGTAGGCCAGCGCCGCCGCGGTGGGCTCGTTGATGATGCGCAAAACGTTGAGCCCCGCGATCCTTCCCGCATCCTTGGTGGCCTGGCGCTGCGTGTCGTCGAAATAAGCCGGCACGGTGATGACGGCGTCGGTCACGGGCTCGCCCAGATAGCTCTCGGCGTCTTTCTTGAGCTTGCGAAGAACCATTGCGGAGATCTCTTGCGGGGAGTACGCCTTGCCGTCGCAGCTGAAGCGCCACTGCGAGCCCATGTGCCGTTTGACCGAGCTCACGGTACGCTCCGGATTTGCGGCCTGCTGTCTAAGCGCCACGTCGCCCACGAGCCGTTCGCCCTCTTTGGAAATTGCCACCACCGAGGGCGTGGTGCGCCGTCCCTCGGAGTTCGCTATCACTTCGGGCTGACCTCCCAGAACTGCGCAGACGCAGCTGTTTGTGGTCCCCAGATCGATTCCTATAACTGCCATACTCTTTGCCCTCTCTTCGTGTGACATTCGTGTGTAATGTCAATATATTTCGAAAATATACTTATACTAAATAAGGAAATTTTCAAGAAACTTACGAAAAGGACACATATGGACAGCAAAGATTGCGCCTCTCGCAACAGAGGTTGGTCACCTTAACATCGATACCGTGGCCGACGAGATCGGGTCCCTCGCCGGCGAGCTGCTCTCCTGGGGGCAGGAAGACGCCTGGGAGGGACGGCCGCCTTCTGCGGACCGCGCTCGGCTTCGACTTCTGGCAGAAGCTTGACGAGCGACGTGAACACCATCAAAACCGACAAGCCTGACCCTAGGCTGGAATGGCGTGGTGATCTTGAAAGAGAAGCCAAGCAAACGACTCTCCTTCGTCTTTATCCATCTCATATGACACCGTTATTCTGGCGCATTTGAAATTGGGGTTTCCTGCTCCCGAATTTACCGTTCAGTGGAAATGAGGGTTTACTTGACTTATACTATTCAGGTTTGAAAACTGGCGGTTTCACGTACGGCAAACGTAAGCGCTGTTCATAGGCATTGCGCATCTAGCATGAAAGGTTGGGCACCCGTGGCTAAGAGCTATAAGGAGACCATGAACCTTCCCAAGACCGACTTCTCGATGAGGGCAAACCTTCCCGAGAACGAACCGAAGCGTCTTGAGAAGTGGAACGAGCAGGACATCTATCGCAGGGTCCTTGAGAAGAACCAAGACGGTACTCCGTTTGTTCTTCACGATGGTCCGCCGTATGCCAACGGCCCCATTCATATCGGTCATGCCTTCAACAAGATTCTGAAGGACTTCGTTATCAAAAGCCATGCTCAGCGCGGTTACTATACCCCCTACATCCCCGGTTGGGACTGCCATGGTCAGCCCATCGAGCATATGGTTGAGGTCACCCTTGGCAAGGAGAAGATGGCAAAGACTTCTCAGCCCGAGCTTCGCCGTCTTTGCCGCGAATGGGCCGAGAAATACGTTGACGTTCAGCGTGATGGCTTCAAGCGCCTTGGCGTCAATGCCGACTGGGATCATCCCTACCTCACCTTCACTCCGAATTTCGAATCCGGCAACGTGGAGATTTTCAAGGAGATGTACCTGAAGGGTTCCGTCTACCGCGGCCGCAAGCCCATCCATTGGTGCAAGCGCTGCCACACCGCCCTTGCGGAGGCCGAGATCGAGTATTCCGATGAGACTTCGCCCTCCATTTTCGTGAAGTTTAAGATGGACGCTCTGCCGGGTGTCTTTGAGGCCTACGGTGCCCAGGGTGACGCCTACATCCTCATTTGGACCACTACTCCGTGGACTCTTCCTGCCAATACGGCCGTAAGTCTTGCTCCCGATGCCGACTATGTCATGGTTCTTAGCGAAGCAGGCAACATCATCATGGCGCGTGAGCTGGTTGCAAACGTTGCCGAAATTGCCGGTTGGAAAGACTATTCTTTTGTCTGCGACGATGCCGGCGAACCTGCGGTGCTTAAGGGTAAGCAGATGTGCGGCCTGACCTATACCTGCCCTGTTCGCCATGACCTCAAGGGTCAGATCATCTATGGCGACCACGTCACCCTAGATACCGGCACTGGCGCTGTCCACACGGCTCCCGGTCATGGTCAGGATGACTACCTGGTGGGTCTTGAGTTTGACATCCCGCTGCTCATGCCCGTTGACGACAACGGCTGCTTCACCGACGAGGCCGCTCAGTTTGCCGGTCTTGACACCGATGAGGCGAATCCTGTCATCATCGAGTGGCTCAAGGAGCAGGGAACGCTCGTTGCCAAGCAAGATATCCTGCATTCCTACCCGCATTGCTGGCGTTGCCATCAGCCGGTTATCTTCCGCGCCACCGACCAGTGGTTCGTCTCTATGGAGAAGAATGACCTTCGCGGCAATGCGCTCAACGCCATCCAAAACGAGGTTCGCTGGATTCCCGAGTGGGCTTCTAATCGTATCGGGTCTATGGTTGCCGACCGCCCTGATTGGTGCATTTCGCGTCAGCGTTCCTGGGGTGTTCCGATTCCTGTGTTCAAGTGTGCCAAGTGCGATGCAACGGTTGCGACCGAGGAGACCTTTGACGCCGTTATCGACCTTTTCAACAGCGAAGGCGCCGATGCTTGGTTTATCAAGCAGCCGAGCGAATACCTGCCCGCAGGTACCGCCTGCGAGAAGTGCGGTTGCACCGAGCTGATTCCCGAAAAGGACATTCTTGACGTGTGGTGGGAGTCCGGCGTTACCCATACGAGCGTTTGCCGACACCGCGCATCTGAGGGCCTTACCTTCCCGGCAGACATGTACCTCGAGGGCTCTGACCAGCATCGCGGTTGGTTCCAGTCCTCGCTTTTGACGAGCGTAGGCGCTTACGGCGTTCCGCCCTACAAGTCGGTTATGCATTGCGGCTTTACTGTTGACGAGCAGGGACGCAAGATGTCCAAGTCGCTTGGTAACGGCGTCGACCCTGCTGATGTTATGTCCAAGTTTGGCGCTGATGTCCTTCGTCTGTGGGTTTCGAGTGTTGACTACTCTCAGGATGTCAGCATTTCCGACAACATCCTGAAGCAGGTGTCCGATGCATATCGTCGCTTCCGCAACACTTATCGCTTCCTGCTTGGCAACCTTGATGACTTCGATCCTTACGTTGACGCAGTGAGCTCTTGGGATGAGCTCGAGCCCATCGACCAGTGGGCTATGGTTCGCACCTACAAGCTGCTTACCGATGTGGAAGCTGGCTACGAAGCGTATCGCTACAACACCGTATACCGCGTCGCATACGATTTCGTGAACGACCTTTCCGCCGTCTACATGGACGTTGTGAAAGACCGTCTCTACGCTGAGGCACCCAAGGCCCTGCCGCGTCGTGCTGCCCAGACCGTCCTCATGAACATCCTCGAGGTTATGGTTCGCGTTCTTTCTCCCATCATCTCCTTCACTACCGATGAGGTTTGGGAGCACTATCCGCCCGCTGAGCGCAACCGTGAAGGCCGTGAGGCAAGCGTGCAGCTTGCTGGCTGGCCGGTCAGGGAGGACTTCGTTCCCGCTTTGCCTGATAACGCTGAGGAGCTCGTTGCCAACTTCGACCAGATGATGGCTATCCGCGAGGTCGTTACCAAGGCGCTCGAGGAGGCGCGTACCGCCAAGGTTATCGGCAAGAGCCAGGAAGCAGCCATTACCATCACCGCATCGCAGGATATCGTCGATGTCGCCGAGTCCTTCGCCGAGGGCGTGCTTGAGGAGCTGTTCATCGTTGCTTCCGTTAAGTTTGATGCGGCAGATGTTGAGGAGCCTGTGGCCAGCGTGGGGGTTGCCGAGGGCGAAAAGTGCCCGCGTTGCTGGAATATCCGCACGCTCGGTGGCAACCCTGCTCACCAAGATGTATGTAAGCGCTGCGGAGATGCTCTCGAAGCCATTGGCTTTGAGACTGAGTAGGCGGGTTGTTGCTTGAATCTCGACGCGCAACACGACACTAGCATTGAGAAAGATACGACGGGCCCCTCTTCGGTGGAGCCCGTCTCTTTCGATTTTCGCTTGAGAAACGCCAAGTTCTTTGGTTTGGTCGTTGCGCTCTGGCTTATCTTTGACCAGGCAAGTAAGAGCTATTTCAACTCATTTGACTTGGGCGAGGTGATTGCGGGCCCCTTCTTGGGGATCTTCAGGTTCCGTCTGGTTCACAATACGGGCGCTGCGTGGAGCATGTTTTCCGATTCCACCTTTGCCCTCGGGGTGTTCTCCTTGCTCATTTGCCTTCTGCTCCTGGGCTACCTGTTCAAGATGGCTCCCGATTCGAGTATTGGCGAAGCTATCGGGCTTTCGCTCGTGTTTGCGGGCGGCGTGGGAAACGCAATCGATCGTTTCGTTTTAGGCTACGTGGTTGATTTCATCGAACCCGTGTTCATTGAGTTTCCGGTGTTTAACGTAGCCGATATCGGAGTTACTTGCGGTTTCGTTGTTTTCTTTGTAAGTCTGCTATACGGTTTTAGGAAAAGCGCACAATCTAAGTGAAGCCTTGTGCTTATAGTCAAGCGTTTAAATTATCGGAATCAACAAGCGTGGTGGGGCCTATGACGCGTCTGCATAAACATATTGCCACTTCTGACGACGCAGGAATGCGCCTCGATACCATGCTCTATGACAGGGGAATTTACGAGAGCCGCTCTAGTGCTGCTCGTGCCGTTGAGGCGGGTGAGGTTCTCGTCAATGGCGTGCCGGTTGCGAAGAAGCATATCCTCAAACTGCAGGATGAGATCCTTTGCGCCATCGAAGACACTCAGCTCGACTACGAAGTCAAAGGTCAGCCCATTGACCTCGATATTCGCTTCGAGGACGATGATCTCATCGTTCTTTCTAAGCAGATTGGCCTTGTCTGCCATCCTTCGGTAGATCATCATGACGGAACTTTGGTAAACGCGCTTATCTATCACTGCGGCGCTGAGAAGCTTTGCAATGTTCAAGGAGAAGATGACCGTCTCGGAATCGTTCATCGTCTGGATCGTGACACGAGCGGCCTCATGCTGGCCGCAAAGACCGACGAGGCGGGAAACATTCTTATGGATGACATTCGCCGGCGTATGGTTGATCGCCATTATCTTGCTCTCGTAAACGGCATTATTGCCCACGATACGGGCATGATCGATGCACCCATCGCGCGCGATGCAAGCGAGCGCACCAAAATGGCCGTGCGGGAGTCGGTTTCCTCTCGTGAGGCCATTACCACTTTCAAGGTGCTCGAGCGATTCGAGTCTCATCGGGGAGATGACGGCTACACCCTCATCGATTGCAAGCTGTTCACCGGTCGAACTCATCAGATTCGCGTTCACATGCAGTACACCAAGCATCCTATCGTTGGGGATCCTGTTTACAACACCTATTCTCCTCGCGAAGAGACATCGCAGCTGGGCTTGCTGAGGCAGTTCTTGCATTCATACAAGATTGCCTTCGATCATCCGATTACCTCTGAACGGATGGAGTTTGTCGACAATCTTCCGAGTGATTTGAGATGCGCGCTCGAAGACCTTGCGCCACGCAGCATGGGCAAGACCGAAGAGGGGAAGCTCGTTGCGGCCCTTCAGTCGAGCGCTCCCATCCCAAGTGTGGAGGGAATTATCTATGGCTAACGAGAAATACAGCGCTCAGCCTTTAGGCGTTCTTCTTGTCAATACGGGAACGCCCGAAGAAGCAACGCCCCGCGCAGTTAAGAGGTATCTGGCTAAGTTCCTCATGGATCCGCGCATTTGTCCTATGAATCGCGTAGCATGGTGGTTCATTCTCCACCTGTTCATTCTTCCCAAGCGTTCGAAGGCATCCGCTGCAAAGTATGAGCGAATATGGACCGAAGACGGCTCTCCTTTGCTTGTGAATCAGGAAATGCTGACGGCGGGCCTGCAGGCTTATTATCGAAGAACCGGGCAAAACGTCATCGTAGCCCAGGGCTACAGCTACTCCAATCCCTCCATTCAAGCGGGAATGAAGGAGCTCATTGAAAAGGGTTGCAATCGCATCATCGTGCTGCCCCTGTACCCGCAAAGCGCCTATTGCACGGTCGGATCCATTCGGGATGGCGTTGATAAGGCTGTAAAGAAGCTTCGCTTCAAGGGGCGCTTGGAATTCATCGACAACTACAGCGAAGACCCCATCTACATCAAAGCTTTGGCTTCCTCTATCATCAATGCCGGCTTTGACCCAGAGGGTAATGATCGCCTGCTGTTCTCCTATCATTCAATACCTCTTACGGACATTGAAGCTGGTGATACTTACGAGCTTCAGACCGGTTCGTCGAGTCTGCACATTGCAAGTGAACTCGGCCTCGACCGCAAAAGGTGGACCATTTCCTATCAAAGCAGATTTGACAAGGGTCGTGATTGGCTGCAGCCCTTCACTAAAGATGTGATCAATCGTTGGGCGCGAGCGGGTCAGGGCCGGGTCTTTGTCGTGTGCCCGAACTTTGCCGTCGATTGTCTCGAAACGCTCTATGATGTCGATATTGAATTGCGTGAGCTCTATGCGGCGAACAAGCGTAATCTGGGGGAAGCCTATTGCGACGATGATTACGTGTTCGTGCCTTGCCTCAACAAGAGCAAGGCTCATCTTCGCGTTTTGACTCATGTTTTGGAGCCTTACGTATCTTGAGGTTAAGTGTTTGAGCTTTTAGGTTGGAGCAGTGCCATGACTGTGCAAAAACCCTGCGTTCTCATTGGAGTTACCGGATGCATAGCGGCTTACAAGAGCTGCGAGATCGTTCGAGCTTTGCAGAAGGCGGGCGTTCGCTGCAAGGTCGTCATGACCGAGCATGCCTCAGAGTTTGTCGGGCCTACGACCTTCCGTGCCCTTACGCGTGAACCTGTTGCTGTGGGCTTGTTCGACAATCCTGGTGATCCCATTCACCACATCTCTCTTGCCCAGGAATGCGACCTGTTTTTGATTGCGCCCTGTACGGCTAATGTTGCAGCAAAGCTTGCGCACGGCATTGCGGACGATCTTTTGACCACCACTGCTTTGGCCACGAGATCACCCATTATGCTGGCGCCCGCCATGAACGTTGCGATGTATGAAGCGGCGGCAACTCAGGACAACCTTGAGACGCTTCGTCGTAGGGGATACACGGTTCTCGAACCCGATGAGGGCTATCAGGCATGCGGCGATGTGGGACGAGGCCGTATGCCCGAGCCTGCTTATATCGTGGATTGCGTCTTGGCTAAGCTGGCTGAGGTGCGCGGATTCGAAACCGATATGCGGGGGCTGTCCGTCATGGTGACAGCGGGTCCTACCATTGAAGCCATAGACGCGGTTCGCTTCATCTCCAACCACTCCTCGGGCAAGATGGGCTATGCTCTTGCAGAAGCTGCCATAGCACGCGGCGCTTCGGTGACCTTGGTGTCCGGTCCCGTGTCGCTTGAGGCTCCGGAAGGGGCTACGCTCATGCAGGTTAAATCGGCGCGCGAGATGCTTTTCGCAGCACAGGAAGCGTTCAACTCATGCGATATCGCCGTCTTCGCTGCTGCGGTGGCAGACTATCGTCCAGCTGATCCTTCAAACCGAAAGCTCAAGAAGGGCGCTGATGATGAAGCCTTAGGCAGCATCAGTTTGGTCGAAAACCCCGATATCTTAAAGACGCTCGCTTCTCAAAAAGAACATCGCTATGTAGTGGGATTTGCTGCGGAAACCAATGACCTTGTTGAGAACGGTCGCGCTAAGCTTGCCCGGAAGAATGCGGACATGATAGTGGCAAATCGCGTGGGGGAGGGGCTTGCCTTCGGAACGGATGACAACGCAGCCGTCCTTATCACTGAATCCGGGGAATGGGATTTGGCATGCATGCCGAAATCTCAAATGGCCCATGAGATTCTCTCTGCAGCTCTGAGGGATCGAAGCGCAAAGCATTTTCACTAAGAAGAACTGGTGGTAGCTGGCCATGCATTCTCAAGAAGCCATCCGCAAGAGGCTCCTCGATATTATTGTTGCCGAACTGCGCAACGAGGGCTCTCTTTCCCAAGAGAGGCTTGCGCAGTTGGTCCGCAGCAGCAATCACGGCGTGCAAGACGTTTCCCAGCATAACTCCAAGAAAAAGGCGCTCCTGTATTATCTGAACGCGCGCAGGGAGCAAAGCGATGCGTGGCTTTCCTGGAACGTTGACGATGATCTCGACGAGCTCATCGTGAAAACCTTGCAGGTGAAACCTCGAAGAACCGCGTCGGGAGTTGCAACGATCACGGTGGTGACCAAGCCGGCTCCCTGCAACAGCAACTGCCTGTATTGCCCAAATGACATTCGCATGCCGAAAAGCTATCTGACCGATGAGCCTGCCTGCCAACGAGCGGAGAGAAACTACTTTGATCCCTACCTTCAAGTGTCATCACGCTTGAAGGCGCTCACTGAAATGGGGCACGCTACTGACAAGGTGGAGATCATAGTGCTGGGCGGCTCTTGGAGCGATTATGCCCAGTCTTATCAGATTTGGTTTATTACCGAACTGTTCCGCGCTCTCAACGACGAGCAGCTTAGGGATGTGCAAGCGCTCGAAATCCGTAAACGCTACGAGGACTTTGGGTTCGAGCAGGATCCTGATAAGCTTGCTCTGGCTTGCGGTGATATACAACGACGCATTTTTGCGGGGGAGCTCAACTACAACCAGGCCTTTGAGGAGCTCTACGGCAAGTCTTTTGCATGGCAAATGGTCAATGAAGTCCAAGTATCGAGTTTCGATGATCTGGATCGCGAGCACAGAAGAAACGAAAACGCGAAGCATAGGGTTGTTGGCTTGGTGGTGGAAACACGTCCCGACACGCTATCCTGCGAAAGCCTCTGTTTGCTGAGGCGTTTGGGCTGTACCAAAGTGCAGATTGGAGTTCAGAGCATTGACGAAAACGTCATTAGCATGAATCGTCGATCAACAAGCACGGAAGATATTGCTCGCGCCTTCGAGCTTCTCAGGTTATTCGGTTTCAAGATCCATGCTCACTATATGCTCAATCTCTACGGCTCTGACCCCGATCTGGACAAGAGCGGCTACCTAAAGTTCATGCATGACCCCGCTTATATTCCCGATGAGGTGAAGCTCTATCCCTGCGTTCTCGTTGAGGGGACGGGGCTGGAGAAGCTCTATCATGAGGGCGCTTGGCAGCCGTACGCGGACGACTCCCTGATTGAGTTGCTTGCGGACTTGGTTTTTGAGACACCTGAGTACGGTCGAATATCTCGTATGATTCGCGACATATCGGCGCATGACATCATGGCCGGTAGCAAGAAGACGAATCTTCGCCAAGCTGTTGAGGAGCGCGTGCTCGCCAGCAATCGCAATGTCCGAGAAATCCGCATGCGCGAGGTCAGCACAAGTGACACGAGCGCAGAATCGCTCAGGCTTGAGGAAAGCGCGTATGAGACAAATGTGTCTATCGAGCACTTCCTTCAATGGGTGAAAGAAGATGGGAGCATAGCTGGGTTTTTGCGTTTGTCCTTGCCGCGTCCGGAAGCTCTTCATCGGTATGCTAAGCAGGGGCTTCCCATCAAACCCGGTCATGCAATGATTCGCGAAGTACATATCTACGGGCGAGCCGCTCGTTTGCACGAAGCCAATTCCGGTCCTCAGCACAGGGGTCTGGGCAAGAAGCTCATCGAGCGGGCCTTCGCCATTTGCCGTGAGGCTGGCTATGATTCCGTCAACGTGATCAGCGCCGTTGGCACGCGCGAATACTATCGAAAGCTTGGATTTGCGGACGAAGGCCTGTACTTGAATGCAAGGATTCTCGACCATGAATAGGGAAACGGCGCTTTACCTTAATGCCTTGAATAAGAGCTTCTACGCTTGCGTGCATGAGAGCTTTTCGGCAACAAGGAACAATTCCTGGCCCGGCTGGTCTAGGGCTCTGCCTTATATTCATGCTCTCTCTTCTGAATCCGGGGAACCCCTTCAGGTACTTGACCTTGCCTGCGGAAACATGCGCTTTGAGAAGTATTTGAATCTTGATGCCTCGCTTACCTACGAAGTGTGCTGCGTGGATAACTGTGAGCCCATGGCTGATCTCGATGTTTCGTGCCGTTACATCGACTGTGACATAGTTGCAAGCCTTCTTAATCGTGATGGCTCGCTCGAGCGCGGTATTCTTGCGCCTAAGACCTTTGATTTGGTAGCGTGCTTCGGTTTCTTCCATCATATTCCCGGTTTTGAAAGTCGGCAGTTGCTGCTGTCGATGATCCTCGAAGCGCTCAAGCCGGGAGGTATTGCCCTGATGTCACTTTGGCGTTTTATGGACAACGAGAAGCTGAGCGCTAAGGCCGTGCAAGCACATGAAAGCTTTTCCCAATGTCTTTCAGGGGAAGGCTTACAGCTTGATCAGCTTGAAGACGGAGACTATTTCCTTGCTTGGCAGGATAGGAAAGACGTCTGCCGCTACTGTCATCACTTTACAGACGACGAGATCGATCGCTTGATAGATGGCGTCAAATCGCAGGCAGAAATATTGGATAGATACCGCAAGGACGGCAGGGATCACCGAAGCAACGAGTACCTTGTTCTGCGACGAAAATAATTTTCACAAATTAGTTCTTGATTTGATCTGGGGCTAGGGTTAAGATAATCAAGCTGTTTGAGCAGATCTCAAATTTGCAACGGGTTGTGGCGCAGTTTGGTAGCGCACTTGACTGGGGGTCAAGGGGTCGCAGGTTCAAATCCTGTCAACCCGACCAGCTTTTTCACGACGGTCCATGTGGCCGTCGTTTTTTATTGTATCGGGTATGTTTGCCTTAAAAGCCAGGTTGAGCAGGGCTATGCAGGTCGAAGTTATTCAAAAGTATTGTGAAATCTTACAAATTACAGAAATACGCTTTGACCTGCGCTAATGCAATTCACACGTCCAAATATGCCGTTCACCGCTTGCCCTTGAAGGCAAACCGTTCAGAGCAAATAACGATAGCGATTTACTCCCATTTACCGAATGAATACCCCCTCCAAAAGCCCTTTAAAGCCAATTTGGCCCCGTTTTGATAGAGTGAGCTCCAGGGGAGACGTGTGTCTCTCTTTTTTGTTTTCTAGCGCTTTGGCGCTAATTATGGAAAGTGAGGAGGAATCGCGTGGCTTTGCTTGGATTTCTCATCGTGTTCCCGTTAATCGTTGCGGCGATTCTGCTGGTGATACGTGACTCTCGGGTTCGAAATGCGATTGTTGTCGTAAGTGCCCTTGTGATTGGCGCGGCCTCAATCTGGTTGACAGCTGCAAACATGGGTACGCAGCCGGTATTCTTCGCCTTCTCGTCGAAGATCATCGACGGCGTTTGCACGGTGCTCGGTGTTGCTATCGCGGTTGTGGTGCTTGCTTATAGCGTCAAGTACAAAAACCTCTGGGCTGGCGCTCTTGCCTTGATGCAGATGCTTCTCGCGCTGGTGTTCGAGCTTATGTTCGCACATGGTATTCATGTCGAATACGGCCTGTACTTTGACTCCCTCTCGCTGCTCATGGTTCTCATCATCGGCGTGATCGGATCGGGTATCTGCGTGTATGCTCTTGGCTACATGGAAGACTTCCAGCAGCATGAGCCCGAGGGCGCCAAGGACCGCAGACCGGTGTTTTTCGCCCTGATGTTCGCCTTCCTTTCCGCAATGTATGTCATCGTCTTTGCCGACAACATGCTCTGGATGTTTACGGGTTGGGAGGTCACCACCCTGTGCTCCTTCCTTCTCATTGGATACACCAAGACCGAGGAAGCCATTGCCAACTCCTTCCGTCAGATCATCATGAACCTTGCGGGCGGCATTGCTTTTGTCGTAGCGCTATACATCTGCGCCATCGAGGTCGGCACGCTGTCGTTTGCCGAGTTCCTTGCATACGGTGTCGCTCACCCCGAGGTGGTCGCGCTTGCGGTTACCGCTTTGGCCTTCGCGGGTATCACCAAAGCCGCTCAGATGCCCTTCCATACCTGGCTTTTGGGTGCTATGGTTGCCCCTACCCCTACGAGCGCGCTCCTGCATTCCTCCACCATGGTGAAGGCTGGCGTGTTTATGCTGATCAAGCTGGCTCCGGTTATGCTGGTGTGCCCCGTGCCCTCCATCATGGTTATGCTTGTTGGGTCCGTAACCTTCATGCTGTGCTCCTTCATGGCGATTTCCCAATCCAACGCCAAGCGCGTGCTTGCGTATTCGACTATCGCCAACTTGGGCCTGATCACTGCCTGCGCGGGAGTGGGTACTGAGGAAGCCGTTTGGGCTGCTGCGTTCCTCGTGCTCTTCCATGCGGTTGCGAAGAGCCTTCTGTTCCTTTGCGTCGGCACCGCCGAGCACCACATTGGCAGCCGCGACATCGAGGACATGGACCTTCTCTTCGAACGCATGCCGCGTCTTGCTCGCTTCATGATGCTCGGCATCATGTGTATGTTCATCGCGCCCTTCGGCATGCTCGTTGCCAAGTGGGCAACGCTCGTGTCCTTCGTTGAAATGAACCAAATCGTGCTTATCGTTATTCTTGCCTTTGGTTCTGCTGCGACTTTCATGTTCTGGGCCAAGTGGATGGGCAAACTCGCGGGAATTGCAGGTCAGCCTGAAAACGTAGAGCTTACCGTTCATAAGAGCGAATGGGGTTCCATCCTGCTTATGGCTTGGGTCTTGATCGCCTGCTGCGTGCTGCTTCCCTTCCTGTCAGCCTACTTGGTTGAGCCTTACATCTACTACGTTTACGGTTCGACCGGACAGAACATCTCGAGTGACAATTTGTGGATCGCCAGCATTTGCGCCGGCCTTGTCTGCGTGGTGCTCTTTGCCGGAATGGGGAAGAGCAAGGCCAAGAAGGTTGACGTGTACCTCGCGGGTGTTGGCCAGGACCACGAAGCGCGCACTTTCACCAATTCCCTGTCCGGTACTACGCAGGCTACTGCTCGCAATTGGTATATGACAGACATGTTCGGGGAGAAGCGCATCGCGCCTTTGGGTGTCATTTGCAATTCGGTCATTATGGTTGCGGCCTTCGTTCTTGCGTTCGTCGGCGTACCGATGATGTTCTAGGAAAGGATGTGATTTGATATGACCATTCTCACTACGCTCATCGGATCGCTTCTGTTTGCCGTCATCGCTCCGATTCTCGGCTGTCTTCTTGCGGGCCTTGACCGTATCGTCTCTGCGCGAATGCAGGGTCGCGTCGGTCCGCCGCTTCTGCAGCCCTATTACGACGTGCGCAAGCTCTTTGAGAAGGAGAACGCTTCGGTTAACTCCGTCGAATGGACTTACGTGGTTGGGGCCTTCGTGTTTGCCTGCCTGGCTGGCGGCATTTTCTTCACGGGTGGCAACTTGCTCATGTGCGTGTTCGTGATTACGCTTTCGAGTCTCTTCTTCATCGTGGCTGCCTATAGCTCTCGTTCGCCCTATGCCGAAATCGGTGCGCATCGAGAAACCTTGCAGGTCATGGCCTACGAGCCCATGGTACTCCTCATGGCGGTTGCCTTCTACATGGCAAGCGGCTCCTTTGACGTGAAGGCTGTGCTTGACCTGGATTTGCCGGTGATCACCCTTATCTGGCTTGCGTTTTTGGGGTTGCTTTTCATTCTCACCATCAAGCTTCGCAAGTCTCCATTCGACTTGTCCATGTCCCATCACGCACATCAGGAGCTTGTTCGCGGTGTCACAACTGAGATGAGCGGACGCACCCTTGGTCTGGTTGAAGTGATGCACTGGTGCGAAAACGTCCTGTTCATGGGCTGGGTGGGTATGTTCTTCGTCTGGTCAAACCCCCTGTCTTTGGTTTTGGCCGTTGTCGTGATTCTCGCCGTGTACTTCCTCGAGATTTGGATCGACAACAACTTCGCTCGCGTGAAGTGGCAGTTTATGCTGAAGGGCGCATGGTTGGTCGCTCTTCTTGCCGGTGGACTTAACATTGCGATTCTCGCGTTTCTGTAAGGAGGGATGACTGTGGCTTTTGCTTCTAAATCACCGTGGGTCATCCACTATGACGGTTCCAGCTGCAACGGCTGTGACATCGAAGTTTTGGCAACTCTGTGTCCGGGTTATGACGGCGAGCGATTTGGCGTCATCAACACCGGAAACCCCAAGCATGCTGACATCTTCCTGGTGACGGGAAGCGTGAACGAGCAGAACATCGAGGTGGTAAAGGAGATTTACGACCAGATGCTCGAGCCTAAGGTGGTCGTCGCCTGCGGCATCTGCGCTTGCACGGGAGGAATCTTCAAGGATTGCTATAACGTTATCGGTGGCGTGGACAAGGCTATTCCCGTTGACGTATATGCCCCTGGTTGCGCGGTGCGGCCCGAGACCATCATCGATGCCATCGTTGCGGGCGTTTCGGTCCTCGACGAGAAGTCGAAGGCCATGAAGATGAAGAAGAGGGGTGAGTAACATGGGTTTTCAGACCGTATACTCGACTGTTGCACTGAGCGAAATCGAGTCTTTGGCCAAGCAGAAGAAGGCGGATGGCTGGCGTTACGTCCAGACTTTGGCTGTCAACACCGAACAGGGCATCGACCTTCTTTACAGCTTCATGAAAGAGGACGTTCTCGAAAACGTGACCATTAAGTCCCTCGGGAAAGAAGACGTCGTACCCTCTATCACCGAGAGTTATCTTGCTGCTTTCGTGTTCGAGAACGAGGTTCACGATCTATTCGGCGTAAACATTTCGAATATTGCCATCGATTTCGAGGGCAACTTCTATCGCGTATCCCAGAAGGATCCCATGACCATTGTCTCGCCTGAGAAGCTTGCCGCACGCGAGAAGGCTGCTAAGATCGCTGCCGCCAAGGCTGCAAAGGAGAAAGCCGCGCGCGAAAAAGCGACTCAGGAAAACGGGTCCGCCGAGGGCGCAGATGCAGAGTTGGAAGCAAAGCTTGCGGCCATGGATCCCGAAAAAGCCGCAAAGGTGAGGGCGGCCATGGAGGCCAAGGCTAAGAAGGCAGCTCGTGAGGCAAGCGAAAGGAAGGGTGAGTAAAGATGGGTAAGGCAACCGTAATACCCTTCGGTCCGCAGCATCCCGTTTTGCCCGAGCCGCTTCATCTTGATCTTGTTGTCGAGGATGAGAAGGTTATCGAGGCCATTCCTCAGATCGGCTTCGTTCATCGCGGTCTTGAGAAGCTTGTCGAGACGCGTGACTACAATCAGTTCATTTACGTTGCAGAGCGAATCTGCGGTATCTGCGCTATGGGTCACTCCCTTGGATATGCTGAAACCGTTGAAAGGCTCATGGGGGTTGAGGTTCCAAAACGTGCCGAGTATCTCCGCGTGATCTGGCATGAGCTTTCGCGAATTCATTCGCATCTCCTTTGGCTGGGCCTTGCTGCAGATGCCTTTGGTTTCGAAAGCATGTTCATGCACTGCTGGCGTTTGCGCGAGCGAGTTCTTGACATATTCGAGAAGACCACCGGCGGGCGAGTCATCCTTTCTGTTGTTAAGGTTGGCGGGGTGGTGCGTGACATTGACGACGCCATGATGAAGGAAATCGTCAGCGTTCTCGATGGCCTGTCTTCCGATTACATGAAGATCATGAACACTATCCTGACCGATACTTCGGTCAAGAACCGCACGGTAGGCGTTGGCCACCTTAGCTTTGAGGAAGCTTCGGCTTTGAGCATGGTTGGGCCTTTCGCTCGCGCTTCCAATGTCAGCTACGACGTGAGGTCCTTCCGCAACGGCGCCTATGGAGACCTTTCCGAGTTCGAGCCTGTTCTCGATAGCCAGGGCGACTGCTACGCTCGCATCAAAGTGCGCTGCCTTGAGGTTCTGCAGTCCATCGCCATCATCAAGGAGCTTGCCTCCAAGATGCCTGCTGGTGACATTGCGGTAACGGTAAAGGGCGCGCCGGCTGACGGCACTGAGGCCTGCAATGTTCTTGAGCAGCCTCGCGGCGAATGCTATTACTATGCTCGCGGCAATGGCAGTAAAAACCTGGAGCGCATGCGTATGAGAACCCCTACCTCGCAAAACCTTGCAGGCATGGTTAAAGCCCTCGAAGGATGCGACCTCGCTGATGTCAACATGATTATTCTGACTATTGACCCCTGCATCAGCTGTACGGAAAGGTAGGGGATTATGGGAAGCTTTAAACTGGGCGGCATGACCTTCGGCTCTCTGTTCAAGAAGCCCGAAACCGTGATGTATCCCGTAGAGGTGAAGCCGCAGCCCGTTGGTTTGCGTGGAAGCATCGGTATCGAAGTTGATAAGTGCATTCTGTGTGGCATCTGCCAAAAGACCTGTCCATGTAACGCTATCACGGTCGATAAGAAAGCCCGCACCTGGGTGATTAACCGCTACTCCTGCATTCAGTGCAACATGTGCGTTAATGCTTGCCCTAAGGCCTGCCTTGCGTCTTCGCCTCAGTATCCAAAAGCGGTTGCAAGTATCGAAAGCGACAGCTACGCTGTTCCTGAGCAGGAATAATCAACGGCGTAAGCCGAGATGTTGAATTCCTTGCAGAATTAGTATCGGATGCGTGACAATTGGCGGCAATTACCGTGAAGATGCTGGTAGTTTCGGCTACAAGAGCTGATTGCTGATACAATATTCGTTCAGGAAATTTGTTCCGGACCCTACGGGGTCCGGTTTTATTGGAGGTAACAGCAGATGGGCCTTGAAGGGACCGAAAAGGCTTCGCATAAACCAGAGATCGAGGCATCAAACAAGATCCTCACCATTCCCAATGTCATCTCCTTTGCACGTCTTTGCCTTGTCCCCGTTTTCTTCGTGCTCTTGCTTAAGGGCTATGACGTCTATGCCGCCATTGTGTTTGCTGTTGCGGCTGGCACGGACTTTGTTGATGGGCAGATTGCACGCAGGACCAATTCGGTTTCCAAGCTTGGCCAGCTTTTGGATCCTGCCGTAGACCGTGTCCTCATGATTTCCGGTGTTGTCGGTTTGTGCTTGGTGGATCGTGTTCCTCTTTGGACGGTTGTTCTCATTGTTGCGCGTGACTTGTGCCTGCTGTACGGAGGTACGGTTCTTACCTTAAGATATCACGCACGCGTGCCGGTTGTGTTTGCAGGTAAGCTTGCAACGACCTTGCTCTTCGTGGGCTTTGCCCTTCTGCTGATCAACATGCCCCAGGTTGCTGGCCTTGGGTTTATCGAGCTTACGTGGCTGCCTGGCTTCGGCTCGCAAGCCTGTAGCGCTGGCATATGGTTTGTCTATGCAGGAATATTCATCTCTATCTTCACTACCGCCCATTACATCCACAGCGCAATAGTGCTCGTAGATGGCGTTAAGGCTTCACGCGGGGCCTAGGCATGGCGCAGAGAAGGGGTCAGAACCCGACTCAGGGTGACGGCGCGGCGCGTACGCGACGTTCGTCGGCATCAAGGCCTCGTTCGTCTTCGTCTGCTCCCCGGAGCGCTTCGGCGTCACGAAGCACCCGCGATCAGGGAAGCTCGCGTCTCTATTCGCAGTCTTCTGTCGAACGCGGCTCACGAGGCACCGCGCAATCTCAGCGTCCCCGCTTCGTGTCGGCAGACCCTCAATCTTCATCAGCGCGCTCACGACGCGACCAAGCTTCAAAGGGCTCTCATGCCCGACCCCGCAAGGACCGTTCGGGTTCTGCTTCGAATCACTCCCTGGCTGTGAGTTCTCGTGGCAAAAAGACTTTGGGTGCTGTCAATATCGAGTCGAGCGACAAGGGCCGCTCTTCCAAATCGTCACCGCGTCGTAATTCTCAAAAGGCGGGCAAAAGGGGAGTACTTGGCTCTATCGCGGGTATTATCCTCGGGCTGTTCGGTGCTGTTTTCGGCTTCATTCGCAAGAGCAAGATCCTGACCATTGCATGTCTGCTCGTGATTTTGATCGCCGGCGGTATGCTCGTTGACAACATCATCAACGGTAAGAAGATCTACGACGGCGTCTATGTCGGCGATGTCGAATTGTCGGGCTTGACGGTTGATGAGGCGGAAGACCTCATTTTCGAACGCTATTCTGAGCAGCTGCAGGGAACTCGCATCATTGTGTTTGCTAGCGAAGAGGCGGCCGCGGGGGATGTTGAGGAGATGATCGCCCAGCAGGAGGCTTTGGCTGAGCAGATTTCCGTTGAGGAGGCTCGTCAGAGCACGCAGCTTTGGGTGGTCACGGCTGATTCGCTGGCTGCAAGCGTTCCCGCCTACGACCTCGCCTCAGAGGCCTATCAGATAGGCAGAGACACGGGTGGTGTTTTCAGCAGGTTGAAATCCCTGTTGTTCGATTCAGTGATCGAGCCTTATGCATCTTACGATGAGACGGCACTCGAGTCTCTTTGCAACGAAATCGACCTTACCCTGGGAGATCCGAGGGTGGATTACGGTATGGTCATTTCCGAGGGTCAGGCTAGCTTGGTTGAGGGCCATGACGGCTATATGGTCAATCGCGAGGACTTCCGAAAGCTTCTCGATGATTCGTTTTTGGCATCGAGCGAGCTCGATGTTTCCTTCGTAGCGCAGTTGGAGTTCGCACCCATTCGCATTTCGCAGGAGCAGGCGCAGACTGCGGTTGATTATACAAACGGCATTCTTGTCAAGGAGGTCACTTTCGCCTATGGCGATCAGTCCTGGCAGGTCCCGCGCGAGACCCTTGGCTCTTGGATTACCACCGAGGTCATTACCGAACGACGTTCGTATAAGCTCAATGTCTTGCTCGATCCGGCTATTGTCAAGCCGCAGATCTTCTTGAACATGCAGGAGGCTCTTCGCGGTCTGAAGACAGTCGTTCAGATGGAGGAAATAAACGGTGAGATCACCGTCTTCACTGACGGAACCGTTGAGGTTCCGCAGCTTGACGATGCTGTTTACAAGCTGGATGAAGCGCTTTTCGCGTCGTATCGCGACAATGCAAACCTAAAGCTCGAAAAAGATTCTTCGGAGGACAATGAGATCAATGCCGAGATCAGCGAAAGCGGATCGAATCTCGTAGTCAGCATCCAGAACGGATTAGCTCCGCAATCCATGAGCTTTGATGAGGCTTTGGACCTTGGCGTGGTTTCCGAGATCTCCACCTATACAACGGATTACGTGAATTCGGCATCCACCGAGAATCGACGCCATAACATTCATCTCGCCGCAGATAAGATTTCGGGATCTGTCGTCAAAGCCAATGGCGGCCGATGGTCCTTCAACGAGCGAGTTGGCGAGGCTACTGCCGAAGCTGGGTTCTTGGGGGCTGGCGCCATTGTGAACGGCGAGCTTGATGACGCCGTCGGTGGTGGCATTTGCCAGGTGGCTACAACTGTGTTCAATTCGGTTTACGAAAGCGGCTTCCCCGTAATCACGCGCCATAATCATACGCTCTATATTGCCAGCTATCCCGCAGGCAGAGATGCCGCTATTGCGTATCCTTACATGGATCTTATCTGGGAGAACGACTCCTCCTCAGATGTTTTAATGCTCTGTACATACACCGATTCCAGCCTTACTGTTAAACTGTATGGCGTTGATCCAGGATACGAGGTCTCTAGCACGCAAGGCGAGTGGGAAGACGGCGAGGAATTCGAGTCGAAGACCGTAGTCGACGAAACGCTCAAGCCCGGTACTTCTCGCGTTGAGACAGCGGGAAGAAACGGCAAGAAGATCACCGTATACCGCACGGTAACTGACTCGGCGGGGCAGATCCTTCATGAGGACAGCTTCAATTCAGTTTACGAACCGGTAAACGAGGTCATTATTGCAGGACCCGCACTTCCGGAAGAGGAAGAAGGGGAATCGGAGCAAGCCGAGGAAAGCTAAGCTTTCGCATTCTTTTGGCTCACATAGTATACGCGGCCACAGCGGAGGATGTGGCAATTTGGAGACGAAGGGGTCTTCTGTGTATTTCCAGCCTGAAATCGAAACAATGCCCCATGATCAGCTCGAGGCTTTGCAGCTCGAGCGCATGAGGGAAACTCTCAGGAACGCCTATGAGAACGTTGAGTTCTACAAGAACAGCTTTGACGCTGCAGGCGTTACTCCCGATGATCTTACCAGCCTTGAGGACATCGCCAAGTTCCCGTTTGTGGTCAAGCAGGACATGCGCGATGCTTATCCTTACGGCCTGTTTGCTCGTTCCATCAAGGACGTTGCCCGCATTCACGCCTCCTCTGGCACCACAGGTCAGGCAACGGTTGTCGGCCACAGCGCAACTGATCTCAAGAACTGGGGCGATTGCTTTGCCCGCGGTATCGCCATGGTCGGCGGCACCGATGAGTCCACTGTTCAGGTCTCCTATGGTTACGGTCTGTTTACCGGCGGACTTGGCGCACATGCTGGCGCAGAGGCCATTGGAGCTAATGTCATTCCCACTTCGTCTGGCAACACCAAGCGTCAGGTTCAGATGATGAAGGATTGCGGTACCGATATTCTTTGCTGCACGCCTTCCTACGCTCTTCTCATCGCCGATACTGCAATCGAGATGGGTTATGACCCCGCCAAGGATTTCAAGATTTCCGCTGGTATCTTTGGCGCTGAGCCTTGCTCTGACTCCATGCGCGAGGACATTGCGACCAAGCTTGGCATTCAGTATTGCGATGTTTACGGCCTTTCCGAGATCATGGGCCCGGGCGTTGCCATGGAGTGCGCAGAGCGCAAGGGCCTCCATATTGCCGAAGATCATTTCTTCTGCGAGATCATCGATCCCGAGACCCTCGAGCCGGTCGAGATCGGCGAGTGGGGCGAGCTTGTTATCACCACGCTGACTCGCGAGGTCAGCCCCATGGTCCGCTATCGTACGCGTGACATCACCCGACTCATCGCCGAGCCTTGCGCTTGCGGTCGTACTCACTACAAGATCGACCAGCTGCGCGGTCGCACCGACGATATGCTCATCATCCGCGGCGTGAACGTCTTCCCGTCTCAGATCGAGCAGGTATGCGTCAGCTTCCCCGAAATCACCGCTCACTATGAGCTCCATCTCACCACCGTCAACGGTATGGATCAGATTGAGCTTAAGGTTGAGACCGTTCCCGAGTTCCCGATCGACCAGGTACGCAAGCTTGAGGACCTCAGGTCCCGACTTGCCGCAGAGCTTAAGAGCAACCTGCAGGTCAACGTTAAGATCACCCTTTGCGAGCCCCATGCCATCCAGCGTTCCGAGGGCAAGGCAAAGCGTGTTTACGACAAGCGAGAAGGGAAGAACTAACATGATTATGCAGCTCACCGTTTTCCTTCAGAACGAGAAGGGCCGCCTGGCTTCCGCAACCCGTACTCTTGCTGATGCTGGCATCAATATGCATGCAATGTTTATTGCCGATACCCAGGACTTCGGTATCGTGCGTATCTTCTGCGATTCTCCCGACAAGGCAGCCAAGGTCCTTGCCGAATCCGGCTACCGCGCAAGCCTGACCCCGGTCATCGCCGTTCGCGTACCCAATGAGGTTGGCGGCCTTTCCAAGCTGCTTGAGTTCTGCGATGAACAGGATATGAACATCGAATACGCCTACTGCTTCTGCGTTAACAACGACCTCGCGGTCAACGTTCTCAAGGTCGAGGGCGAAGGCGTTGAAGCCAAGCTGGTCGAGGGCGGTTTCGCGACGGTGGAACCCGAAGAGATTTATGCCGCTTAATCAGGCTATTGACATAGTTGCTTTTGAGCGCGTGCGCCATACGGTGCGCGCGCTCATATTCGGTGCCCTTCTGGCGCTGTGCGTTGTTTCTCCCATTCTTCCTGACAAGGCACATGCCGATGTTCTCGGCACCGATGTTCTTGCTGGCATCAGCGTAGATCAGCGCGGTGTTTCACCCGCACTTTGCCCTAACATCAGTGCCACTAGCGCTATTCTCATTGACGAAAACGGCAGGGTTCTCTTTGAGCGCAATGTCGATCAGCAGCAGCACATCGCATCGGTTACGAAGATCATGACTGCCATCGTTGCCTTGGAGGGTTTTCCTCTTGATACCTCCATTACGGTAACGGAAGAGGCTGCCAAGATCGGTGAATCGAGCGCTGGGTTGCAGCAGGGCGACACCATGACTCTTGAAACCGCGCTTCACGGTTTGCTCATCTCATCGGGAAACGATGCCGCTATTTCGATATCAGACACTTTGGGCGGTCTTCTGCGCGCTTCCGGTGGAGTTGCGCCCGAGGGTTACTCGTTGCCAAGCATTCAGATCACCGAAGACATGAGCAATACCGACATCTTTGTTGCGGTGATGAATGCAAAGGCCGCTCAGCTTGGCATGAACGACAGCCTGTTTGCCAATGCTCACGGCCTCGATACCGGGTCTTACGACACGGAGATGTACAGCACTGCGCGTGATGTTGCCAACATGACTGCTTACGCGATGAAGAGCGATACCTTCAGGGAAATCGTTGCAAAAGACGGTTATGTGCTTGATATCAATCACGCCGATGGCGCTGCGGGCACTATCGAGCTCAAGTCAACAGATATGCTCATCGGGGAATATGACGGTGCTTGCGGTGTGAAGACCGGTTACACTGAACAGGCGGGATATTGCTTTGCCGGCGCCTGCAGCCGTGACGACTACGACATTTATGCTATCGTACTCAATTGCTCTTCTGTGGAGCAGCGTTTCGGTGACGCCGAAGCCTTGTATGAGTGGTACTACGACAACTGCGTGGTGTATTCGCTTGCCAACAGCGATGTTGTTGCACCCGTTACCCTTAACGGGGAAACGGTGGAGGCTGCCGTAGTTGCTGAGGTTGCGCATCAATCTTGGCTCGACAAGACCGTCCAGGCTACCATTGCCGATCCAAAGCAGTGCGTTGAGGTTTTTGCTTTTGACGGGAATGTCAGCCAAGAATTTACGCTTGACGACGTTTCCGGCAATGTGACCGTCGGTCAAAAGATGGGAACGATCTCCTTTTACCAGCACAACGAGCTTATTGCTACGGTGGATGTGGTTGCTGCCGAAAACGTCGCTGCACCTGGCATAATCGAGAACCTCAAGATCGCGTGGGAGCGCCTATGGCTAAACATCAAGGGCGAGCCAACGTGTGCCGAGTCGGTAATACTCAACGAGACCCCGTTGATCTACAACAGGATGCCCTCGAGCGCCCTGTAAGGATAGTTTGACAAGAAGGGAGGTGCCTGTATGACTCAAACATGCCCCGTCTGCATGAACAAGGTTCCCGGCAACCTTGGATCATGCCCATCCTGTGGATACAAGCTTTTGGGTTCCACCCAGGCTTTTGATCCCATCCAGCTTGCCGCTGATTCCCGTGAGCAGGGGACCGGAGCAAGCCCGCATGCCCTTTTGAAGATCGTACGCGGGCCGCAAATAGGTCTTACGTATACGCTGACCGAGGAATCATATGATCTTGGTCGAAGCCCGCATTGCGCGGTGTTCTTGAACGACATGACCGTATCGCGTCTGCATGCCTTCGTCGTCAAGGATGGAAATCGCTATTTAATTCGCGACAACCATTCGTACAACGGCGTTTGGGTAAACAACGTCAGCGTTGATTCCAAGTCTTTGGCTCATGGGGATATCATACAGATTGGAACGTTCTGCCTTCGATACGAGGAGTCGAGGTAGTCATTCTATAGCTTTGCCTTGCCCTTAGGGCAAGGCTGTTGGAGGAGGTTATACATGGAGTTAATGTCTGGAAACGAGGCAGTAGCTCAAGGAGCGTGGGAAGCAGGCGCTAGCGTTGGCGTTGCCTATCCTGGTACTCCTTCCACTGAAACCATGGAGGCATTCGCCCGCAAGGAGGGCGTTTACGCTGAGTGGTGCACCAATGAGAAGGTTGCCCTTGAGGTTGGCATAGGTGCGTCTGTCGGTGGCGCACGCGTTTTGGCAAGCATGAAACACGTTGGCGTGAACGTAGCCGCCGATCCCTTGTTTACCGCTGCTTACACGGGCGTTGGCGGCGGCCTTGTCCTCTTGGCTGCTGACGATCCGGGTATGCATTCCTCCCAGAACGAGCAAGACTCCCATTATTATGGCAAGGCCGCTCATATTCCCGTTCTCGACCCGTCGGATTCTGCGGAGTGTCTTGAGTACACGAAGCGCGCCTATGAGCTTTCCGAGCAGTTCGACGTGCCCGTGATCATTCGCTCAAGCGTGCGCGTTTCCCACACTAAGACGCCGGTGGAGCGCGGGGAGCGTGCTGACTACAGCCTCAAGCCTTACGAGAAGGATATTGCCAAGTGGGTTATGATGCCCGCTTTCGCAAAGCCGCGCAGGAAGGTCCAGCTCGAGCGTATTTCTAAGCTTGAGCAGTTTGCAGAAAGCTGCGACCTTAACAAGGTCTTTCCTGGCGAAGGTGAGATCGGCGTTATTTGCGCCGGTTCCGCCTATCAGCACGTGTCCGAGGCCCTTCCGAACGCTTCTATTCTCAAGCTTGGCCTGACCTATCCTGTTCCTCGGAATCTGATCAGGGAATTTGCTTCGAGTGTAGAGCGTCTATATGTTGTCGAAGAGGGTTCCAGATTCCTTTCTGAGTCGGTTCGCGAATGCGGTGTCGATCTCGATGAACTTGAAGATCCCATTCCGGCTGACGGCGAACTTTCTCCCGGCATCATTGCTTCTTGCTTCGGCTGTGCGCCGCTCGATCACGTAGATCCCCGCTCTGATCTGCCTGCCCGCCCGCCGGCTTTGTGTCCCGGATGCCCGCATCGCGTGGTGTTCAAGGAGCTTTCGCGCATTCGCGCCATCGTAACTGGCGATATCGGTTGCTATACCTTGGGAGCGCTGCCTCCTCTTTCCGCTATGGATACCTGCGTAGACATGGGTGCATCCATCTCCATGGCGCACGGCATGGAAATTGCCATGGCCGATGTGGATCACAGGCCTATTGTTGGGGTTATCGGCGACTCCACCTTCGGCCATTCCGGTTTGAGCTCGCTCATTTCTACGGTTTACAACTGCGGCTCCGGCACTGTGTGCATTCTTGATAATCGCACTACCGCAATGACTGGTCATCAGGGCAACCCCTTCAACGGCGTCACCCTGCAGAATCGTCCGAGCCGCGAATTGGACCTCGAGAGCGTTGTTCGCTCCCTTGGAGTTGAAGATGTTCGCGTTATTAACCCTAACGACCTGGCAAGCGTTCGCTCTAACCTTAAGGAAGCAACCTCTAACGATGAGCTCAGCGTTTTGATTTTCAAGAGTCCCTGTGTTCTTCTCGATAAATCCAAGAAGCCCGTATACGAGGTAAACGGCAAGTGCACGGCATGCGGCATCTGCTCTACCCTTGGATGCCCTGCCATTTCCCGTGATCCTGAACAGGGTTTTGCCCGCATTGATGCGCTCATGTGCGTAGGCTGTGGGCAGTGCGCTCAGTACTGCCGTCTCGATGCCATTGTGAAGCAGTAAAGGGGAAGAGTCATGACTAGCAAAACCACCACGGTTCTTCTGTGCGGCGTTGGCGGCCAGGGAACCATTCTCGCAGCAGACCTTCTTGCCCGCGCTTGCCTGGGTGCCGGCCTTGACGTAAAGGTTTCTGAAATTCACGGTATGTCTCAACGCGGCGGTTCCGTTACCACGGTCGTTCGTTTTGGCGACAAGGTTCAGTCTATGGTCGCTGACCTCGGCAATGCTGACTGCATCGTTTCCTTTGAGACTACGGAGGCGCTTCGCAACCTGCCTTTCCTTGCCGAGTACGGCTCCATGATCGTGAACGATCTTGCTATTCAGCCCTTGCCTGTTCTCACGGGTAAGGCCAAGATGCCCGCTGCGGCAAATGAGGACCTCCTTGCCTCCGGCGCCCTGCTTGTTCCTGCGGCCGATATTGCGGTTCAGGTTGGCAACTCCCGCACGAGCAACGTTGTACTTCTTGGCGCCCTTTCGGCGCGTCTCGATATTGATCCCGCTATTTGGGAGGAGGCTATTGCGGGCCGCGTTCCCCCCAAGACAGTCGAGGCCAACCTCGCAGCTTTCCGAGCGGGTCGAGAATTCGTTCTTTCCTAAGCGAAGAGGACCGTGGAGGCCGCGATTCACATGCGCAGCAGCAATAGATTGGGGCAAGGCGTTGTTGGACGCTTTGCCCCTTCTCCTACGGGCAGAATGCACGCTGGCAATATCTTCGCCTACCTTTGCGCATGGCTGCTTGCTAAGCTGCAAGGCGGTCGTATCGTCCTTCGCATTGAAGACCTCGATAGGGAAAGGTCTAAGAAGACCTACTCCGATCAGCTTCTCTGGGATCTTGAAGCCCTAGGCTTGCATTGGGATGAGGGTCCGATCTACCAGCAGGATAGAGATGATGTTTACGAGCAGGCCTTTGAGTTTCTGGCTGATAAAGATTTGATCTACCCCTGCTTCTGCACCAGGGCAGATTTGCATGCTGCTTCGGCTCCGCATGTGGGTGAACATTTCGTATACGCACGGACCTGCAGAGACCTCAGCCCCCAAGAAATTGAAGCTAAGTCAGCTCTTCGAAACCCAGCTTATCGCTTATTGGTAAGCGATGAAACAATTTGCTTTGATGACCTGGTTCAGGGACGCTGTTCGACTCATTTGGCTCAAGAGTGCGGCGATTTTATCGTTAAGCGCTTTGACGGCAATTTTGCCTACCAGCTTGCCGTTGTGGTGGACGATGCAGCCCAAGGAGTGAACTCTGTTGTAAGGGGCGTCGATCTTCTGAGTTCCTGTCCGCAGCAGATGTACCTGCAGTCTCTGCTGGGTTTTGACCACCCGCAATACGCTCACATCCCTCTTCTGGTGGATGAAAGCGGAAGACGCCTTGCCAAGCGAAACAAGGATGCGGCACTCGATCGGCTGCTCGTGCGTTTTGGCAGCCCCGAGGGCGTCATCGGGCACATTGCCTACCTTGCTGGTTTGGTCGAGGAGGATGACCCTGTCACTACACAGCTTCTCTTAGATCATCTCGATTTCTCTGCTTTTGAGAGTTGGCGAGGCGGCAAGGACGCCATAGTATTCCGATAAGCTTGTCGGCTAGACGCCTAAGATAATCCCGAGGGCGTAGAAGCTTCCCAGAATTACGTTGACGCTGCAGATCTGGGACATTGCGGCAATGCGCGACGGGGGAGCGAGGGGGTTTTTCCAGAGAGCGTTAATGAAGGGGTAAGCGGCAAGGAGCATAAAGGGCGCAATGATCAGGCCTTTGCTAAACCAAAGCAGCTCGATTATCAGGATAAAGGCAATCCACAGCACGATGAGCGCGTGGTAGACGGCCCTTGCCCTCTCACGCCCGATCTTGACAGACAGGGTGTTGCGCTTGGCTTCGATGTCCTTTTCGATATCGCAGGTATTGTTGGTAAACATGATGAGCGCAACGCCGATGGTGGTGGGAATGGCCCATATCCAAGCTGCAAGCGGCAGGCTTTTGGTGAGAACATAGTAGCTCGCAACCACGATAAGACCGCCCATGACAAAGCCGCTGACGAATTCGCCAATAGGTAGGTAGGAGATGGGTGTTTTACCGCCGGAATACAGGGCAACTATCAAAGCTCCTATGAGGGCGAAGATAAGCGGGATGTAGCCTGCAACCATGATGGGGTAGATTCCCAGCAGGAACGCGCAAGCAAGAAAAGCTATCGCAAGTCCGAGCGCAGATTTTGGGTTGACGTTGTTGTAGACGAGGACGGCATCGCTTGCTTCTACGTTGTCGTCAGCGGAATCGGTGCCTTTGACGTAATCGAAATAGTCATTGAGGGTATTCACGGATGACTGCATCAGAGCGCAGATAATAAGCAGGGTAAAACTCATGGGAAGCAGTAAAACGCCTTCGCATGCGTAAGCTGCAGACACTGCAATCAAGACTGGAATGATGGAGGCAGGCCAAGTGTGAGGTGCGGCAAGCTGCCAGGCCATTTTCGCCGTTAGAGGCGTGAAATTATTAGCCTGGATACATTCAGGCTTGGCATCTGGGCTTATGGTCTCGGTGCTTGCAGACATGTCTCTCCTGCATCTTTCGTCTTGGTAATCAGAGTATATCGTTAGTCTCTTTGAGCTTGGGCAATAAAAAGCCCTCGCGCCGAGACGCGAGGGCGGCGTGCACTCAAGTTATGAGTTAGTTGGTCAGCAGTGCGTTGGTGATTGCCTGCTCGGAAGCCGTGGTCGGGGTCCAAGTGCCATCTTCGTTGGTGTACTCGATGGTGATGGGGTCACAAGCAATCGGCTCAACGTCGGCCAGGGAGTCCATCATGATCTGACCGACCAGCGCATTGATCTCGTCAGAGGTCATGGAGGCGATATCCTGAGTTTCAACAGCCGTCTGAGTGTTGGCTTCAAGAGCGGCCTCATAAGCGCTGAAGCTCTTGCAGGTCAGGGTGACGACAGCCTCTGCGGTGTCGCCGTCGACGGTGACACCGTCGATAGAGTAATCGAAGCCGTCAAGGTAGGTCTTCATAAACTCGCTCGCATCGATGCCATAGGCAGCGAAGGTGGAGGCGTCCATATCGGCGGTCATCTCGCTGATAGTCGCGTCGTCAAGGGCCTTGATGGCATCAAGCTCTTCGGTGAGCGCGCCGCGGATTACGTCCTCGTCGCTTTCGCCACCGCAGCCGACAAAGGCCACGGCAGAGAATGCGAGAAGAGCGGTTGCGGCAAAGGCGGCAATCATTTTCTTCATGTGAATTTCTCCCGTCAATCGTTTCTCTTGGCCTATTAGCCGCACTAATCATACCTCATGCACTGCTAAGTTCACGTGAATGAGGCGCAAATTACTAATATAGGGCGTCAATAAGCGAAGTGAGTTCGGCCTTAGTGGAGCGTTCTCATGTACTCATTCGATAGCCTTTTCTTTAGGCCTGATTCGCGCACGATTCGAAGTAATGCTTTTGTTCCACAGGGCGAACATTCCGCAAAACCATGTAAGAATCCTTTCATTTGCTGCGATAATGAACGGGTATGACAAATGAGTCGTATTTCATCTCTTGATGGAGGCTTTATGTCTGATGAGAAAGATCTGAAATCAGGTTTAGAGGCAGATCTCGAAGGGTCTGCTGAAGCCATGCTTGATTCGTCTGATCGCGAAGACTTAAACGTCGATCTTGCTGATTCGGCTAACCCTGAGGACCATGCGGAGGCTGCAGCCGCTGATTCTGAGGGAAAGGGGGCTAAGGCTGCTAAGGCCAAACCCTTCTCTAAGATGTCCAAGAGGGCAAAGATTGTGCTTGGCTGCTGCTGCGGTCTGGTCCTTGCCTGCGTTATCACTCTTGGCGCTGTGCTTGCAACTTGGTTGCAGGATCTCCCTGATTACACGGATGCCGATTCTTTCAACACCATCAAGCCCACCGAGGTGTATGCGAGTGATCGCACTACGCTGATCGCGCGTTTTCAGCTGGAAAACCGCGTCCCGCTCGAATCCCTCGATCAGATTTCCAACTACGCTGTCCTGGGCACTGTTGCTACGGAAGACGAGCGCTTCTACAACCATAACGGCTTTGACCTCATTGGCATTTGCCGCGCTATCGTGAACAACTTGACCGGCGGCACGCTTGAGGGCGCATCCACCATCACCCAGCAGCTTGTTCGCAACACCGTGTTGATCGACGAGATGAGCGACATCACCTATAAGCGCAAGGTGAGGGAGATCTTCCTCGCTATACAACTCGAGAAGCTCTACGACAAAGATGACGTGCTGCTTCTTTACATGAATACCATTAACTATGGTGGCGGTGCTTATGGCATCGAGGCGGCCGCTCAGCGTTACTTCTCCAAGTCCGCTTCTGAGCTCACCCTGAACGAAGCGGCAACGCTTGTGGGCATTCCGCAATCCCCGACTTCAAACTGCCCCCTTTACTATCCTGAAAACGCGAAGCAGCGTCGCGATGTCGTGCTTGATCGCATGGTTTCCTATGGCGCCATCACGCAGGAAGAGGCAGATGCAGCCAAGGCTGAGGAGATCGTGCTAAACCCTACTGAGCCCTCCCTCGACGGCTTCATCATGTATCCCTACTTTGGCAGCTATGTCCGAGATCAGCTGATGAATTCCTACGACCTGTCGAAGACGGATCTGTTCAAGGGCGGTTTGACCGTATACACCACCCTTGATCTGGAGATGCAGGCCCTTGCTGAGACTGTGGTTGATCAGCAAGAGGCGAACATCAACAGCAGCCTATCCATTGCCATGACCGCAGTTGATCCGAGTACCGGCTTTGTACGTGCCATGGTGGGCGGCAAGGACTTTTACGCCAACCAGTGGAACCTTGCAGCGCAGGCGAAACGTCAACCCGGTTCTTCCTTTAAAACCTTTACCCTGGTAACCGCTTTGGAGCAGGGCATTTCTCCTTCAACTGCTGTGAACTGCGGTTCTTGGCTTGAGATCGACGGGTATCGCGTTGAAAACTACGGTGGGGGAGAGTACGGCACGCGAAGCATTGCCAGTGCGTTTGCCGTTTCGTCCAACACCGGTTTCGTTCGCATTTGCGCAGCGGTAGGTCCCGAAAACGTGGTCGAGATGGCTCATCGTCTGGGCATTCAGTCTGAGCTTGACCCCTTCCTGTCGGTCACGCTTGGATCTGAGGAAGTGACCACGCTTGAGATGGCTGGCGCTTATGCCACCATCGCAAACGCGGGCGTGCGTCATGACACGGTTGTCATCGAGCAGGTTGTCGACCGCAAGGGCAATGTGATTATCGACCATACCAATTCGGAAGGTGAGCAGGTCATCTCCCGAGAGGTTGCGCATGCGGCTATCGAAGTTATGAAGGGCGTTGTCGAAGGTGGTACCGGAACCCGCGCTCGCCTTACCTGCGGACAGCCTGTTGCTGGCAAGACGGGTACATCCGAAGAATCCAAGGACAGCTGGTTTGTCGGTATCACGCCGCAGCTTTCCGTTGCTGTTTGGATTGGCGATCCCACAAATCAGCGCAGCGTATCTGGCCTGAACGGTGCGGCCGTGTACGGTGCCTTTATGAACAAATGGATGGAGGGTCGAGAGATCGTTCAGTTCTTCGAGGCCTCTGACCCTGAGTACACCAAGCATTTCAGCAACACCGACCTTGATGTTCCCGGCATTAAGACCTCCAAGGATCCCAATGAGGCTCCCGACATGATCGGCAGCACCCTTGAGAGCGTGGCGAGCATTCTTAAGGACTACAAGTACACCACTGAGGAGAAGTACGACGACAATGCCGAGGCTGGCACCATCATCAGCCAGCGCGTTGAGAACAATAAGCTCGTGATCGTGGTCTCTAAGGGCAGGGATCCCGAGGTTGTGAAGAAGGAGCAAGAAGAGGCTGCTAAGAAGGAGCAAGAAGAGGCTGCTAAGAAGGAGCAGGAGGAAGCTGCTAAGAAGGAGCAGGAGGAGAAGCAGCCTGGTGGTAACGAAGAAACCGAGACTACCACTACAACCTCTGCGGATCCAGTTGTAGCCACATCCGAGGACTCCGGGGATGAGTAGCCACTATGCCTAAGATCTGCAGAATCCTCTTCGTCTGCCACGGCAATATCTGCCGTTCCCCCATGGCGGAATTTGTTATGAAGGACCTCGTTGAGAAGCGGGGCTTGAGCGATTGTTTCGAAATAGCCAGCGCAGCCACCAGCTCCGAAGAGCTGGGCAACCCCGTTCACCATGGAACGCGGGCAAAGCTCAAGCAGTATGGAATTGACTGCTCGGGCAAATACGCCCGCAAGCTATGCAAGCGGGATTATTTCGACTCTGATCTTCTGATTGGGATGGATGAGGCCAATGTGCGCAATATGAGGCGCTTGTTTGCCAATGACCCCGATGGCAAAGTGTTCAAGCTTCTCGAGTTTGCGGGCTCGCAGGAAGACATCGCTGATCCTTGGTATACAGGCAACTTTGACGAGACCTATGAGGATGTATCCGATGGCTGCGTCGGCCTGCTTGGCTACCTGGGCTATTAGCGCTTTCGTCGGATTGATCATCCGCAAACAATTGGCTGGCGTACAATATCGGGTTGTACTAATTGTTCCTTCTGCATTTGCCTAGGGGGCTTTGATGCTTATTGGCATTCCCAGGGAGCCGCATTCGGGGCAGAAGCTGGTATCCGCTTCTCCCGACACGGTTTCCAAACTAATGAAGCTTGGCTATGAGGTTTGCGTAGAGTCTGGTGCCGGCACTGCTGCCAGCTACTATGATGACCAGTATGAAGCCGCTGGTGCTCGTATCGTCTCTAAGAACGAGGCATGGGGAGCCGACATTGTCACCTGTCTCGATACGCCTGGTGAGGCGGAGCTTGGCCTGATCAAGCGTGGCGCTACCTTGCTCGCTCGCTTGAATCCGCGTGGCAATGCCGCCATTATCGAGACCTTTGAGACTATGGGCATTACCGCCATGGCTCTTGATATGGTGCCGCGCCTTTCTCGTGCTCAATCGCTTGACGTTCGCTCTTCCATGATGAACGTGGCGGGTTATCGTGCCGTCATTGAGGCCGCAAGCGCTTTTGGCCGCACCTTCGCAGGTCAGATCACCGCCGCAGGCAAGGTTAAGCCCGCCAATGTTTACATCATTGGCGTCGGCGTCGCCGGTCTTGCTGCTATTGGCCAAGCGGGTTCCATGGGCGCGCAGGTCTATGCAACTGACGTGCGCGCGGAAGTGGCAGACCAAGTTGAGTCGCTTGGCGGCACCTTTGTTGAAATTCCCGTCAAGCAGCAGTCTTCGGATGGTTATGCCCGTGCGCTTACGGATGAAGAGCAGGCTCTGGTTCTTAAGACCTACACCGAGCAGGCCGCAAAGTCCGACATCGTCATCACCACCGCTCAGGTTCCCGGGCGTCCGGCGCCGCTTCTTATCACTGAAGAGGCGGTGGCAGGTATGAAACCCGGTTCCGTCATCGTTGACATGGGTGCCTCCGCACTTGGCGGAAACTGCCCTCTTTCCAAGCCTGGTGAGGTAGTGGTTACCGACAACGGAGTTACCATCATCGGATACGATGATCTGCCGAGCCGCCTTCCGGGCCAGTCTTCCCAGCTCTTCGGTCAAAACATCGTCAATCTGATGAAGCTCGTCACCAAGGCAAAGGATGGCGTTCCGGTTTGGGACATGAATGACGAAGTTCTTCGCGGAATGACGGTAACTCTGGAAGGTCAGATCATGTGGCCGCCTCCCGCGGTTAGCGTTTCCGCTGCGCCTGCGGCAAAGGCTGCCGAAAAGGCAGAAGAGCTACAGGAAGCGGGGGAGCAGAAGAAGGGCGGCGGGCTTTGGTGGAAGCTTCTCCTTGCAGCTTTAGCCGTTGTTCTCATACTTGCAGCCCCTGCGTCTATGACCAGCCACTTCATCGTATTCATGCTTGCCGTTGTTGTTGGCTTCTATGTGATCACCGGTGTTTCCCATTCACTGCATACGCCACTCATGTCGGTTACCAATGCAATCTCTGGCATTATCCTTGTTGGCGCCCTGCTTCAGATTGGCTCAGACAACCCCGTCGTCACGGTTCTTGCCTTCATTGCCGTAGCCATTGCTTCCATCAACGTGTTTGGCGGTTTTACCGTCACCCGCCGTATGCTTAAGATGTTCGAGAGGAGCAATGACTAATGGATATCCTGACTTTGCTTACTCCCTTCCAGACGCTTGCCTACATTGCGGCAGCTCTGCTGTTCATTCTTGCTCTCGCCGGACTTTCCAAGCAGAAGTCTGCTGCTCAGGGCAATACTTTTGGCATCATAGGCATGGCATTGGCTCTTGTTGCTACGGTGGCCATAGCTGTTGCCACTGACAGTCAGGGTGCTGGCATGACGGCAATCCTCATGCTGGTGGCTATTCTTCTGGGTGGCGCTTTCGGCGTGTTCAAGGCCGTGCGTGTTCAGATGACAGGCATGCCGGAGCTTGTTGCAATGCTTCACTCTTTTGTAGGCGCTGCTGCGGTGCTCGTGGGCATCAACTCGTTTATGACCGATCCTGGGTCAGGGACTTATGAGAACGCCTTTCATATGGGCGAGGTGGGCTTAGCCGTCTTCATCGGTGCGGTAACGCTTACCGGTTCTATCGTTGCCTATCTCAAGCTTTCCGCAAAGATCAGCGGCAAGCCCTTAACGCTGCCTGGTCGCAATGCGATTAACTTGACCATGCTCATTGCAATCATTGCCTGCATCGCATGGTTTGTTACCACTACCGGCGTCGAGCAGGGTGTTTTGCCGCTTGCCATTATTACGGTAATTTCCCTTGTCCTTGGCGCTCACCTGGTTCTTGCCATCGGCGGAGGCGACATGCCCGTTGTTGTTTCCATGCTCAACTCGTATTCGGGCTGGGCTGCGGCCATGGCCGGTTTCACCCTGGGAAATGACCTGTTGATTATCACCGGCGCCCTTGTTGGTTCGTCCGGTGCTTACTTGAGCTACATCATGTGCCAGGGAATGAATCGTTCCTTTGTTTCCGTCATTCTCGGCGGTTTTGGCGGAGATGCGCCTTCAAAGTCGGGTGGGGAAGTTAAGGATTACGGCACTCATACCGAAACAAGCCCTGAGGAGGTCGCATCTCTTCTCAAAGAGGCTAAACGCGTCGTGGTTACTCCGGGTTACGGTATGGCTGTAGCTCAGGCGCAATTCCCTGTCGCTGAGCTTACGCGAAAGCTTATCGCCCGTGGTGTGGAAGTGCAGTTTGGCATTCATCCCGTTGCGGGACGCATGCCCGGTCATATGAACGTGCTGCTTGCCGAGGCCAAGGTTCCCTATGACAACGTCTTCGAAATGGACGAGATTAACGATGATTTCGGCGATGTCGATGTGGTTTTGGTTATTGGCGCGAATGACACGGTTAATCCCGCGGCTGAGACCGAGCCCGATTCGCCGATTGCCGGCATGCCTGTTTTGCGTGTTTGGGAAGCTTCCAAGGTCATCGTATCCAAGCGCAGCATGGGCAACGCCGGTTATTCGGGCGTCCAGAACCCGCTGTTCTTCAACGAAAACACCGACATGCTTCTCGGCAATGCGAAGGATACGGTCGAGGCGATTAACGCAGCTCTCTAGTATGCCAATGGCTAATTAGCCCCGCTGTTAACTTGGGGGAGAAGACATGCTTCAAACCGCGTAGGGCTCGGCAAATAATGGAACTGCTCGACTAATGCACATCTGAGCCGATTGGGTGCATGAAATCCTATTTCAAAATGGCTAAAATGAATATTTGATGCGTGCTTCGACAGGCCTCTGACCTGCGCAGGCGGTCGCACAAGACTGACGGTTCAAAGCGTAGGAGGCCCCATGTTCGAAGTTGGCAGCACTGTAATTTATCGCAACCACGTATGCCTGATTGCCGGCATGCATGAGAAGTACTTTGAGGACAAGGATTACTACGAGCTTCACGCTGTCCTCGAAGGAAGCCTCAAGTTCTACATTGTTGTTTCCGAGGCAAAGCAGCCAGCTGTGCGTCCCGCTATGAACAGGCAGGAGGCGCTTAAGCTTATCGAGGAGCTGCCCGCGCTTGAAGTCATTGATGAGGCTGAGTTGAATGTGGCGGGCGTCGGAGTGTCTCGTTCAGTTGCCGAGCGCCAGCTCAAGGACGAATACGCTCGCCGCGTAAGCCAGTGCAGCCCTCGTGAGTTGGCGGTTGTGGTGAAATCAGCCTATGAGCGTATTCATGAACGCGAGCTTACCGGTAAGCAGCCCATGTCGGTCGACAAGAAGTTCCTATCCTTGGCCGAGAAGCTTCTCTATGATGAGCTTTCTGTCTCGCTTGATATGCCGCGTGAAGATGTCCCTGACTTCATTCAGGAGCGCATGGCCTGCATATCGGATAACTAGAGCGGCAAGCGCAGCTAGGTTCAAGAGCGGTGCTCACGCTGACATCTGCTTCAAAAACAGTTCGATCTGAGGCCTGAAACAACGTTAGCCCGTTAGCCTGCCGTGTGCGCGTCGTACGATGAAATCACTACTTTACATAACATATATTATCAGTAATGCGTATGGCTATTACAGACTGACGTTTTGTGAAGCTTTAGCCCCAAACGGAAGAGCCCGACGAAGCGCTGCCGCCTGTTGCTCCGCCAAACATGCTGTTAAGCGCCTCCGTGTTGCCAGTGTTAACGTACTCCATGACGGTCGGCATAAGCATGGCAACCGTAAGACCGTTTAGTATCAGTGCCCCGATGCCAAAACATGCAGCAAGCACGGTTGACCTGATTACCTTGGTAATTAACGGATGCTGCGGAGCCCCAGCAGGCATAATCTTTTTCAGCTTCATATATGCGACGGCAGCGCAGATAATTGAGATAGTCGACAGAAGAACGCCACCTATTATTAAAGACACCGGCGCTGCTATGGTTGCAATGGTAACCATAGTTTGAGCTGACTTGATTTGCTGCAAGGCTTCATAGCTGAGTTGACCATGATTGCTTTGTTCAGGCTGATTTTGCGGTTCGTAGGGCGTTTGAGGCTGATTTTGGTTCTGATTCATGTTGATCCTTATAAGACAGGCTTCTGACCTGAGGTTTTATTTCTGAGGCTCTGAGAGCCGTTCTAAGGCCCTATTTTAGTCTTAGATGGGTTCTGGTAAGGGAAAAACGACCATTTTACGCGAGATAATTACGCGCAGAACACATTTAGCGCTTCCCGGTGCTTCCGAAGCCACCCTCACCTCGATCCGATGTGGACAGCTCATCGCTCAGCACCAGATTAATGCTCGGATACGCAACGATCATCATTTGAGCAATTCTGTCTCCGCGTTTGACCTGAAAACTATTATTCGCATCAGTATTGATGAGAATTACCTTTATCTCGCCTCGGTAGCCGCTATCGATCAAACCAGGCGCATTTACTATGGAAATGCCATGCTTGATTGCGAGCCCACTTCGAGGAATAACCAGGCCCGCATACCCATCTGGTATTTCAATAGCAAAACCGCACGGCACTAAAGCTCGGCTACCTGCCTTAATTTCGATATCCTGCGTAGAACATAGGTCCAAACCAGCGTCGCCCGGATTAGCGTATTTCGGAACTTCAAAGCCGGGCTCGAGAAGCTTAATGTGTACGTCCATGTGCTATTTCTTACCCTTAAGGTCCTTAAGTGTTGACGCGAATTCTTCCGCGCTCTGAAAGTCTTTGTAAACGCTTGCGAAGCGCACGTAGGCAACTTCATCAATAGTTGAAAGATGAGACATGACAATGCTGCCAAGATCTTTCGAGCGAATCTCATACTTTTGAGAAGATCGCAGATCGGACTCAATCTTGTTGATGAGCGAATCAAGCTGTTCGGCAGATACAGGACGTTTTGCGCAAGCTATAAGCAAGCCGCGCATCAGCTTGCTGCGATCGAAGGCTTCGGATGAGCCATCTGACTTGATGACGATAAGCGGATATTCGCCCATACGCTCATACGTTGTAAAACGCGCGCCGCAGTTCAAGCATTCTCTACGACGCCTAATAGAAGATCCCTCTTCGGCTGGTCTTGAGTCTACGACCTTGGATTCAGGATGCGCACATGAAGGACAAAGCATGTTGCTCCTTTACTCTTCTTTCAAGGCAATCATACCTCATGAATACCCCTGAAAGAAACAAACGGCCGTGTGAGGCCGTTTGCAGTACGTAAAGATATGCCTGAGGCCTTATGAGCCAATAACGAGGGCCCCGAATGAAATAACAACGCCAACCGCAAAGGCAACGATGACCTCTCCGCGAGAGAAGTTGCCAAAGGAAACACCTGCAGAGCTGCCATACAAGATGGAATTAACGGTATCGGTATTCATAAGCCAGTTAATCATTTTGAGCCTCACCCCTTGCGTAGAACCTTTGTTCGTGTGTATAATAAGGCGAACAAAGGTTCATGTCAAGTAAATTACGAACATTTGTTTTGTTAATTTAGGGAGGATCAACATGCGCGGCAAGGTTACAAAAAGGCAGAAGGCTGTTCTTGAGTGCATTGAAGATTGCATCAGGGAAAAAGGCTATGGCCCCACGGTGCGCGAAGTCTGCGAAGCACTCGGGCTGTCCTCCCCTTCCACTGTTCACGTGCATCTGAAGGCATTGGAGGAAAAGGGCCTCATTAAAAGGGATCCGCTCAAGTCTCGTTCGATTGCTTTGACCTACCCACTTGACCAGGAACCCGATGTAGATGAGTCCATGACGCATGCCTTCGCCGTCACCAATGTCGTCAATGTTCCTCTCGTTGGCAATGTTGCTGCGGGTACTCCCATTCTTGCCGAGGAAAACATCACCGACACACTTACTTTGCCGACAGATATCGTTGGCGACGCTCCTTCGTTCATGCTTTCGGTTCGTGGTGACTCAATGATTGAAGTTGGCATCAACGATGGCGACTTTGTGGTCGTCAAGGAGCAGCCGGTGGCCAATAACGGCGATATCGTTGTCGC
>CAYZCY010000001.1:0-27233 GCA_964477115.1 uncultured Eggerthellaceae bacterium | reverse complement strand
GCGATACAAGCATGCTGATCTTGGTTCCAACTTCCTCGTGGCTTTCCGTAATGATATGGCATCTTTGGTGAGCGAGAGAAACCAAGTCTCCCCTCTTGTAGGGTATAAGCACCTCGACAAGCTCATCTGCTGATGAAGCAGCTTGGCTGATGCGTTCTATGAGTTCTGTGATACCGTAACCTGTTTCGGCAGATACGGTTATCGAATGCTGAAAACGCACTCTGAGGGCCTTGATTTCATCTTCGCTCAGCAAATCGCACTTGTTGAAGACTTCGATTCGGGGAATGTCCTGGGCTTCGATTTGATCAAGCACTTCGTGTACGGCTTTAACTTGGTCTTCGAATTCCTCGGAAGAAGCGTCGATCACATGCAAAATTAGGTCGGATCCGGTGATCTCGTCGAGCGTAGATTTGAATGCTTCAACAAGCGTAGTGGGGAGCTTCTGAATGAAGCCGACCGTGTCCGTCAAGGTTATTTCCCTGCCTTCGGGCAGACAGAATTTCCGAGTAGTGGAGTCGAGTGTGGCAAAGAGCTTGTCGTAACTCAGAACTTCCGCGTCGGTAAGGCGGTTGATAAGGCTTGATTTTCCGGCGTTTGTGTAACCTGCGATGGACACCTTGAACATGCCGCTTGAGTACCTGCTCTCGCGTTGCAGCGCACGAACTTCGCTTAAGCGTGCCAGTTCGCGTTTGATGGATGTGATGCGCTTGCGTACCATTCTGCGGTCAACTTCAAGCTGGCTTTCGCCTTCGCCAAATCGAGAGCCAACGCCGCCGCCCATACGGTTAGATGCAAGGTGGGCCCACATGCCCCTGAGGCGCGGGTAGAGATATTGGTTTTGAGCAAGGCGAACTTGAAGCCTGCCTTCCTTGCTTGTTGCGTGAAGCGCAAAGATATCAAGAATTAAGGCAGTTCGATCAATGATCTTAACCGACTTGTCTACGATTCTCTCAAGATTCGATTGTTGTGAAGGCGTAAGCTCGTCGTCGAAAATAACAACATCGGCATCGTGCATTCTGGCAAGACCGGCAATCTCCTCAGCCTTGCCGCTTCCCACGAAGGTGCGGGGATTGGGCGAGTCGAGTTTCTGCGTGGTGCGGGCAACCACGTCAGCTCCTGCGGTGTCTGCGAGACGTTCGAGTTCGTCAAGCGATGAAGAGATAGGCCAAGATTGACCAGGTAAATCAACTCCGACAAGCACAGCGCGTTCTCTACGCTCTTCGAAGCTGGTGGCGGAGCCTTTAATGCTTACAGAGTTGAATTCATGCATGAAATGATCTCGCTTGATTGTTTGCACAGGTACTCAAGGTCGTACTCATCTGCGTTAAGCCAATGGATACGTTTGTCCTTCCTAAACCAGGTGCGCTGTCGTTTTGCGTAACGACGGGTTGAGGCCTTGATGTCCTCGATAGCTTCATCCATGGAAATCTTTCCGTCAAGCGCACTTACAACTTCTTTGTAGCCTATGGCCTGCTGTGCGGTGATGCCTTCTCTGAATCCTCTATCAAGGAGTGACTTCACCTCATTTACAAGCCCGGCTTCAACCATTTTGTCGACTCTGCGGTTTATACGCTCACGCAAAATATCAGGATCAACCTGAAGCCCGATGAATACGGCGGGAACAAGCTGGGGAATCGACGATAGCTTATCTTTTTGATCGGCGTAGGACTTACCTTCGTCAAGCAGCTCAAATGCCCTTACAACCCTTCTTACGTTGTTGTAATGCAGAATGTGAGCGCTGCGAGGGTCGACAGACCTTAGAAGCTCCCATAGCGCCTCAGGGCCGTGCTCTTCAGCGTAGGCGGTGTAATGTTCGCGTATGGGATTATCTATCTGCTCTCCCTTGGGAAAGTCATAATCGTCAACGGCAGCACGTACGTACAGCCCTGTTCCTCCAGCGAGAACAGATCTATTGCCCCTGGAGTCAATTTCTTTGAAGCGCGCACGGGCGTAGTCTTGAAACAGAGCCGCGGAATACGCCTCACCCGGATCTACGAGATCGAGCCCATGATGGGCGACCAAACGGTCTTCTACGGGGATTTTTCCCGTACCGATATCCATTCCCCGATAAATTTGCATGGAGTCGGCGCTGACCACTTCCCCACCCAAAGACAAGGCAATCGCTTGGGCAAGATCCGTCTTACCGGATGCGGTAGGCCCGACAACACATATAACAGGAGCTTTAAGCATGCGCATTCGTTTGCTGATTGTTCTGCGTGTCGAGAAGTTCGCCAAACAGGTACCAGGTACGAGCCTCGTCCACCTTTACCTGATAAGTCTTGCCCATCATCTCTTCAATCGTCATTCCCTCAGGAATGGGCGCATGTACCGTTTTGTTTTTGGGGCTACGTCCTGACAGAATACTGCCATCACGCTTCGAGGTCCCCTCCACGAGAACAGGGATAAGCTGACCCTTGTCGGCCTGGTTTACCTCATAGGCACGCTTCTGAACGAGATCAACCAGACGTTCGAAGCGCTCTTGTATAACTTCACGAGGAGTTGGGTCATCCATTATTGCGGCGGGAGTGCCTTCCCGCTTCGAATATATAAAGGTGAATACCTGGGAATAGCCAACTTCGTCGATTAACTGATACGTAGCCTCAAAGTCCTCCTCGGTCTCCCCCGGAAATCCCACGATGACGTCGGTGGAAAGTGCGATATCGGGGCAAACATTTCGAACTTTTCGGATGAGTTCCAGGTAACGTTCCCGCGTGTAACGACGATTCATCGCCTTCAGAATAGCGTTTGAACCCGACTGTACGGGAAGATGCAAAGCAGGCTGGAGCGAACGAAGAGTTCCGAAGCGCTCTATGACCTCGTCGGTGAGGTCCTTGGGGTGGCTGGTTGCAAAGCGAAGACGTTCGATTCCCGTAGCATCGACCGCATCAAGTATCTCGGCAAACCTTGGTTCGCCGTAGAGATCACGACCGTAAGAGTTGACGTTTTGGCCGAGCAAGGTGATTTCCTTAACGCCGGCATCGACGTAAGATTGCGCCTCGGCGGCAATCTCTTCGATCGTGCGGGACTTTTCCCTACCGCGTACATAAGGAACGATGCAGTATGAGCAGAAGTTGTTGCAGCCGATGGTGATGGGAAGCCATGCTGCCCAGGAGTGCTCGCGTGTTGTGGGAAGATCGGTCGGGAAGCCATCAGAGGCTTCAAGGGTTTCTACATGGTGGCCGCCTTGCTCTTTAGCAGCCAGAATGAGATCGGGCAGAGCGTTAAGATTGTTCGTGCCAAAGACAACATCGAGGTGAGGCATGCTTTCAACCAGCTTATTGCCGTCTCGCTGACCAATGCATCCCCCGACGCAAACTATACGCTTATTCAGAGGGGATCCATCCCTTAAGGGAACGTTCTTGAGGGATGAGACCTGCCCGTACAACCTGACGTCAGCCGCCTCCCTTACGCAACAGGTTACGAATACTACGACGTCTGCTTCCTCGGTGGTGGCAACTAAAAGGCCGCCGCGCACCTCAAGCATGCCGGTTATTCTTTCGGAATCATGCTTGTTCATTTGGCAGCCAAAAGTATGGACGCAGAAGGTGAGTCCGTGCATGGTGTTCAACATGAAAGAAGACCTTACTGAATAGAAATTGACTCGTAATCAGCAACTGAAGCCACGCCACGCGTGTAACGTGGTTCCACTGCAAAGCGGATAGCAGTGCGGTATTCCCCGTCGATAACGATGTCGGCAAAAGAAGGTACGCAAACGATTTCGATGCCTATGGGAGACAGAAAGCCTCGGGAAATGGCGATTGCTTTTACCGCCTGATTTACAGCACCTGCGCCAACGGCTTGGATGTCAACGACGACTCCGTCTTTTATCATGCCGGCAATTGCGCCGGCCACAGATGCGGGTGAAGACTTCGAAGATACTTTGAGACAGCCGACTTCCGGCTTGATATCCATAGTCACGGGGTATTCCTTTTGTGTTAGTGTTGCGTTTATGTTGTTGCTTGTTGTGTGGTGAGTTTATAAGCCCGACGGTCAATATTTTACTTGAGTACCCATTGATAGACTACTGCAATTTCTGCTTCATCAGGTAAAGCGAGGGTTTCATGATTCATCATCCTCAAGCGGAAGCAATGGTATCGTTATGCGAAGCTTGTCGGCATCTGCGCTAATGGCTGGCTTAATGTTCGAGGAAAGGTAGTGCGAAGCTGCCAATTCGGAATAAGCCTGGAGTATGCGATTCTCGAGCTTTTGGATTTCTTGAGCTTCAAATTTGACCTTATGCGCACGACAAGCTTTCTTTTCTCTAAATGAGCTCTTCTCCTTGATGTTTCTCATGCCCTCGGCCGATAGGCGTTCGGTAAGACTAGCTTGCACAGCCAGCTCTCCGTTAAGTATGCGATAGGCCGTTCGACTGGAAATCATGAAACCAAGGTTTCTTGCCTCTTCTACCAAGGATTCACTGTCGAAGGCAAGCCCCGGCCTGAGGGCAAGGGGTACCTGAGCCATGTCGTCTGTGAAAATCAATTCTTTTAAATCAAGCATCTGCTTCGAATGATCAATGAGAGTGGCCAGTATCTCCGTGGGGGTGCCTACCCAAACGGAAAGCTGCTTTCTGTGCTCTAGAGCAAATTCCGAAGCAACTCTCAGGATATTCTTGGGGCCGCGCATGGCGTATACCCCATCGGCTTGAACTTCAAAGTAAGGAAAGCTGGACTGATCGGTTTTCTCTGGTAGCTTTCGGGTATCGGAGGTGACTTGGAGACTGCTGCCCAGATTCACTTCAGAAGACACCACGCGTGATGAAAGGGTATTGACCGCAATTGAGTAGAGAGCCATACCTCTGCCGTGTATACCCCATTTGTCCATATGAGCGGAATCGAGCTTGGAGGTAACCCTTGGCTCGAAGATCTTGCTGTGCAGCTTTGCGGGGATGCCGTCGCCGTCATCAATGATGGTGATTGTCCTCAGGTTGTCTTCGCGCTGAAGGGCAAGGTAAATTCGCTTGGCATGGGCGTCTCGCGAA
The DNA here is from genome assembly GCA_964477115.1 of uncultured Eggerthellaceae bacterium. Lineage (GTDB taxonomy): Bacteria > Actinomycetota > Coriobacteriia > Coriobacteriales > Eggerthellaceae > RGIG3135. Next base: position 22,252 of record CAYZCY010000001.1, on the reverse strand, counting down.
TTACGGAGCATTTCGATGATGATGTCTTCGGAGCATTGTATATCTTGAGCTGCCTGCCTTCTTTCGGCTTCAGAGCTCTTCAAACGGACGAAGCCATCTCCGAGATCGTCTTCGATCCGAAGATGGCTGTCGCCAGTAACCTCCTCGATAAAGGAGGATATGTTTTGAGATTTGTTATTTTGCGTAGTCAACAGCGCGGCTCTCGCGAATTACGACAACCTTAACCTGACCGGGATATTGCATCTCGTTTTCGATCTGCTTGGCGATATCGCGGGCAAGGACGACAGATTGAGCCTCATCAACGATCTCGGGCTGAACCATGACGCGAACTTCACGACCTGCCTGGATTGCATAGGTGCGCTCAACGCCTTCATGAGAGTTGGCGATTTCCTCAAGCTTCTCCAAACGCTTGATATATGCGTCCAGCGTTTCCTTGCGAGCTCCAGGACGCGCAGCGGAAACTGCGTCCGCAGCCTGAATAAGAACGTCGAGCACGGTGTTAGGCTCAACGTCAGCATGATGAGCCTCAATGGCGTGAACGATCTCAGGACGCTCGCCGAAACGGCGCGCAAGATCTGCACCAATGACCGCATGGCTGCCTTCAACTTCATGATCAACGGCTTTACCGAGGTCATGCAGAAGACCTGCACGCTTCGCGGGAATAGGGTCAAGGCCAAGCTCAGCTGCCATAACGCCGGCAAGATAGGCAACCTCGAGAGAATGGTTCAAGACGTTTTGACCGTAAGAGGTGCGGTAACGAAGACGTCCGATAGTGCGCACGAGCTCAGGGTGAAGGTCATGGATTCCGGTATCGAATGCAGCCTGATCACCGGCTTCCTGAACGCGCTGATTTACAAAGGATACGGCCTTGCCATACATCTCTTCGATACGTGCAGGATGAATGCGACCATCGGAAACGAGGTTCTCCATGGTTACGCGGCCGATTTCTCGACGAACGGGGTCGAAGCAGGAAATGGTCACGCACTCGGGCGTGTCGTCAATGATCAGATTGGTGCCGGTGAGCTGCTCGAAAGACCTGATGTTCCTACCCTCACGGCCGATAATGCGACCCTTGAGGTCATCAGAGGGGATGTGAATGGTAGACACCGTGTTTTCGGCGGAGTGGTCTGCCGCAACGCGCTGGATTGCAAGGCTTAAGATCATACGAGCCTTCTTGTCAGCTTCAGCCTTAGTGCGTGCTTCGGAGTCGCGAATAATAGCCGCGGACTCATGAATAACCTCATCACGAAGGCCGTCAAGAAGCTCCTGCTTTGCCTCCTGAGGCGTCATGCCGGCAACCTGCTCGAGCCTGTAGGCAATCTCCTCTTCAGCCTCATCAAGATCTCGTTCTCGACGTTCGAGCTGACCCTGAAGAGATGAGATCTGATGCTCGCGAGCGTCAAGTGAATCCACGCGCCTGTCGAGGGATTCCTCGCGCTGTGCAACGCGGTTTTCGGCAGCACGAACCTCGCGCATGCGCTCCTTGTTCTCTTCTTCTGCTTCTTGCTTGAACTTAAGAGCTTGGTCCTTAGCCTCGATAATGGCTTCTCGTCGCATCGTTTCAGCTTGTTTCTTAGCTTCCTCAATTACGTTAGTTGCTTCCTCAGCAGCTTTCTTAGTAGAGGCGTTAACAAGATAGCGAGTGACGACGAAACCGAGAGCAACGCCTACTGCAGCGCCAATGACAAGGAAGATAATCTCCATCTTGCGCTCCCCCTTTCGTCTTGATTTGTTGTTTTATAGTCAATAAAAATGCCCATGCAAGGGCATGAGCAACATACACACGAAATAACGGCATATATGATTGTTTATATATAAACCCTTTCGGGTGAACATCGCTCAGAGCTATAAAATTATAACCCAATATTTGATCGGATGAGCAGCAACGCTCGATTTCAGGAGCGATAATTCAGCAAATTAGCTCACTTGAAAGCGTGAAGGCACCGTATCAGTGATCAGGAGACAGCTTGTGCTTCGGCCCATCTGCGAGAAACCGAGCTTGCTACCTGAGAGGAGTATCCAGCAGAAATCAAGCGGCGATAAGCGCCTTCTCGAAGATTCCTCGAACGTGGAGGCTTGTGACAGAGAAGCTCCATCGCACGCTGTTCTTCCGTGTCTTCGCATTCAATGATATAGGATTGGATGTCCTCGTCTTCGGAAACGTCAATACCTAAAGACTGAAGGTCCCTGAGCGCTTTGGCAATGCCCTTGCCAGAAGCCTTTTGTGTTCGCAGGTAGCATTCGGCATAGCGAAGGTCGTTGACTATGTTGTAATCGATAGCCTTGGAGAGAGCGGCATCCACTTCCTCTTCCGTGTAGCCCTCCGAAACAAGGCGGGCTGAAAGATATGCGGATGACCGCTCTCTGATTGAGGCTAGTTTCACAATGCGCTGAAATGCGTCTTCGGAAGGCTTTATCCCTTGCCGGGTGCGCCTTGCTTCAAGGGACATGATTACTTTTTCTTTGAAGACTTGGGGGCAGGGCTGATGGGATCATCTTCAAGCGCCGATGAATCGATGACGGGAATATTGTATTCTTCGCGGACGTGCCTTTCGATTTCATCCCTCATATCGGGGTTGTCGCGAAGCGTAGCTTTAGCAGCTTCCCTGCCCTGTCCAAGACGCTCCTCGCCATAGGTGTACCAGGCGCCGCTCTTCTTTGCGACACCGCACTCAACAGCCATGTCGATGATGCAGCCTTCACGTGAGATTCCTTCACCGTACATGAGATCGAACTCAGCTTGACGGAACGGAGGGGCTACCTTGTTCTTAACAACCTTGGCCCTTACGCGATTACCCACCACTTCACCGTTGAGTTTGATGGAATCAATCCGTCGGATGTCAATGCGGACACTTGAGAAGAACTTCAGTGCGCGGCCGCCCGTTGTGGTTTCCGGGTTGCCAAACATTACGCCGATCTTCTCTCGAAGCTGATTGATGAAGATGCAAGTGGTGTTGGACTTGGAGAGGGAGCCGGCAAGTTTACGCAGAGCCTGAGACATCAAGCGCGCCTGGAGGCCGACCGTGGTATCGCCCATTTCTCCTTCGATTTCAGCGCGGGGTACAAGAGCTGCTACGGAGTCAACGACGACGCAGTCGATAGCGCCGGAGCGAACGAGCATGTCGCAAATCTCAAGCGCTTGCTCACCAGTGTCAGGCTGAGAGATGAGAACCTCATCGATATCAACACCGATTCGAGCCGCGTAAACGGGATCGAGCGCATGTTCTGCATCAATGAAGGCAACAATGCCGCCCATGGCCTGAGCTTCAGCGAGGATCTGAAGTGCCAAGGTTGTTTTACCGCTGGACTCAGGGCCGTATATCTCAATGATGCGTCCGCGCGGAACGCCACCGATGCCGAGAGCGGCGTCGAGAGGAAGCGCCCCTGTGGGTATGACGCCGATATTGAGATCAGCACCCCCCTCGCCCAAAGTCATAATGGCACCCTTGCCAAACTTGGACTCGATTTGATCAGTGGTGATCTTTAGCATCTTCTGCTTTTCGCTATTCATGACACTCCCCTCAAATGGACGTTTCAACTGCGTTTTTAGAAAAAGTGTTCTATTTCATTATACGAACACATGTTTGGAGGTCAAGTCACTTCTATGATAAAGTTTGATTTATATCGAAGTGACTCTCTGCTAGCCAATATACAAAGACAACGTCGGGAACTTGTCCCAACGTTGTCTGAAATCAGTCTCGATACTTTCTCAATTCGTTCTCTATAGCCCCTATTTACTCAGCTCATCAAAGAGCAGGGTAAAGGCAATGAGCGTCGTTTGAAGTCGAATTGTCTCACGGTCTCCGGATAAGCAGTGGAGCGTAGCGCTAGATTCGTCACCTGAGCTGACCCCGATCCACACGCTGCCTACGGGTTTTGCATCACTGCCGCCACCGGGACCCGCAATGCCCGTCGCGGATACGCACAAGTCAAGCCCCAGTGCGTTTTTTCCACCTTCCGCCATCTTGCGGGCAGTGATTTCACTAACCGCTCCATGTTCTTCGATGATGTGCGAATCTACCCCGAGAACAGAGGTCTTGACGCTGTTGTCGTAAGCGTTAACTCCCCCATAGTAGACCTCGGAACTTCCGGGTATGGAAGTAATCACAGCTCCCATCATGCCGCCGGTAAGGCTTTCGGCAAAGCCAAAGCGAACGTGTTTTTCCCCTGCCAGCAAGACGATATCTTGCGCCAAGCTCTTAAGCTGCTTCTCAAGGGCCTTGGGGCTGATCGATGTCGAGCCGTCCTTCGGTGCAAAACCGATAAGATGACGAGCCTTCGAAAGGTAATCCATCATAGACATGATGGTTAGCAGCAGTGCGATTCCCATCACAGCCCAGCACGCGATGTAGAAGGGACTTCCGAATACATCTCCAATAGTGGGAAGTTCAAGATGCAGGTTGTCCTTAACGATGAACATCACGATGGCGATGATTTGAAACACGGTCTTTGCTTTGCCATACCAGCTTGCAGCAATGACGACGCCCTCCGCTGCGGCCATCATGCGAACGCCGGAAACGATAAACTCTCGGCCAAGGATGATGAGAACAGGCCACGAGGGCAAAACCTGAAGCTCGACAAGCGCAAGAAGTGCGGCTGCAACCAAGATCTTGTCAGCCAGGGGATCCATGAACTTGCCGAAGTCGGTAACCTCCCCACGACTCCTTGCCAGGTAGCCGTCAATCCAGTCCGTGCAAGAGATCAGGATGAAAAGACCCGCTGCAATAAGAGCCTTGGTTTCGTCCGATATGAAACTCAGGCCAAGCCACTCAGGCCAGGGCATGAGAAAGGCAGCTACAAACACGGGAACCAGGCAAATTCGGATCATGGTTACGATGTTTGCAGGAGTCCAGATCTTCTCTGTAACTTCAAGCTTATTTGGTTTGGAAGACACTAGATCTCACCTTCCATTTCATACATGAGCGTATCGCAGATAAGGACATCCTTGAAATCTCCTGGGACACCCTCCTCAAGATAGGTTACGCCGTCAACTTCTGGCGCTTGAGACTGAGTGCGGCCGTAGAGCTGCCCGTCTTCTTCGCAGCCTTCAACGAGAACCGCCATGCGTTTGCCAATGCGCTCGGCAACGCGAGCAGTGCAGACCGCGTCTGCGATATCGCGAATCCGCTGAAGCCTGTCGGCTTTTTCGTCTTCGTCAAGCTGACCGGGCAAGTCATAGGCACGCGTGCTTTCCTCGCGGGAGTAAGCAAAGGCGCCGATGTAGGCAAAGGGACTCGACTCGACAAAGTCGCATAGCTCCTCGAACCGCTCTTCGGTCTCTCCCGGGAAACCCACGATGAGCGTAGTCCGAAGCGTCATGTCTGGAACGCTGTCAAGGATTCGGGCGAACAGGGCTTCGAACTCTTGTCGTGACCCCCTTCGGTTCATGGCCTTGAGCATGTCGGAGTCGACATGCTGCAGCGGGATGTCGAGGTAGTTGCATATGTTGTCATGAGAGGACATGACCTCGAGAAGCTCATCGGTAACGCCTTCGGGCTCGAGATACAAAACCCTGAACCAGGTTTTGGGGAATTCCTCGGAAAGCTTCTCAAGCAGCCATGCTAAAGACCGCTTATCTTCGAAATCGAGGCCCCATCGCCCCGTATCCTGGGCTATAAGCACGATCTCGGCCTTACCCGCCTGCACATGTGCGGATACCTGCTTGCGAATGACATCGTAGCTAAAGCTATGATATGGGCCGCGAATCAAAGGAATGGTGCAGTACGAGCACCAACGATCGCAGCCATCCGAGATTTTCACATAAGCGAACACGCCATCTTGATCCGCATGAACATCTTCTCGAAGGCATATCGCAGCCCGTTCGGGTGCGACATCAAAGAACAGATTGTCAAGCACCTGGGCAATGTCATCCTCACGAGAGCAGGGAACGAAGGCGCGTACCTCGGAAAGCTCAGCTTCGAGGTCCTTGCCATAGCGAGCAGGCATGCAACCCGCAACGACAATGCGGCAGTCTCCGCTAACAACAGAATCAAGTTCAGCGAACTCGAGAATGGTGTCGATGCTTTCTTCGGTTGCTGTTTGAATGAAAGAGCAGGTGTTGATGATGATGGCGTCAGCGGCGGAAGGGTCATCCTCTACAGCATAACCAGCTTCGATAAGCCGGCTTTTCATATGAGCGGAGTCAACCTCGTTTTTTGCGCAACCTAGCGTAACAATGCACGCAGCCAAAGACTTGCGTGCATTGAGCGTGCGGTGCGATTCAGAAGAATTGCCCGAAAGCATGACCAAGACCTAACGATAGTTCGTGTACTGTAGAGGCTGACCGTAATCCTGACCCTTCAGGAAAGCGATGACCTCCTGTAAGGTGTCACGAGAGGCGGAGCTCACGCGAAGCTGATCGCCTTCGATCTGAACCTTGCACTTAAGCTTAAGCGCTTTGATGTCCTTGTTGATCTTACCTGCGGTTTCCTTGTCAATGCCATTGACGATATTGGCGCTGCGACGGACGCTTTGGCCGGTGGCGGCTACGGGATCTCCCCACTTAACGGATGCGAGATCAATACCGCGCTTGATAAGCTTAGAGCCGATGACGTCGATGACCTGCTTAGCTACAAAGTCAGCAGGAGCCGCAACGGTAATGGTTTGCTTGGACTTGTCGAGGCTGATCTCAGCGCCGGAATCCTTAAGGTCGTAGCGTTGGGAGATCTCCTTCTTTGCCTGCTGGAAAGCGTTGTCTACTTCCTGCATGTCAACCGTTGAGACAACGTCGAAGCTGGACTCTTTGGCCATGTCAATTCCTTTCGTGCATCGAAGAGCCTGCCGAGCTCTTTTGGCTAGGGCATCTTCACATGAACTTGCATCATTCTGCGTTTGCGGTATCAGTGGCCACCTGGTTGTCTTCTTGCCACTGTGCGAGTATTTGCGAGAAGTCTACCGTATATTCATATACGCCGTTGCCGTCTTCATCGGTCAAGGTAACAGGCTCTCCATCAACGGAGACGACGACCGCGCCAGGACGTGCAGTCACAAACCTGAGCTTACCGCTTACGTCATAGCGCTCGGATACCGGCCCGGCAAGCGTTCCAGCTTCAGAGGGCTTCTCGGCGTCATCGACGTAGATCTCATAGTAGGCTTCCTCGCCTTCGAGCACTTCGAATTCAAACTCAGCCTCAGAAGGTGGAGTGGGGGTGGCGCTATCGGTGCTGTCTACCGGCGTCGAGGTGTCAGTCAAACCGGAAACGGGAACGTCAGGCAGATCTTCTGTCGAATTGTCGTCTTTGCCGGTGAACACGACGAGCGCAATGACAAGGATTATGGCGAGCGCAAGGCCGATGGCAATAAAGGGCAGCTTTGAGTTTGTCGCGCTGCCGGAAGAAATGTTTTTCGGCGCTGCGACGACATTGGTGTATTGCGAATTCGGAAGACTGATGTTTCTCGAGGTGTGAACCCTGTTGGAGTTATAGGTGCGACCACCCGAAGGGCTGTCATTGAGGCCGACGCGCTCACGTCCGCCAATGCGGTAAGCATTGTCCGTGCTTCTCGATGGGGTATCCAAGGACGATCTAGACGAAGAATTTCTCGTTCGAGAAGATCTATATTCATCTTGTGACTGATGCTGTCGGGATGACCTGCCGGATTGCGAATTCCGAGAGCTGCGCTGCCCTTGAGAGCGGGCCGTCACGTTTCTTTCGTAACGAGCATTGGACTCATTACGAACTCTGCCGATTTCAAAGGCATAGAGATCATCCTGATACATCTTGACGATTTGGGTGGAGTTGAGACCCAGCAGACGCGCATAGCTGTTGATCATGCTCTTTGAATAACCGCGGGGAGGCATAGCTGCAAAATCGCAGTTTTCAATGGCCATGACAATGTCAGGACGAATGCGCAATCGTCTGGCTACACTGTTGACATCCAGTCCCCGCCTGATACGTGCATCGCGAAGGATATCGCCAAAAGAGGCGCTTCGTGCCACGTTCACCACTCCTTAGAATGCGTAATCGTCGTTATCAGAGTCATTATCTTCAAAGGCTTTGAGGGTTGCCAGTTCAATGGAGTCCACTAAGACATCACGCGGTTTGCTGCCGTTTGCGGGGCCAACGACGCCTTTATCCTCTAGCTGATCCATTATACGCCCTGCGCGGGAGTATCCCACTTTCAAGCGCCTCTGTATATTAGATGTTGAGCCCAAACCTGAATCAACCACAATATCTGCAGCTTCCCAAAGCAAGGGATCGTCGTTTCCGCACGATCCGCCAGAGGCATCGGGGCTTGATGCTCCCAGGGTAATAAGGTTGGTCTTGAGGATTTCGGAATGATATTCCGGTTCTCCTTGCTCTTTGAGCATGTCAACAACCGCATTGATCTCATCTTCCGAAACATAGCAACCCTGAATACGCTGGGGCTTTGCTAGCTCGGGCTTAGAGAGAAGCAGATCGCCGAGGCCTATGAGGTTTTCAGCACCAGGTGTATCGAGGATAACGCGGGAGTCGATGCCGGACGCAACGTTGAAAGCGATACGGTTGGTGATGTTTGCCTTGATCAAGCCCGTGACAACGTTGGTGGACGGACGCTGGGTGGCAACGATGAGGTGAATGCCTGCAGCGCGTGCCAGCTGGGCGATACGGCTGATGGAGAACTCGACCTCCTTGCCAACGTTCATCATAAGGTCGGCAAGCTCATCAATGATGATGACGATATAGGGCAGTTCGTCTTCCTCCCCCAGCTCTCCGGATTGAACCTTCGCGTTGTATTGCCCGATGTTGCGCGCGCCCACCTTGGAAAACACCTTGAGACGCCGCTCCATTTCGGCAACACCCCAAGAAAGGGCACTGGCAGCTTCTTTAGCTTCGGTTACAACGGGCACGTACAGATGAGGGATGCCGTTGTAGGGGGTGAATTCAACCCTCTTGGGGTCAATCATGATGAATCGCACTTCAGAAGGCGTTGCCCTCATGAGAATAGACATGATCATGGCGTTGATGGAAACGGATTTACCCGATCCCGTAGTGCCGCCGATAAGGAGGTGGGGCATCTTTGCCAAGTCGGAAATTATCGAATTGCCTTCAACGTCTTTTCCTATGGCGATCTGAAGGGGCCCGGGCTTGGCGTCAGATAAAACCTCGGAAAGCAGGACGGTCTCACGGCTGCGATTGGGCACTTCGATGCCGACATAGTTGGTACCGGGAATGGGCGCGAAAATACGAACGCCGGGAGACGCAAGTGCTAGGGCGATGTCGTCGTTAAGCGCCGTGATGCGGGAAACGCGAACGCCTGCGGGAAGGTCGACTTTGAACAGGGTGACTGTCGGGCCCGCAACCCAGCCGACCACCTTGGCCATAATGCCGAAGTCTTCAAGGGTCTCCTGCAAAAGAGCGGAGGTTTCGGAAAGCTCAGCAGCGGAAGCGCCTTCCTTCGGGCCTTTAGGGCTGGCGAGAAGCGACATAGGGGGAAGGATAAACCCATCTTGGGCCTGGGGTGCGGCTACGGGCGTCATGTTTCGCTGACTTGTCTTTGAAGCTGAGGAGTCCTTCTTTGAGAGCTTACGCGTCAGCGTAGCTGGAGCCGACGACTCACTTTCTGCCTGAGACTGGGCACCCAATTGCTGCGTAAGGGTACTTGATGCGAAAGCTGCGCCATCCTCCCCTTCATCTTTGGGCTCATCGACGTCTTTTGCGTGGCTGGGTCGCTTGCGAGACTTTGCAGCAGTCAGAACCGAGGTCTTCGCAGACGGGCTGACGGGCTCATCCACACGATTTGACGGGTCCACGTCCGTGACTTCTTCCAAAGCAGTGTCGGAAGCCGAAGGCTTTCCGCGCTTAATTCGTGCAACAGGCGCATCGGCAAGGTCACGGCTGTTGCGCTTTTCCTCGCGCGCGAGGCGGGCGCTTTCTATAACCTCGCCCAGCTTGTTCTCGCGAATCTTTTCCAAGAAGCGCGAAATGGAAAAACCGATGACAACAAGACCGACGACGATAACGCCGATAAGTATGACGAAGCTGACCGCCTTACCGAACAGGGTGAGTCCAAGCCAGGCAATGCCTGCTCCAATGTAACCTCCATGCGAAATGAGATTGCCGTATTCGAAGAGGTCGGAGAAATCCCTTGCCTCAGTGGGTGAAAGCAGGCCGATGATACCTAGGATTGCTATCAATATGACAGCAAGGCCAATGCCAACGCGCAGCGGAACTCGTTCCTGCTGAAACCTAATGAGGAAGGTAATGCCTATGACCAGGAAAAACACGGGTACGAGGAAGGCGCCAATGCCAAACACGAGGACGAGCGCCTCCGACACAAAGGAGGTGATGATGCCTTCTGATGGAAGAAGAGTCGCTATCAGCATTGCGGCGGCAATCATCATGAGCACAATGCCCATGATGTCACGACGCATGCGTTCATCGATGATTCGATGATCTTCGTATTCAGGCTCAGGGTCGTTTTTCAGTTTGCGAGCGTTAGCCTGCGCCTTGCCAGTCGAGTTCCTCGTAGACTGCTTGGCGCTGGGCTGAGATGCGTTAGACTTACGGGCCACAGCCCACTCCTTTGTGCCATGTTTATAGTGCGTTTAGAGTCAATATACACGTTGGCGGCTTCTTCGATAAGCCGCCAACGAATAATCCCGAATTATACCTCAAGCAGATTGACGATAACCATGGGGCGCTGCTTCGTTCTCTCCCAGAGAAGCGATAGCAGAGAATCGCGAGCGATCTTTCTCAACTCCTTGGGCCCGCCGTTCTTGGAAAGTGCCTTTCGCATTGCGTTTTTGATGGTCGCACAGGCTTCATCGGCAAGATAGTAGTCGTCACCACCTGTGATACCCCGCATGTCAAGCTGCACCTCGCCAATCAGCTCCTTTTTCGAAAAAGAAACGGCAAACGCAACAACCGCAATGCCCTGATTGCCCAACTGGTTACGCTGGTTGAGCACGTCTTGCGAAGTGTCGCCGACAGAAAGGCCGTCAACATAGACTATGCCGCTCTGCACGCCTTCGCTTCGCTGAATGCCTTTAGCCGTAAGCTCAAGGCAGTCGCCGTTTTCGAGAACGAAGACATTCTCAGGAGCAACACCGGTATCCTCAGCAAGGCGAGCGTGCGCACGCAGGTGGGTAGCTTCACCATGGACGGGCATGAAGGCTCGCGGCTTCACAATGGAAAGGACCAGCTTAAGCTCCTCAGCACCGGCATGACCGGATACGTGAACTCGAGCACGCGACTTGTCGTACACGTCGGCCCCGATCTTGGCCAATGAGTTAATTACGCGGGTGACCGCCTTTTCATTGCCGGGGACGGGAGTGGCGGAAACGATAACGGTATCGCCATGCTCGATTTCTATGGTGCGGTGATCGCCGTTTGCGATTCTCGCAAGAGCAGAGAGGGGCTCGCCCTGGGAACCAGTGCACATGATAACGATTTGATCGCTCGGAATGCCCTTCAGCTCGTAGGCGTCGATCAAATCGCTGTCATCAATCGAAAGATAACCGAGCTTTCTTGCGATGTCGGTGTTCTGGATCATGGAGCGACCCGTGACGACTACTTTGCGGCCATTGGCAACCGCAGCATCGCAGATTTGCTGCATACGGTGAATATGACTTGCGAAGGAGGCAATGATAACGCGTCCCTTAGCCTGGGAGATAATCTGGTTTAGGACCTTGCCGACTTCCGCCTCAGAGGGGGTGAAGTTGGGATTTTGGGCATTGGTCGAGTCGCTCATCATAAGATCGACGCCCATTTCGCCAAAGCGCGCCAAAGCAGCAAAGTCGGTATGGACGCCGTCAATGGGAGTTTGGTCGAGCTTGAAGTCACCGGTATGCAAAACATTTCCCGCAGGGCTCCTGAAGAAGATCCCAAGAGCGCCGGGAATGGAGTGATTCACAGCGAAGAAATCAACAGTAAAGCAACCGAGCTTGACGCTGTCTCCCGGGCAGACTTCGATGAGCTTGGCGTTCTTGATGCGATGCTCGGCAAGCTTGCACTCGATAAGGCCGAGCGTGAGTTTGGTGGCGTAAATGGGCACATCGCGGTCTAGGTCCTTCAGAAGGTAAGGCAGAGACCCGGTATGGTCTTCATGGCCATGGGTGATGACGATGCCGCGCAGCTTGTCGGCGTTTTCGAGAACATAGGTGTAATCCGGAAGAATCAAGTCGATTCCAGGATGATCGTCTTCCGGAAACATCAAACCTGCGTCATCGAGAATGAGATCGCCGTCGCATTCGAGAGCCGTCATGTTCTTGCCAATAGCGTCAAGGCCACCTAAGGGGATAATACGCAGCTTGGAGTGGGGGTTTGCCTTGTTGCCAGACTTAGGAGAGCGCATGTTGCGCAATGTATCTGTCTTAGAGGATTTTCCCGCACCATCACGGGTGAGATGCGGGCGCTCTCTTTCAAGGTTGACGTGCTTGTAAGAACTTGTCTTTACCTTGGGTTGTTCCGCGCGCGCAGAAATACGGGCGCTAGAAGCACCCTTTTCGTTTTTGGGCATTCATATTCCTTTTCTATTTCACGAGGGCGCCTTTTGCGCCCTCGAATCAGTCTCTCTCCTTAGAGAACGCCGACCTCGCGCATGATTGATGCAAGGCGCTCGCTCTGGGCGGGAGTTGCATCAACCAAAGGAAGCCTTACTCCGCCTACGGGGAAGCCGAGGAGCTTGAGCGCTTCCTTGACAAGGATGGGGTTAGAGGTTTCAAACAGACCATCCATCAGCGGGAGAAGCTTCTGGTGAGCCTTCCAAGCTTGGTCCCACTCCCCTGCAGCGCACAAATCGATGATCTGCTTCATGCGGGCAGGAGCAACGTTGCCGATAGTGGAAATGCAGCCAGCACCACCGAGTTTCATGATCTCGTACGTTGCAGAGTCGTCACCGGAGTACAGGTCAAAGCCGGCAGGCGCAGACTCGATGATCTCGAGTATCTGGTCCATTTTGCCGGATGCCTCCTTGATGGCTACGATGTTGTCGCAGTCGTTGGCAAGACGAAGCGTGGTCTCAGCCGTCATGTTGACTACGCAGCGACCGGGAATGTTGTAGAGAATGATGGGAAGGTCTACGGCACTTGCAATGCTGCGGAAGTGCTGGTACATACCCTCTTGCGGAGGCTTGTTGTAGTAAGGCACGACGCACATAAAGCCATCAACGCCAAGCTTCTCAACTTCCCTTGCGAAGTCAACGGTGTCGGCAGTGCAGTTATCGCCAACATTGGCGATAACGGGAACACGGCCGTTAACAGCGCTGAGAACCGCCTTGAACAGCTCTATCTTCTGCGGATAGAAAACCGTGGGGCTCTCCCCCGTCGTACCGTTAATGATCAGGGAATCTGAACCGCCCTCAACGAGGCGATCTGCGAGCGCCTGAGCGCGGTTGAGGTCAAGTTCGCGGTTGTCATCAAAGGGAGTGACCATTGCGGGAATAAGTCGACCGAAGCGGGGCTGAGACATTGGATCTCCAATCACGTATAATTCAAGCCGTCAAACGGCAATGCTTGCATGTTTGAAATTATGCCACTACTGGCGCCAATAAGGCGAAATAGCGGCAAAGTTTGACGTAGATTAAACAAAGCCTCTCTACAGCATGAAGTTCTCGAGGCCGATGATGAGGCCGGAGCGTTTCTGTGCTTCACGGATGCCAAGGAGTACGCCGGGCATATAGGAGCTGCGATCCCAGGAGTCATGACGAATGGTAAGCGTCTGTCCCATGCTACCGAAAATGACCTCCTGACTTGCGACAAACCCCATGGAACGAACGGAATGAACCGGAACACCGGCCATGAGCGCACCGCGCGCGCCCTGCGCGCCCTCAATCTCGGTTTCAGAGCCGGGGGCTGCGCTTACGCGACCTTCGCGACCTTCAGAGATCAACTCAGCTGTGCGGACCGCGGTACCGGAAGGCGCATCCTTCTTGTTGCAGTGATGGTATTCGATAACTTCCGCCTCGGGGAAGAAGGGTGCGGCGGCCTTGGCAAACTGCATCATGAGTACGGCGCCGGTGGTGAAATTGGGCGCATAGAACAGGCAGGCATCGTTTGCAGCCGTTGCCGCCAGCTCCTCAAGCTTTTCGGTGGAAAGGCCCGTGGTCCCAACAACGCAGTTGATGCCGGCGGGAAGCGCAAGGGCGAGGTTTCCCGCAACGACGTTTGGCTGGGTGAAGTCAACCAAAACATCGAAGTCTTCGTGTTCAATCGCATCGGCAAGATTGGCGTACATCGGGTAGTCGAGATCCGCATGAGAGGGGTCAACGCCGCATACCAGCTCAAGATCATCTGCCGCTTTGACGGTGCTGACCACGGTAGATCCCATACGACCGGCACAACCTACAACAGCAACCTTAATCATGACTACCTCCCGGGTAACGTGTTAGATGTATTTGAACCCTAAGGATTATAGTCTAAAGAACATGATGTCGGGCTCACCTGCATGGAAACCACGCTTGAACACGGCGCGCGGTTAAACCATGCAAGCTCCGCCTTCCCTGCATACGAAAAGGAGCTCGCACATAGGCGAGCTCCCTGCAGGTACGCGGTTTAAGCCTCAAACTTTGGCTTTAGTTGTCGTGACGACGACGCGGCTTGCGGCCATCACCTTCGCGCATACCGCGACCGGGGCGGTTATCGCGCTCGGGACGACGCTCGGGTGCAGAACCCGCCGGCGCCTCGGGCTTATCAAGGCGGTCGAGGGAGATCTTGCCGCTCTTCGGGTCGATTTCGATAACCTCAACCTTAACGATATCGCCAAGGTTCAAAACGTCTTCCACCTTTGCGACGCGACCGTTAGCAACACGGGAAATGTGGAGCAGGCCGTCCTTGCCGGGGGTGAGCTTCACAAAGGCGCCGAAGTCCTTGATGCCCACGACTTCACCTTCGAAGACCTCGCCTACCTCGGGCTCCTTGACGATGCCGAGGATCATGGCCTTAGCAGCTTCCATGGACGAGCCGTCGGTTGCGCCGACATGAATGGTGCCATCTTCCTGGATGTCGATGGATGCGCCGGTCTCCTCCTGAATGCCGCGGACAACCTTGCCGCCAGATCCGATGACGTCGCGAATCTTATCAACCGGGATCTTGATGGTCTCGATGCGCGGAGCGGTCTCGCGCATTTCGCTGCGCGGAGCGGGGATGGCCTCAAGCATTGCGCCCAGGATATGAGCGCGACCCTCATGAGCCTGCTTCAGAGCGCGGGCGAGGATTTCAACGGAAAGGCCCTTTGCCTTGTTGTCCATCTGAAGAGCGGTGATACCCTTCTCGGTACCGCAGACCTTGAAGTCCATGTCGCCGAGGAAGTCCTCAACGCCCTGGATGTCGGTCAGGATTACAACATCATCGCCTTCCTTGATGAGACCCATGGCAACGCCGGAAACGGGAGCCTTGATCGGAACGCCTGCATCCATGAGAGCCAAGGTGGAACCGCAGGTGGAAGCCATGGAAGAGGAGCCGTTGGACTCGAGGACCTCAGAAACCACGCGAATTGCGTAGGGGAATTCGTCCTCAGTGGGCAGAACCGGGAGAAGTGCCTTTTCGGCAAGGGCACCATGGCCGATCTCGCGGCGCTTCGGTGCGCCCATGCGACCAACTTCGCCAGTGCAGTAGGGCGGGAAATTGTACTGATGCATGTAGCGCTTGCCCTCAGCGGGATCGATGGTGTCAAGACGCTGCCACTCGTTGAGCATACCCAAGGTGCAAACGCTCATAACCTGAGTCTGACCACGCTGGAACAGACCGCAGCCGTGAACGCGAGGAAGGTAGCCGGGGACAATGTGAAGTGGGCGAACCTCTTCGGGACGACGGCCGTCAGCGCGCTCACCGGTCTCAATGATCATCTTGCGCATGGCCTTCTTCTCGAGCTTCTTGAGCTCTGCGGCAATGTCGGAACCCCAAGATGCGAGTTCGTCCTCGTCGAACTGTTCGGCCTTGATCTGATCCTTGAGCGCGGCAACCTTCTCAACGCGAGAGAGCTTGTCTGCGTCGCGAAGTGCTGCGGACATCTGATCAAAATAGGGAGCAACGCGCTCGGCGATGCAGGGATCAGCTGCATGAATGGTGTACTCCATAGGAGTGGGGTTGACCTTGGCGAGGAACTCAGCCTGCTTCTCGCAGAAGGCGGCGATTGCCTCCTGGCCAAAAGTCATGGCAGCGAGCATGTCCTCCTCGGAGATCTCCTTAGCGCCAGCCTCGACCATGGAGATGTAGTCGGCGGTGCCGGCGATGGTGAGCTCGAGATCGGATGCCTCTTCTTCTGCATAGGTCGGGTTTACGATAAATTCACCGGTCTCGGTGTTGCGGGCGATGCGAACGCATGCTGCAGGCCCCTCAAAGGGAGCACCACCGGCCATGAGAGCCGCAGAGGCACCTGCGACGCAGATGGTGTCGGGCGGATTCTGACCATCGCAAACGAGCGTGGTTGCAACAACGTGGACTTCGTTCTTATAACCATCCGGGAAGCCGGGGCGGATGGGTCGGTCGATCATACGAGCAGTCAGCGTGCCCTTATCGGAAGGCTTAGCCTCGCGCTTCAGGTAGCCGCCCGGGATGCGGCCGACGGAGTACATCTTCTCCATGAAGTCGACAGTCAGCGGGAAGAAGTCATAATCCTTCTCCTGCTTGGAGACAACGGCGGTCACCAGAACGGTGGTCTCGCCGCAGGTAACGAGGACTGCACCAGTTGCCTGCTTGGCAAGCTCCCCGGTCTCAAGGCGATACTCCTTGCCGAACAGCTCAAAAGATTCGACGATTTTGTTCATGTGTTTATGTTCTTTCTCTTACCTCGTACGCCCTATTGCGTACAAGCTTCTTCAGGGTTTGGTACTTATATTCCCTCCCCTGCGAGCAAAGGCACCTCATGCGCCTTCACCCGCCTTACACAGCCGAATGGCTATGCAGATTAGCCTTTGGAGGACGAGCAAACACAAGGCCCGCAAAGCGGGCCCTGAGTTGTGACTGCTTTAGATGTTGTCGCGGATGCCGAGCTTCTTGATGAGAGCACGGTAGTTGTCGATGTCCTGCTTCTTGATGTACTTCAGCAGACCGCGACGCTTACCGATGAGCATCATAAGGCCACGACGGGTGTGATTATCCTTCTTGTGCTCCTTCAGGTGCTCGGTGAGGTTGCGGATGCGCTCGGTGAGGATTGCAACCTGAACCTCTGCGCTACCGGAGTCGTGCTCATTCTTGCCAAACTCGGCGATGAGCTCTGCGGTGCGCTCCTTGCTGATGCTGTCCTTGTTAGCCATTGTTCCACCTTTCATGTTATGGCATGCTCATTTGACCAATTCACTTGGCCCCTATTCGTTAACTCCGAGCAATCAAGCGGGTGGCGCATGAGAGCTAGGAGAAAACCGCTGTGTGAAAACACAGCTTTTCTATTCTATTGAATGATTGTTTGCCAGGCAAGGAAAAATTTGCCTAATCTAGAACAAACCGCAGGTGAAAAGCATGTCGAGGGACTTCAAGCGTATGCCGAGCTGCGCGCGAATGAGACCCTGGCACAAACGCAACACATCAAAAGACGCCTCGAGCTCTACGGTTCGTCCAAGTATATCCGAATATGCGCTTCGAAGAAGAAAATCAGCCCAGCTTAAGGTTGCCGTTGACAGGTGCATGACTTCCGAGTGGGCAGAACAGTCGGGACAGAGCACTCCCCCTCCCTCAAAAGAGAAGCGCGCGCTGTATATCTTACCTTGGTCTTCGAAGGTGTCAGCCTGCCTGCCGCAGGAAGCGCATTGGACAAACGTGGGCCTCAAGCCTTCGAATGCAAGTACTTTCAGAAGCTGCGCAGCGCAAAGTGCCGGTGCAAGCTCAATCGGAGATGAACATATGGCGCTAAGGGCAACGATTGTCGAGGCATAGAGCTTATCGTTCTTAAGGTTCTGCTGTGAAACCTTGCTCAAAAGCTCGAGCAAGGGAGACGCTGCGTAAGTTAGCTCTACGCTAGAGCGCAGGGCTTCGTGCCCTTCGATCAGGCGGGCTTCCTTTACGATGTCTAGGCTCCTACCCTCGACGCAGAGCAGGTCTACGACAGAAAACAGCTCGAGACGAGATGAAAAGGGGCTCGCAGGCTTACGCGCGCCCTTTGCCACAAGCTGCTTTTGAGATCCGTCTTCTGCAAGCAGGGTGAGTATGAGGTCAGACTCGGAGAGCTTGGTTTTCTTCAAAACCAAGGCACGTTGCGTATAGTTTCGCGACGACACTTCTCTAAAGCTTCTTGATGCTCGGGTCGGATCCGCTGATTTGATTGGAGTCGTTCCAGCTGATAATGCCCGTAACCGAGCCGTATTCGCCATACCGAGTATCGGCGATGCTGCCGAACCAATAATAGGTTTCGAAGGGCCGTGCGGTGATGGTGTATTGAGTCAGGTTGTCACCCAGATAGCTCACCGAGTCAACCGACTTGATCTCATAGTTGGTTCCGCCGATGCTGAATGTGCTCTGCGAGTTGAGGTAGGCCTTGGTCTCGCTAACAAGAACCGTGGAACGCTTCATGTTCACATACAGTGTGACCTCAGAGCCGGAGTTGAGCTTGGTGCCCGCAACCGGATCGGTGACATAGGCAGTGTTTTCGACCGCGTTCTCGTCATAATGCCACTGAATGGAGACCGAATAGCCTTCAGCTTCTAGAACCCCCTTGGCCTCATCTTTGCTCATGCCGGTCGTTTCGGGCACGGTGTAGGCCTGGGTAATTTCGACGACTATAGCTACACCCGACTTCTGCTCGGTGCCCGGATCGGGCTTGATGCTAAGCACGCGACCCTCTTCGTCATTGGACTTCACGTAGGTATATTCAACCTTGGTAAATCCTTCGGCGGAAATGAGCGCCTTTGCCTCGTCTTCGGCAAGGCCCACAACCTCAGGGATCACGCGTGGTGTCGAAATGTGCATAATGACTTCGCTGCCTTCCGGCGCGCGACGACCAGAGGCGGGATCGGTCAAAAGGACGATGCCGGCAACTTCATCCGACTTGACGAGCATGGTACGGGTTGTGAAGCCCTTTTGCTCGAGCACAAACTGGGCGTTTGCCTCGGATTCGCCCACTACGTCGGGAATGTCTTTGCCGCCCCAGAACTCCATGGAATACGTAAACCATGCTCCGCAGGCCGCGAGCAAAACGGCAAGCAAGGTGCAGACAAGCGCAATTCGCCTTTTAGAAGCACGCTTCTCGCGCTCTTCAGGAGTGAGCTCAGGCTGTTTTGAGGTTATATCCTCAGAAGAAGGGCTGTCGGCAATGAAGCTTTTACCTTGAGTGGCTTCATCCGACACAGCGGGAAGCTCCATGGTGTTGCCAAGACGACCGGATTGCCGAGGCGGAACGTAGCTTGAATCGACAAGCTTTTCCAAACCGCTCAGATCAGCTGTCTGGCTGGTATCGACATCGGAAAAGTCAAATTCCTCAGACAAGGAGTCCACACTTGGCAGGGAGCTGAGCAAGGCCTCCCTTGAAGGGGGTGCGAAAGAGTGCCCGCATTCATTGCAGAACTTAGCGCTCTCCATGTTTTCGGTATTGCACTCAGGGCATCTCATAAAGTTAAGCCCCTTCACCGTAGCCAAAGCGCTTGATCTGGTTAGCGTCACGGCGCCAGTTCTTCTTGACCTTCACCGTTAGATCGAGATACACCCTTGTACCAAGAAGGTGCTCAAGGTCCGCTCGAGCTTCGGAGCCGATTTTCTTAATGGCAGCGCCCTTCTTGCCAATGATGATGCCCTTCTGGCTGTCTCTTTCCACAAAGATTGTGGCATAGATACGCGTGAGGTCGCTCTTCTTCTGGTATTCAAGCTCCTCAACCTTAACACCAATGGCATGAGGCACCTCGTCGTTAAAGGAACGCAAGATCTTCTCGCGAATGAATTCGGCAATGACAACCTCCATGGGCTGATCGGTCTCCATATCGGAGGGAAACCACGCTGGCCCTTCGGGGAGGAAGTAGACGACTTCTTCGATGAACGCATCGACGTTACGGCCGGATTCGGAAGACAGGGCAACCATGGCATCCCATTGCATGAGCTTCTCTGCAGCTTCACGTTGAGCGCTGATCTGCTCCGGGCTTGCGATGTCGGTCTTGGAAAGAACGCAGATCTTCTTGCAACGAGCGCGCTTGACCTGTTCGGCCACCCATTCGTCACCCTTGCCAATGGGCTTGGAGCTATCGATCAGCATGGCGACCACATCAACATCCTCAAGCGCCTTCAGGGCAGAGGTGTTGAGCTCTTCGCCAAGAGCGTCTTTGGGTTTGTGCAAACCGGGAGTGTCAACGATGATCATCTGGTAATCATCACGCGAGTAGACCGCGCGGAAGCGGTGGCGCGTAGTTTGGACGGTGCTTGAGGTGATGGCAATCTTTTTGCCCATGATGGCATTTAGCAGAGTTGACTTTCC
The DNA here is from genome assembly GCA_964477115.1 of uncultured Eggerthellaceae bacterium. Taxonomy (GTDB): domain Bacteria; phylum Actinomycetota; class Coriobacteriia; order Coriobacteriales; family Eggerthellaceae; genus RGIG3135. The sequence goes on along the minus strand of CAYZCY010000001.1, from coordinate 1,943 downwards.
TGCATTCGGCCTGCCGACAAGCGTGACAAAACCAGACTTGAAGCCTTCCGTCATGCCATACATATCAAACATCAATAGCCCTTTCTGCCCTAATCACCCGATCATACGAGCGCGTATTAAGCCAAGCGTTCCAGCAACGCCGGCACGAAAACCGCCAATCCCGCGGCAACCGAAATCAATGCACATATCAGCACTGCCCCTGCAGCGCAATCCTTTGCAATCTTGGCAAGTGGGTGCACTTCAGGAGATACCCTGTCAACAACAGCTTCAATAGCCGTGTTGAAGCACTCTGCTGCCATCACAAGGCCAATGCACAAAAGGATAATACCCCATTCGCCGGGATCAAGCTTCAGAAGGCAACTCGCCAGCAGGGCACAAAGTGCAACAAATACATGAATTCGCATATTGCGCTGAGTCTTGAGCGAATAAACGATACCCTCAGCTGCGCATTTGAAAGACCTGATCAGCCCACGCATGGCAAAAGACACCGAAGCTTAGGACTGACGCGTTTGGTTCCATGCGGCAATCAGTTCGGCTTCGCGAGCCTCCATGATTTCAGCTTCGTCGTCTTCAATGTGGTCATATCCACACAGGTGAAGCAAGCCGTGCACCAGAAGCAGGGTGATCTCCTCTTCGAAGTTGGTGCCGAATTCCTTGGTTTGACGCTCGGCAACGTCGACTGCGATAACGATGTCGCCGAGTTCGTAAATATCCTCTTCAAACCCAAAGCCGCTCATCTCGTCTTCAAGGTTATCGCACTCGAAGGAAAGGACGTCGGTCGGACCAACTTTGCCGCGATACTCTTCGTTGAGCTGAGCGATCTCCGCATCGTCAACGAAGCTGACCGACACTTCGGCGTTTTCAGGCTTTTCTTCCCGCTCGAGAACGAAACAGCACAAAGAATCGATCGGCAGTCCTACGAGATCTTCTTCACGATAGCGGTAGTCGATGAGAATCTCCATGGTTTAGGCCTTTCCCGCTGCCTTGTCGTAGGCGGCGACGATCTTTGCCACAAGAGAGTGGCGAACGACATCCTTGCCCGTAAAATCACAGAACGCTATATCATTCAAGCCTTCGAGAATGGGACGGACCTGCCTGAGACCCGAGGTGACCTTACCGAGGTCAATCTGGCTGATATCGCCCGTTACGACGATCTTAGAGCCAAAACCCAGGCGGGTAAGAAACATCTTCATCTGCTCGGACGTTGTGTTTTGCGCCTCATCCAAAATGATGAAGCTGTCGTTTAAGGTACGACCGCGCATGAAGGCCAAAGGTGCAATCTCGATAGTGCCGTTCTCTATGAGAACGTTGGCGCGCTCCATGTCGGTCATGTCGTAGAGGGCGTCGTAGAGTGGGCGAATATAGGGATCCACCTTCTCATGAAGCGTGCCCGGAAGAAAACCCAGGTTCTCCCCCGCCTCGACAATGGGACGCGTGAGGATGATGCGTCCAACTTCCTTGCGTTTAAGCGCAGCAACCGCCATAGCCATGGCAAGATAGGTCTTGCCCGTGCCGGCAGGTCCTATGCCAAAGGTAATGGTGTTGTTTCGAATGGCATCAACGTAACGCTTCTGACCTGAGGTTTTAGGGCGAATGGCCTTGCCGCGGTAGGTAAGCAGAATGTCCTCTCGCAAGGCCGTCGGAGAATACTCCGCCGTTCGCAGAAGGTCAATTGAGCGTTGTACGTAGGAAAGCGTGGGGACTTCGCCGCTTTCGACAAGCTTGATCAAATCGGAGAACAGCGCGGTAAGCGTTTGCACTTCGATGGGATCGCCTTCGAGCACGATCGTATCGCCCCTAACGGTGATGCGCGCAGCGTAGGTGTCCTGCAGAAGGCGAAGGATGGAGTCCGCCTCACCGACGATGAGGGCCATGCTAACGCTTGAGGGAGCGGTCAGGTTGATTTGAGTCGTGTTTGTCATAAGCTCATTGTACCATCGTGT